>NZ_JAIQLH010000033.1 GCF_020037025.1 Streptomyces huiliensis | reverse complement strand
CGGCGGTGGGGCGGGAGCTGGCGCGGGCGCTTCGCAAGGACCACTGAGGGGGTGCCCCGGTCCCTCCCTTTCACCGTTTCCTGGGGCTGCGCCCCAGACCCCGCTTGTCGCGGCTTCGCCGCTCGTCCTCAAACGCCGGACGGGCTGATTCCAGCCCGTCCGGGGGTGCGGGGGCTTGCCTCCCCCGCAAGAAACGGTGAAAGGGCGGGACCGGGGCACCCCACCGACAACCAGGAGGACCAATGTCCCGACACCCGACCCACCGCCCCCGCCGCCTCCGCCACACCCCCGCCCTACGCGACCTCGTCGCCGAAACGAACTGGCACCCCGCCCACCTCGTCCTCCCCCTCTTCGTCAAGGAAGGCATAACCGACCCCACCCCCGTCCCCACCATGCCCGGCGTCACACAGCACACGCTCCCCTCACTGCGGAAAGCCGCGCGGGAAGCGGTCGACGCCGGAGTGGGCGGGCTGATGCTGTTCGCCGTGCCCGAGCGCAAGGACGCCGTCGGCTCGGCGGCGCTCGATCCGGACGGGATCCTGCAGCGGGCGCTGCGGGAGACGGCCGACGAGGTCGGGGACGCGGCGGTGGTGATGAGCGACGTGTGCCTCGACGAGTTCACCGACCACGGCCACTGCGGCGTCCTCACGCCGGACGGCCGGGTGGACAACGACGCCACCGTGGAACGCTACGCCGCCATGGCCGTGCTGCACGCCGAGGCGGGCGCCCACTGCGTGGGCCTGAGCGGCATGATGGACGGCCAAGTGGCCGCGGTACGAGCAGCGTTGGATGCCGCGGGGCGGCAGGAGACGGCGATCCTGGCGTACACCGCCAAGTACGCGTCCGCCTTCTACGGCCCCTTCCGCGACGCCGTCGAGTGCGACCTGCGCGGCGACCGCACCACGTACCAGATGGACCCGCGCGACGCCGCCGGCGCCCTGCGCGAACTCGCGCTGGACGAGGCGGAGGGCGCCGACCTCGTCATGGTGAAGCCCGCCCTGGCCTACCTGGACGTGCTGCGCACCATCGCCGACCACGCGCGCGTCCCCGTCGCCGCGTACCAGGTCTCCGGCGAGTACGCGATGCTGGAGGCCGCGGCGGCCCGCGGCTGGATCGACCGGGACCGGGCCATCGCCGAGACCCTCACCGCCGTCCGCCGGGCCGGCGCGGACGTCGTCCTCACCTACTGGGCGGTCGAGGCCGCCCGCCGGCTGGGCTGACCCGCCCGCACCGCCCATCGGGCGATTCCCGGCGGAACCCGCCGCATGCGACGCCGCCCGGGGGCGGACGGCGGTCAGGATGGGGCCCGCCCCTGCCGCCGCTCCGCCCGCCCGGGCGAGGAGAACGCCGACCGTGCCCGACGCCCCCGTCCCCGCCCCCACCCCCGTGCTGCGCGTCCGCGGCGTGCACAAGGCGTACGGCCGTCACCCCGTGCTGCGCGGCGTCGACCTCGACCTGCCGGCCGGCTGCCTGGCCGGGGTCGTCGGCGAGAACGGCTCGGGGAAGACCACGCTGCTCCGCGTCCTCGCCGGGCAGACCCGGCCGGACCGGGGGACGGTCGAGTGCCCCGGGCCCGTCGGCTACTGCCCGCAGGAGACGGTCCTGAACCCGGCGTTCACCGTGGACCAGCACCTGGAGCTGTTCCACGTCGCCTACCGCCTCCCCGGCCTGCGCCGGGCGTACGAACTGCTGGACACGCTGCGGTTCACCGCGTACCGCCACCACCGCGTCGGCGCGCTCAGCGGCGGCACCCGGCAGAAGCTCAACCTCGTCCTCGCGCTGATGCACGACCCGCCGCTGCTCCTGCTCGACGAGCCGTACCAGGGCTTCGACTGGGAGTCGTACCAGCGCTTCTGGGAGCTGGCCGACACGCTCCGCGCGGCCGGCCGCTCGTTCCTCCTGGTCTCCCACATCGCCTACGACACCGCCCGCTTCGACCGGCTCTGGCGGCTGAAGGACGGCCGGCTGGCCGCCGGCGCCCGGCCCGAGCCCCGGCCCGGGCCCAGGCCCGGTGCCGACCCGGGGGCGGGGTGACGATGCCGCCCACCGCCTGGACGTACTTCGCCACCGCGGCCCGCTTCGCGCTCCTCGAACACGTCCGCAACCGGCTCGCCCTCGTCCTCGTCGTGCTCTTCGTCCCGCTGTGGATCTCCCTCGGGCACGCGGTCGTCGACCACCACGAGGTGCGCTTCATGCTGCGCGCCACGCACGGGACGGTCACCGCGCACGGCAACGACCTCGGCAACATCACCGGCGCCCTCAACGCGGTCACCCTCATCGTCGGCTTCATGATGTTCTCGGTGACGTTCAAGGCGGCCGCCTTCGACCGGCGGCTGGCGATGGCCGGTTACCCGCGCCGCCACCTCCTCGCCGCGAAGCTGGCGGCCCTCGTCGTCGTCGCGGTCGTCACCTGTGCCTACGCGACGTTCGCGGTCTGCCTCTACTGGTCGCCGAGGCAGCCGTGGCTGCTCGCCCTCGCCCTGGCCTGCGGGGCGCTGACGTACGGCGGGCTGGGCGTGATGCTCGGCGCCCTGGTCCGCGGTGAACTCACCGGCATGCTCCTGATCATCATGACCAGCATCATCGACACCGGCCTGCAGAGCCCGCTCGCCAACCCGGTCGCCGACGACGACGTCATCCGCTACCTCCCGTCCTTCGGCGCCATGCAGGTCGCCACGACCGCCGGCTTCCGCGACGCGATCCCGCTCCCCTACCTCCTCCTCGGCCCCCTCTGGTTCACGGGCGCCCTCCTCGTCGCCGCCCTCGCCTTCCGCTTCCACACCCGCGACCGCCGGAACGCCTTCCCCGACGGGTGACGGCCCGCATGGCGGGTCGCCGTCCGGGTAGCCGCTGCCTGACACCGCATATCCCCAGTCATCACGACATACGGGTGGACATGCACCTTTGCGCGACCGGCGGGGCCCACGTTCCTCCCCCGGCTCGCCGGAGGCCGTAGCGAGGAGGCGCGCGATGCGCGAACCGAGTGCCGAGGAGCGGCGGATGCTGACCGTGGGGGTGGTGGCGGCCCGCACCGGACGCCTGGCGCGGCTCGGCGACCCCCTCACCTACGTCACCGGCCTGCTCCGCCCCGCCGCACTGCGCCGCCTGGTCAACGGGGGCCGCGAGTACGCGGTGCGCCTGGTGGAACGCGACAGCCGGTCCACCGCGGAAGGGGCTGGGCAGGCGGTCCACGAGCTCGTCCACGGCGAGGACGCGCGGATCGTCCTCACCCTGGCCGGCACCCGGGTGCTGCCGGCCGTCGCCGACGCCTGCGAGACGGCCGGTGTCCCCTGCGTCTCCAGCACCTTCCCCTGGCAGGTCTACTACTACGGACGCGGCGCGGACGACGGCGCGCCCTTCCGCTGGACGTACCACTTCTGCTGGGGGCTCGACACGATCGCCGAGGTCTTCGCGGACCTGTGGGAGGCCGCCGGCGGACCGGGCCGGACGGTCGGCTGCCTGTGGAACGACGGGCCGCAGGGCGCCTGGTCGCGCCACGAGCGCCACGGCTTCGCACCGGCCGCCCGGGCCCGGGGCCACCGGCTCGTGGACCCCGGCGGGTACCCGGAGCCGGCGACCGACCTCTCCCGGCACGTCGCCGCCTGCGCCGAAGCCGGCGCGGACCTGGTCACGAGTGCCGCCACGGGCCGGGACCTGGCCCTGTTCCGCCGTCAGGCCGCCGCGCACGGCGTCCGGCCCCGGCTGATCACCTGCTCCCGCTGGCTCGCCTACCCGCCCTCGGTCACCAGCTCGGGCGAGCGGCCGCCCCAGGCCGGGGTGGCGACCCTCGTCTACTGGACCCCGGCCCACCCGTACCGCTCGTCCCTCGACGGCACGACCGCCGCCGAACTGGCCGCCGCCTACGAACAGACCACCGGGCGGCAGTGGCTCCAGCCCCTCGGCCTGGCCCACGCTCTCTTCGAGGTCGCCGCCCACGCCCTGCGCACCGCCACCGACCCCACCGACCGCCAGGCCATCGCCGCGGCCCTCGCCGCCACCCGCCTGGAGACCGTCGCAGGCACCCTCGACTGGAGCACCGGCCCGGTCCCGAACGTGGCCACCGTCGCCCTCGCCGGCGGCCAGTGGCAGCCCGGCACCCGCCACGACTACGAACTGGCGGTCGTGACCAACCGCCAAGTCCCCGACCTGCCCGTCACCGCCGACCTCACGCCTACTCGCTGAGGGCTCATGGGGCGGGTACGCGGATGCCTCCGGGGCCGCGGTCACGCTTTGGCGGGCTCCCCGGGCAGCGGCGCGTCGACGGACAGGTCCGCGGTCAGGCGGGTTGTCAGCTCGGCGGCGAGGGCGGGTGCGTGGCGGGTCGTCCAGTGTTCGACGAGCCCGATGAAGCCACGCAGGTCGTCACGTGCGGATCGCAGGATGCCGGGGATGTCCGCGGTCGGGATCTCGAGGGGGTGGGTGGGTGGTGGTTCGGCATCGAAGCCGCCGTCGGGCCAGAGGCGGAGGGTGTCGGGGGTGAGTTCCAGGCGGGGGGTCGGGTCGTGGCCCAGCCAGGGCAGTTCGCCGTCCGCCAGGGCGAGCCAGTCGCGCCAGTCCTTCAGGGCGCAGCAGCAGCCGGGGGTGACGGTGACGCCGAGGCCGGTGTGGTGGAAGCGCAGGCCGCCGTCGGCGGTGATCTCGTCCTCCGCGAGGGCGCCGCGGAGGAGGGTGGCGGCGTCCGGGGCGGGCGTGCCGGCGAGGGACGTTCCGGTGGTGTGGGCGGCCAGGGCCGCCAGGGCGCTGCCGGTCTCGTCCGGCGTCAGGCGGCCGGAGAGGGCGAGGGCGCGGTACGGGGGGAGTTCCGCCACCGGCCAGAGGGTGAAGCCGGTGGTGTCCGCGGTTTCCAGGACGATGTCGACGGTCGGCATGAGGGCAGTCTCCGGCCCGGGCGGCGGGCGCGCCCCTCCTTTTCCGGCGGCGGACACGCGGGGTGCCGGGTCCGCGCGGGGGCCCCGGGGGTCTGGTATTCGTGCCCTCACCGCCGGAATGGCCGGGTCGGCGCCGGGTATCCGGGGGCCACTCGGGAGCGCGCAGGGAGGAGCAGGCATGTCGGACAGGGGACGTGCCGTCGCCGCGGCCGAGGGGCTGGGGTGGTGGGCCGGGCTGATGCTGCTGTGGGTGGTGCTGATCGGGACTGTGGATGTCCTGGAGGCCGTCGTGGGGGCGGGGGCCGCGGCGGGCGGGGCGTGGGCGGCCAGGGCCGCGCGCCGGGCGGCGGCCGAACGGTGAACTGGTGGCTGGCGGGCGCCGCCCTGCTGATCCTCGGAGGGCTCGGGCCCTGCCTGTGGGGCGCCGCGACCGGCGGGACCGGGCGCCGGATGACCGCCCAGAACACCGCGACGCTCCTGCTGTGCCTGGTGTTCCTGCTGCTCGCCCAGGGGTACGAGCGGCCCGCCTACACCGACCTCGCCCTCGTCGTCTCCGTCCTCGGCCCGGCCGGCACCCTCGTCTTCGTCCGGCTCTTCGAGACCCCGTCCGACACCCCCGCCGCCGCCCGCCTCCTCAGCCCCCTCGTCACGGCCGCCACCGTCGCCACCGTCGTCCCGCTCTGCGTCGCCACCGGACCCGGCCGGGCCATGGCCAAGCTGATCGTGATCGGCGTGCTGCTGCTCGCCGGGGGAGCGGTCACCAGCCGGGCGGTGCGCGGTGGATGACGTGCTCGGCGGCCTCGCGCTGCTCTTCGTCGCGGCGGCCGCGACCGCCGCCGTCCTCAACCGGGACCCGGCCCGGCAGGCCCTCGTCCTGTCGCTCCTCGGCCTCGGCCTCGCCGTCCTCTTCACCGTCCTCCAGGCGCCGGACGTCGGCCTCTCGCAGCTCGCCGTCGGGTCGGCGATCACCCCGCTGATGATCCTGCTGACGGTCCGCAAGGTGCGGCGGATCGGACGGGGCAGGCAGGCGGAGGACGACGGCAAGGGGCGGTCCCGGTGAGCCGCCGCTTCCGGCTGTGCGTCCTGGCCCTCGGGCTGCTCGCCTTCGCCGCCCTGTTCACCGCCGCCTGCGCCGAACTGCCGCCCTTCGGCGGCGACCGGCACCCCTACGGCGACCGCGCCGTGCACGCCGCGCTCCTCCGGCACACCGCCAACACCGTCTCCGCCGTCAACTTCGACCAGCGCGCCCTCGACACCCTCGGCGAGGAGAGCATCCTGTTCGCCTCCGTCCTCGGCACCGTCGTCCTCCTCCGGCAGACGAGCGACGAGCACCGGACCGTCCCCAAACCCTCGCCCGTACCCGACCGGACGCGCCGCTACGGGCTGCTCGCGCTGCCCGTCACCCTGCTCATCGGCCTGTACGTCGTCGCCCACGGCCAGCTCAGCCCCGGCGGCGGCTTCCAGGGCGGCGTTGTCGTGGCCACCGCCGTGCACCTGCTCTACATCGCCGTCGACTACCGCGCCCTGGAACGCGTCCGGCCCCTCGGCCCGTACGAGATCGCCGACGCCGCCGGGGAGGCCGCGTACGTCCTCACCGGCGCGGGCGGGCTGCTCGCCGGCGCCGCCTACCTGGCCAACGTCCTGCCGTACGGGACCTTCAACACCCTCTCCTCCGGCGGCACCGTGCCGCTGCTCAACGCCGCGGTCGGCGTGGAGGTGGCCGCCGCCGTGGTCGTCCTGCTGGCCCGGTTCCTCGGGCAGGCGCTGGAGATCGAGGGCGACGAGGACCGGGGGGAGGGCAAGGGATGAGCGTTCTGCCCTACCTCGTCGCCGGGTGGATCTTCCTGGTCGGCGTGTACGGCATGGCCACCAGCCGCGACCTCGTGCACGCCGTCGGCTGCCTGTCCGTCACCCAGTCCTCCACCTACGTCCTGCTCCTCGCCGTCGGCTACCGCAAGGGCGGCTCCGCGCCCGTCTTCTCCGACATCGAGCCCGGCTCGCGTCCCGTTGTCGACCCCGTCGTGCAGGCCCTCGCCCTCACCGACGTCGTCGTCGGCGCGACGGTGACGGCGCTGCTGCTCGCCCTCGTCGTGCAGATCGCCAAACGGCACGGCACCACCGATCCCGACGCCCTCTCCGAACTGAAGGGCTGACCCGGTGGACCGGCTGCTCCCGCTGATCGTTGTCGTCCCGCTGCTCGGCGCCGCCCTGCTGGCCGGCGCGGGCCGGCGGATGCCGCGGCCGGTCGCGGAGACCACCGGCTGCCTCTGCGCCGCCGCCTCCGCCGGGCTCGCCGTCGCCGCCCTCGCCGGCGGGCCGCACGTCGTCTGGTCCGGCGACTGGCGGCCCGTCGACGGCCACGGGGTGGGCATCGTCCTCACCGGCGACCGCACCGGCACCGGCCTCGCCGCCCTCACCTCGCTCCTCGTCGTCACCGTCCTCGCCTACGCGTGGCGCTACTTCGACGAACCGCCGCGCGGCCACGCCGGCGCCTTCCCCGCCCTCATCCTCCTCTTCCAGGCGGGCATGTGCGGCTTCGCCCTCACCGGCGACCTCTTCAACGCCTTCGTCTTCTTCGAACTCATGGGCGTCGTCGGCTACGCCCTCACCGGCTACCGCGTCGAGGAGGCCCGGCCCGTCCAAGGCGCGCTCGCCTTCGGCTTCGTCAACTCCCTCGGCGGCTACGCCACCCTCCTCGGCATCGCCCTCCTCTACGCCCGCACCGGTGAACTCGGCATGGCCCAGGCGGGGCGCGAGCTCGACGCGGCCGGCCGGCACGACGCCCTGGTCCTCGCCTCGTTCGTGCTCATCCTCACCGGACTGCTGGTCAAGGCCGCCGCCGTGCCCTTCCACTTCTGGCTGCCGGACGCCCACGCCGTCGCCCCGACACCCGTCTGCATGCTGCTCTCCGGCGTCATGGTGGAGATGGGCGTCTACGGCGCCGCCCGCGTGTACGTCACCGTCTTCGCCGGACCCGGCGGCGTCCCCGCCGAGGACTTCCGGCGCGCCCTGACCGTCCTCGGCCTGCTCACCGCGCTCACCGGCGCCGCCCTGTGCTGGCAGCAGCGGCACCTCAAACGGCTGCTCGCCTTCTCCACCGTCGCCCACACCGGCCTGTTCCTCGCCGGCCTCGCCGCGCTGGAGCCCGAGGGCGTCACCGGCGTGTTCCTGTACGTCCTCGGGCACGCGGGCGCCAAGGCCGCCCTCTTCGCCTGCACCGGCGCCCTCCTCGACCGCTACGGCGGCGTCGACGAGCACCGGCTGCACGGCCGCGCCCGGGAGATGCGCGGCGTCGGCGCCCTCTACGCGGCCGGCGGGCTGGCGCTGGCCGGGCTGCCGCCGTTCGGGACCGCGCTCGGCAAGGCGCTGGCCGAGGAACAGGCCGGCTGGCTGACCGCCCTGTACGTCGTGGTCTCGGCCGTGACCGGCGGCGCGGTGCTGCGGGCCGCCGCCCGCGTGTTCCTCGGCGCCGGGCCCCGCGAGGAGGACGACTGCGGCGCCCCCGAGACCACCGGCGACCAGGAGGAACCCGAGACCGACCGCCGGGTGCGCCGGCTGCCGTCGCTGATGGCCACGGTCGCCGCCCTCCTGCTCGCCGGCTCCCTCGCCGTCGGCCTCGTCCCCGCCCTCGCCCGCGCCGCGGCCGGCGCCGCGCACGCCTTCACCGACCACGCCGGATACGCGGCCACCGTGCTCGACGGCACGCATGCCGCGCCCGGCGCCGGGCACCCGTACGCGTGGTGGAGCCTGACGGGCGTGGGCCTCGGCCTGCTCTCGGCCCTGCTCGCCACCGGGCTGGCGGCGCTCGGCGTCCGCGGCGCCGTCCCGGCCCGGCGGTGGGCGGCCCCACTGCGCCGGCTGCACTCCGGGCACGTCGGCGACTACGTGGCGTGGACGGCGGCGGGCATCGGACTGCTGTCGGCGCTGGTCCTGTGGCCGGGCGGCTGACCGATCCGGTCGTGGGACGAGGCGGCCGGGTGGCTGACCGATCCGGTCGCGGAGAGGGACGGCCGGGTGGCTGATCGGCTCGGCCGCGGAGAGGGACGGCCGGGCGGATAACCGACTCGGCCGTGGAACGAGACGGTCGGCCGGGCGGCCGACCGGCCCGGCAGGGGAGCGGGATGGCCGAGCCGCCGGACCGGCCCGACAGCCGGGCGGCCCGCCGGGCGCGGCGCCCCCGATCGGGCGTCCACGCCCTGCGGCACCCCGCACCGGGTGCCACGGTGGTGTGGACGACCGGCGGCACGCCCGGCCCGCCGAGACGGAGGGAGAGCCGATGACGGACGGACGGGCGACAGGGAAGACGGAGGCGACAGAGGGGACGGAGGAGCGGGCGCTCGAAGCGGCCCGCAAGGCGCTGGCCCGGCGCGTCGACGGCGAGGTGCGCTTCGACGCCGGCACCCGCGGCGCGTACTCCACCGACGGGTCCAACTACCGGCAGCCGCCCCTCGGCGTCGTCCTGCCGCGCACCGTCGACGCCGGCGCCGAGGCGGTCGCCGTGTGCGCCGAGTACGGGCTCCCCGTCCTCTCCCGCGGCGGCGGCACCAGCCTCGCCGGCCAGACCACCAACCGGGCCGTCGTCATCGACTGGTCCAAGTACTGCCACCGGCTCGTCTCGGTCGACCCCGAGGCCCGCACCTGCGTCGTCGAACCGGGCATCGTCCTCGACGACCTCAACCGGCAACTCGCCCCGCACAAGCTGAAGTTCGGACCGAAACCGTCCACGCACGGTCAGTGCACCATCGGCGGCATGATCGGCAACAACTCGTGCGGCGCCACCGCCCAGTCCTACGGCAAGACCGTCGACAACCTCCGCCGCCTGGAGATCCTCACCTACGGCGGACTCCGCTGCTGGACCGGCCCGACCACCGACGACGAGTACGAGCGGATCCAGACCGCCGGCGGCGACCGCGCCCGGCTCTACCGGGGGCTGCGCGGCCTGGCCGACCGCCACCTCGCCGAGATCCGGCGCGGCTACCCCCGCATCCCACGCCGCGTCTCCGGCTACAACCTCGACTCCCTCCTCCCCGAGAACGGCTTCCACGTCGCCCGCGCCCTGGCCGGCAGCGAGGGCACCCTCGTCACCGTGCTGCACGCCGAACTCGACCTCGTCCCCGTACCGGCCGCCGCCACCGTCCTCGTCCTCGGCTACGACGACATCTGCGCCGCCGCCGACGACGTACCCCGCCTCCTCGACCACTGCCACCCGGACCAGCTGGAGGCCATCGACCACCGCATGGCACAGCTGATGCGCGAGGAAGGCGCCTACCCGGAGTCCCTCGACCGTTTCCCCGCCGGGGACAGCTGGCTGCTCCTCCAGTTCACCGGCGACAGCACCGAGGAGGCCGACGACAAGGCCCGCGCCCTGCTGCGCGCGATCGACCGGACCGAGGACGACCCGGACGTCGCCCTCTCCGACGACCCCGAACGCGAACAGGAGATGCTCAAGGCCCGCGAGGCCGGCCTCGGCGTCACCGCCCGGCCGCCCGACGACCGCGAGACCTGGGAGGGCTGGGAGGACTCCGCCGTCCCCCCGGACCGCCTCGGAGACTACCTGCGCGACCTCAAGAAGCTGTTCGCCGAGTTCGGGTACCAGAGCGCCTCGCTCTACGGGCACTTCGGCCAGGGCTGCGTCCACACCCGCGTCCCCTTCGGCCTGCGCACCGCCGAGGGCGTCGCCGACTTCCGCCGCTTCCTGCACCGGGCCGCCGACCTCGTCCACGACTACGGCGGCTCCCTCTCCGGCGAGCACGGCGACGGGCAGGCCCGCGGCGAACTGCTCGTCCGCATGTTCGGCGAGCGGCTGGTGGGCGCGTTCGGCGAGCTCAAGCACCTCTGCGACCCCGACGACAGGATGAACCCCGGCAAGGTCGTCCACCCCCACCGCGCCGACGAGAACCTGCGCCTCGGCCCGCTCTGGCGGCCCTCCGCCGAGGACACCCACTTCCACTACCCGCACGACGACCACGAGTTCGGCCGCGCCGTGCTGCGCTGCGTCGGCATCGGCCAGTGCCGCACCAGCATCGGCGGCGTCATGTGCCCCTCCTACCGCGCCACCCGCGAGGAGGAGCACTCCACCCGCGGCCGGGCCCGGCTCCTCTTCGAGATGCTGAACGGGCACGAGGACTCGGCCGTCACCGACGGCTGGCGCTCCGACGCCGTCCGCGACGCCCTCGACCTCTGCCTCGCCTGCAAGGGCTGCAAGTCCGACTGCCCGGTCGGGGTGGACATGGCCACGTACAAGGCCGAGTTCCTCGCCCACCACTACGCCGGGCGGCTCCGGCCCGCCGCCCACTACACGCTCGGCTGGCTCCCGGTGTGGGCCCGGGCCGCCCGCGTCGCGCCCCGCGCCGTCAACGCGCTGCTCCAGGCGCCCGGCCTGGGCGCCGTCGGGAAGCGGCTGGCGGGTGTGGCGGGGGAGCGGGCGCTCCCGGTGTTCGCCGAGGAGTCCTTCCTCGAGTGGTGGCGGGCGCGGGACACGCCCGTACCCGACCCCGCCGACCCGCGCACGGTCCTGCTCTGGCCGGACACCTTCAGCACCCACTTCCACCCGAACGTCGCCCGGTCCGCCGTCCGGGTACTGGAGGACGCCGGCTTCCACGTCGCCGTCCCCGAACGGCCCGTCTGCTGCGGCCTCACCTGGATCTCCACCGGGCAACTGCCCACGGCGAAGCGGGTGCTGCGCCGGACCCTCGACACGCTCGGGCCGTGGCTCGCGGCCGGGACGCCCGTCGTCGGCCTGGAACCCTCCTGTACCGCCGTGTTCCGGGCCGACGCGCCGGAGCTGATGCCGGAGGACCAGGACGTCCAGCGGCTCTCGGAGCAGTTCCTCACCTTCTCGGAGCTGCTGGTCAACCGGGCGCCGCGGGACTGGCGGCCGCCGCGCGCCGCCCGGACGGCGCTGGTGCAGACCCACTGCCACCAGCACGCCGTCATGAAGTTCGACGCCGACCGGGAGCTGATGAAACGCGCCGGCCTGCACGCCGACGTGCTCGACGAGGGCTGCTGCGGCCTCGCCGGCAACTTCGGCTTCGAGCGCGGCCACCACGACGTCTCGATGGCCGTCGGCGAACAGGGCGTTCTGCCCGCCGTCCGCGCCGCCGGACCCGCGACGTACGTCCTCGCCGACGGCTTCAGCTGCCGCACCCAGATCGAGGAGGGCGGCACGGGCCGCCGGGCCATGCACCTGGCCGAGGCGCTGGCCCTCGGCCTCGACGGCCCCGCCCCGGCCGAGCACCCGGAGAAGCTGGGCGCCCTCCGGCCGCACCGCCGGCGCGCGGACGCGTGGGCGGTCGCGGCGGCGGCCGGTGCGGTGGTGGCGGGGGCGGTGGCGGCCGGGGTACGGCGGCGTGGGCTGTGAGGGGGTCCGGGGCGGGCTTCAGATGGAGAACGCCCCGTGGTCGTACCAGCCCATGCCCGTGGTCTGGTCCCACCAGGTGCTCCAGATTTTGCCGTCTGCTCCGGCCCAGAAGACGTCCATGTGGTTGGGGTTTCGGGCGACGACGGTGATGCCGGTGCCGGGTGTGGCGGGGACGGGGAAGGTGGTGGCGATGGGGAAGGGGTTGTGGTTGTACCAGCCCATGCCGTTGGTGAGGTCCCACCAGGTGCTCCAGATTTTGCCGTCCGTTCCGGCCCAGAAGACGTCCATGTGGTTGGGGTTTCGGGCGACGACGGTGATGCCGGTGCCGGGTGTGGCGGGGACGGGGAAGGTGGTGGCGATGGGGAAGGGGTTGTGGTTGTACCAGCCCATGCCGTTGGTGAGGTCCCACCAGGTGCTCCAGATTTTGCCGTCTGCTCCGGCCCAGAAGACGTCCATGTGGTTGGGGTTTCGGGCGACGACGGTGATACCGGTGCCGGGTGCGGCGGGGACGGGGAAGGAGGCGGCGATGGGGAACATGCCGTGGTCGTACCAGCCCATCCCCTGGTTCAGGTCCCACCAGTTGCTCCAGACCTGCCCGTCGGTGCCGGTCCAGAAGACGTCCATGTGGTTGGAGTTCCGGGCGACCGTGGCGATGCCGGTGCCGGGTGCGGCGGGGACCGGGAAGTCGCGGCCGATGGGGAAGGGGTTGTGGTCGAACCAGCCCATGCCCGTGGCCTGGTCCCACCAGGTGCTCCAGATCTTGCCGTCCAGTCCGGCCCAGAAGGCATCCATGTGACCGGGGTTCCGGGCGACCGTGGCGATCCCGGTGTCATGGGCCGCCGGCGACGGGAAGCTGCCGGCGATGGGGAAGGAGTTGTGGTCGTGCCAGCCCATGCCCGTGGTCTGGTCCCACCAGTTGCTCCAGACCTTCCCGTCGTTCCTCACCCAGAAGACGTCCATGTGCCCCGAGGACCGGGCCACGGTCGACACCTCGCCGACGGGCAGCCGCGGCAGCAGGGTCTGCCGGATCCGGCGCTGGCACACCGCGCAGAACGGCTGGCCCAGCACCCGCATCCGGCAGTTGTACTGCGGCCGGAACGCCGCGCAGTGGTAGTAGTGGGCCCCTTCGAACGCGCCGACCGTCGCCGCGCCGACCGGGTTGGGCTGCGGGTCGCACACCGAGCAGTTGGCGTTCTTGGTCGTCGGCATCGCGGTGGCGGGCGCGACGAGGTCCCGCCACTTGTTCGTCGCGTGGTTGGCGTCGATGGTGACGTTCGGCTCCGCCGGCTCGACGGCCGGGTGGACGTTGCGGTTGGTGTCGACGCCGCAGCCGAGGTAGTACTCGTACTCGTCCGCGAGGCCGAACGCGGAGTGGCCCATCTCGTGCAGGCCGATCTCGTTGGCGTTCGGCGCGAGGGAGAACACCGCGACCGAAGGCCCGCCGGAGCCGCCGTACACCGTGGAGTTGACGATCACCAGGATCATGTGCCACCCGGGCACCTGCTGCCCGGCCACCGCCAGGGCGGTGCTGCTGTTGACCGTCAGCAGCCGGCGCGTCCCGTTGTTGCAAAACGCCGCGTCGAAGTAGGTGTTGGGCGCCGCCCCGGTACCGCCGCAGGCCGTCGGGTCGTCCGCGCCGCTGTCGTTCGACCGGACGTCCACCCGGTACACGTTGATCGCGGCGCGCAGCGCGGTGAACGGCGCGGTGGCGAAGAGGGTGTTGACGAAGCTCTGCGCGTTGGTGGCGAACTGGCCCAGCTCGGTGCTGCGGTAGCCGTCGCCCATGATGACCAGGTTCCAGCGGGCGTTCGCCGGACCGTTGTCGACGATTTTGGTGGTGCCGACGACGGCACCGTCCCCCGTACCCATCTCAATGGCCCCCCTCGTCCGGCTCTTCCGTCTCGTCTGCGTCGTTCGCCGCGTCCGCCTCGTCTTCGTCCTCGCGCAGGGCGAAGCGCGCCACCTCCGCCGCGGGGGCCACGGTCGGCCCCGGGGCGAGCGGGCTGCTCACCAGCGCGACGTGGTCGGCGTCCGCGAGCTCGGGGACCAGCACCGCGAAGGCCCCCTTCGGCTCGTCCACCGGAACCCGGGCGAGCGAACGGTCCGGATCGTCGGAGAACACCTCGGCGTCGTACCGCACCGGCGGGTGCATGACGCGCCGGTAGAGCGGCTGCTGCCGGGCGTCGCGGAGCTCCACCCAGAAGCCCTTGACGCCGGGCCGCTCGTCGGTGGCGTCGGAGCCGGCCGGACCGGTCGTCTCGGAGAGGTCGTCAGTGGGCGGAGGGGCCGCGTCCACCCGCTGCCGGGAGACGAGCCGGATGTCCGGCCCCTCGTACTCGAAGATCAGCCGGACGGCGGCCGCGCCGGCCGGTCCGGAACCGGTGTGCTGTTCGGATGTCACGGTCGTCCATCCCCATTTCCAGGGCTCTCGGGGTCGCCGGGGCATGCGGAGCGCGGGCCCACGGCACGGCCAGACGAAGGGAAGGAGGCCCTCGGGAAGGGGGGACGGAGACCCGTCGGCTCTTCGGGAAGGCGCGGGCCCGTCCTCGACCGGACGGGCGCGGGGCGGGACAGGCGGACCATGCGCGGGAGAACGGAGGGCGGGGGACCGGCCGCGTCGCACGGCCCGCACCCGGCCCGCGCACCGCTCACGCCCCGGCGGTGCCGTCCGACGTTTACGCGGCGCCGCCACTCGTCATGGTGAGGGCGCTCGGGCACCCGCGCAATACCCCCGAACGGGTGATGCGTGGCGGGTGGGAGGGGCGGCGGAACCGGGTTCACGGCCCCGGCCTTCCGGGTCGTCCGGGCGCCTGTTCAACGCCGGCCGCGCCGCAGCCCGCCGACCGCTCCCACCCCCGCCGCCAGCGCGGCCAGCGCCAGGGCGCCGCGGTGGCGGGAGGCCCACGGCTGGGCGGCGTGGACGACCGTCTTGTCGTCGAAGAGGCCGTGGGCGCCGAAGTCGTGGCCTTCCTCGCCGTCCTCCGCGTGCCAGAGGTTGACGGGCAGGCCCTCCTCCGACGGTACGGATGTCTGCTGGGCGGAGAAGCCGGTCCTGGCGAGGTAGCGGTCCAGCAGTCCGGGCGCCACCGCGTTCGCGAGCAGGGTGCCGACGGTGCTGCCGCCGATCCAGTACTCGCGCCGGCGCGGGTGGTCGGCCGCGTACACGATGGCGCGGGCGGCGACCTCCGGCTGGTAGATCGGCGGTACGGGCTGGGGGCGGCGCGGCATCCGCGACAGCGCCCAGCGGAACTGCGGCGTGTTGACGGCCGGCAGCTGGACCATCGTCGTCCGCACCCTGCTGCCCTCGTGCAGCAGCTCGCAGCGCAGCGACTCGTTCATGCCCTGGATGGCGTGCTTGGCCCCGCAGTAGGCCGACTGGAGGGGGATGCCGCGGTACGCGAGGGCCGAGCCGACCTGCACGATCGTGCCGTGGTCGCGGGGCAGCATGCGGGACAGGGCGGCCTGGGTCCCGTACACGTACCCCAGATAGGTGACCTCGGTCGTCCGCCGGAACTCGTCGGGCTGGATCTCGACGAAGGGCGCGAAGACGGTGGCGAAGGCGTTGTTGACCCAGACGTCGACCGGGCCGAACTCCTCCTCCACCCGGTTCGCCGCCTCGCGGACGGCGTGCGCGTCCGCCATGTCCACGGGGATCGCGAGCGCTCGTCCGCCCGCCTTGCCGACCTCCTCGGCGGCGGCGTCGAGCCCCTTCCTGCCCCGCGCCAGCAGGGCGACGCTGTCCCCGCGCGCGGCGAACGCCCGGGCGGTCGCCCGCCCGACTCCGCCGCTCGCTCCGGTCACGACGACGACTTTCGGCCTCCTGCGGATGTTCACGGCCGCCGGGTACCCGGCCGGGCGGGCGGCAAACGGGCACCGGCGCGGTCCGGCATGCTCGGCGTATGCGAAACCACCGCGCACTGCTGCCCGCCGTGCTGCTGCTCGTCCTCGTCGCGCTGCCCGGCGCCGCCCTGCCGCGACCACCGGCCGCCAGCGCGTCCGTGACCGCGTCCATGACCGCGTCCGCGTCCGCGAGCGCGTCCGTGACCGCGGCCGAGGAAGCGGGATCAGTGGACCGGCTCTACGGCTCCGAGAACCGCACCTTCCCGACGACGCGCCGCGAGGTGGCCCTCACCTTCAACGCGGCCTGGGACGAGGCCGGCCTGGCGGACGTCCTGCGCACCCTCGACCGGAACCGGGCGCCCGCCGTCTTCTTCCCCACCGGCCGGTTCGCCGAGCGCCACCCCGACGCCGTACGGGCGATGGCCCGGCAGCACGGCGTCGGCAGCCACTCGCACAACCACCCGCACTTCTCCCGCCTCACCCGCGCGGAGACGGAGGAGGAGGTGACGGCCGCCGACCGCGCCCTCCGCGCCACAGGGACCGTCCCGCTGCCCTTCTTCCGCTTCCCCTACGGCGAGACCACCCCGCAGGCGATCGCCCACGTCAACTCCCTCGGCCTCGCCGACATCGAGTGGACCACCGACACCAAGGGCTACCTCGGCACCCCCGGCGGCATGAGCATCCAGCAGGCGGTGAAGCGCGTCGCCGACGTCCTCCGGCCCGGCGCCGTCATCCAGATGCACGTCGGCTCGGCCGACGGCTCGGGCGAGGTCCTGGACGCCGAAGCGCTGCCGCAGATCATCGACTTGGTGCGGGCTCGGGGGTACGAGATCGCCGATCTGCGGGGGCTGCTGCGGGGTGGCGAGGAGCGACCTCGTTGAGGGCCCGGAGGAACGCCCGGACGAGGGGACCGCTGCCGGCGCGGGGCCAGATCGGGGCGTACTCGATGTGCGGGCGGTGGGGGGAGGGCAGCCAGACGATGTCGGGACGGGCGTAGTACCGCTCGGCGCGTGCGGAACCGAAGGTGACGCCCTTGCCGGCGCCGACCATGGCCAGCGCCTCCTGCCAGTTGTCGGCCACGAGGTGCGGGATGGGCCGGCCCGAGGGGGTGTGGCGGGGGCCGTGGTAGTCCAGCCAGTACGCGGGGATGTCCCCGGCGTAGGTGATGAGGTTCGTGTCGGCCAGGTCTTCCGACGTCATGGCCCCCGCGCGGGCGACCGGGTGCCGGTGGTGGACCAGGACCACGCGGTCCTCGGTGATGAGCGCGGGGCCGACCACCAGGTCGTCCTCCCGCACGGGGAGTTCGGTGACCTGCAGGTGCACCTGGCCGCTGCGGATCGGCCCGAGGGGGTCGGAGAGCCGGATCTCCCGGATCCGGACCTCGGCGTGGGGATGCAGGGCGGTGAGCCGGTCGGCGGCCTTGAGGACGAGCTCGGCCACCATGGCGCTGGAGTACCCCACCCGCAGCACGTCACGCGTCCCCCGCGCGGCGGCCGCCGCCTCGGCGAGCGCCCGCTGCACCTGCTGGTAGGCGGGCAACAGGTCGTCCCGCAGCTTCTCGCCCACCGGGGTCAGACTCACCTTGCGGCTCGTGCGCTCGAACAGCGGCGCGCCGATGCGCCGCTCCAGCTTCCGGATGGTCTGACTCACCCGCCCCTGAGCCAGCCCCAGCCGCTCCGAGGTGCGCCGGAAGTGAAGTTCCTCGGCCAGCGTCAGGAACGCCTCCATCTCATGCCGTTCCACCGTCGGCCCCTCCCTGTCCGTTCCCTGTCCGTTCATTGGTGAGTGTGGCGCACCGATCGTAGGTGATCTTGGCATTGATCATCATTTCGCGGGCGGGGACAGTGGACACGAGCCGCTTGAGGAATGGCACGGCCCCCGTCCGTGCCATTCCTCGGGTTCTTCGAGTGCCGATCGGAGGGGACGGCACTCGAAGCGGAACCCGGGCGGCTCGTCCGTCGCGCTTCGCGGGACGGAAACCTGTGCAGACGCCCCGGCCGCGTGGCCGATGGCGTCTACGGAAAGCGACAAAGGGGGAAAGAATGAGGGGGAAACAGCGCGTGCAGTGGCTTCTGCCAGCGTACTTAAGACCTTGAGACGTTCCGACGCGATGACGGCGTGCACCGCGGCCCGGACGGGACGGTAGGACGTTCCTCCGGTCGCCGCTGATGCCGAAGGGGTGAACGGTGACCGGAGCCGGACGGTTCCGGAGAACGTTCACGGCATCACGGCGCACCACGGCGCACGCATCCTGGGACGGTTACACACGAGCGATGGGGGTCGCCCGGTGGAGCAGGGGGGAGCCGTCCCGGAAGCCGACACCTGAGGCCGCCGCATGTCCGGCGGCCTCAGGCGAGCGTCGTCCGACAGCGCGCGTGGGCGGGCCGGGAGCGGTCGTCAGCGGACGGGGAACCCCGCCGGCGCCCGCCATTCGTGTTCCAGGACCGCGTGGACGACGGAGTCGCGCCACGCGCCGTCCACGAAGAACTGCTCCCGTACCCGGCCCTCCTCCGCCAGCCCCGCCTTCGACAGCGTCCTGCCCGACGCGACGTTGGACGGGGAGCGGGTGGCCCAGATCCGGTGCAGGCCCAGGTGCCGGAAGCCGAGCGCGCAGAGCAGGTGGACCGTTTCGGTGCCCAGGCCGGCGCCCCAGGTGTCGGGGCGGAGCATGAAGCCGATGGTGGCGGCCTTCTCCGAGAACGGGTCCAGGTCCAGGTCGGCCCGCCCGATCAGCCGGCCGTCGGCCGCGCGGACCACACCGAGCATGTAGACGCTACGCGGTACCGCACCCGCGTGGGCCACCGCGCGCGAGATCGAGTCCGCGACCTCGTCCCGGCTCTGCGCCCGGCCCTTCATATGGCGCGCGACGTCGGCGTGGCCCTGGACGGCGTGGAGCGCGTCGAGGTCGGTGCGGCGGATCTCGCGGAGGCGGAGCCGGGCGCCGGTGACGGTGATCGGGTGCATGGGGGAAAGGTAGCGGCGGGCGGCCGCCGATTCTCCTCCATTTCCGCAGCCCGTCCGTGTGGTGCCGACCGCATGACCGACCCGCTCACACGGCGGCCTTGGACCGCGCCATCTCCCGGGCCCGCGCGGCCGGTTCCCGCGCAGCACGCGAACGCGCCTGAGCGCGATCCGGCGCCGCAGCATCGCGAAGTGGTCGAACGGGCCATCGCCCGGCGCAAGGCCGAGATGTCCTGAAGGCCGTGGGAGGCCGGCCTCGGGCGAGGCCGGCCTCCTCACTGCGGCATCAGCCGCGGGTGCCCCCGCCCAGCGAGCTCAGGTCGTGGGCGTAGATGCCGACCGCGTGGGCGATGACGTCGATGTTGGTGTCGAAGGCCTTGAGGTCGAGGTTCGCGAGGGTGTCGCCCTTGCCGTGGTAGTTGGGGTCGTACGGGGCGCCGGCCTTGCCGCCGAACTTGGCCGCCTGCTCCGGGGACTTGATGCCCTCGGCGCCGGTGAAGGTGCCGCCCGCGGGAATGCCGGTGGCGATGAACGGGCCGTAGTCGGAGCGGCCGTCGAAGTCGGTGCCCTCGTGCGGCTTGCCCTTGCGGTCGAGGTAGCCGTTGATCAGCTGCTCGATCTCGGCCGAACCCTTGGGGCCGGCGCCGGAGCCCTTGTGGTCCGAGTCGTCGCCGTCGTAGACGAGCTGGGCCGGGTTGGGCGAGGCGATCATGTCGAAGTTGAGGTAGAGGGCGATCTTCTTGCGCTCGGCCTCGGAGAGCTGCGCCACGTAGTGCTCGGACCCGAGCAACCCCAGCTCCTCACCCGACCACCACGCGAAGCGGACCTTGTTGGTGGGCTGCTGACCGGTGTGCCGGGTGCGGTCGGCGAGCTTGAGGGCGACCTCCAGCAGGCCGGCCGAGCCGGAGCCGTTGTCGTTGATGCCCGGGCCCTCGGGGACGGAGTCGAGGTGGCTGCCGAGGGCGACGACGCGGCGCGGGTCGCCGCCGCGGGTCTCGGCGATCACGTTGGGGGTGCGCTTCTTGATGTGCTGCTGCTGGATGTTCAGGGCGACCTTGACCTCGCCCTTGGCCACCGCCGCGGCCAGCGCCTCGCCGTCGGCCAGGGAGATGCCGGCGGTGGGCACCTTGCCCTCGGCCGGGCTCCCGAACGACGGCTTCGCCACTCCGCCCGCGACGTTGTTGTAGACGATCGTGCCGACGGCACCCGCCTCCGCCGCGGCCTTCTGCTTCTCGGCGTACGTGCAGCCGCCGCGCTTCACGAGCGCGATCCGGCCGGTGAAGGCGCCCGCGGCGTAGTCGTCGGGCGTGCAGCCGGGCGTCGCGTCCACCCGGGCGGCGGCGAGGGCCGCGCGCAGGCCGTCCGGCGCGGTCGACGGGGTGTACCTCCCCGCGACGACCTTCACCTCCCGGGCGTCCGGCGAGACGACGGACAGCTTCTCGGTCAGCGTCTTCGCCTGCCAGAAGTCGAACCACTGGTACGAGACGCGGTACCCGGCCTGCCGCAGCAGCCGGTGGACGTACGCGGCCGACGCCTCGTGGCCGGGCGTGCCCGCGGCCCGGTTGCCGCCGTTCGCGTCCGCGATCCGCTGGAACGCGCGGAGGTGGCGGTACGCGCCCTTCGCCGACGCGTCCCGCTCCAGCTGTCTCGCGAGCCGCTCGGCCTTCTGGTGCTGCCGGGCCGGGCCGTCGGCGGGCCGGGCGTCGGCCGGGGCGGCGGAGAGCAGGACGGGGGTCGCGACGGCGGTGGATATGAGGGCGGCCAGTGCTGTGCGGCCACGGGGGCGACGGGGGAGACGCACGGGGTCGGGGTCCTTTCGCGTTGCGAACGGGAGGGGTTGAGCCGATCGTTCGGGGAACGAACTGGTACGGACCTTAAGGAGCTCCGGCCGGGCGACGGGAGCCCTCGCCGGCTTCCGACACAAGATCGCCACACGGCGGTCATGCCGCGCCGGGCCGCCTCGCGCAGCCGCCGCCCGCTCGGGGCGGCGGCGCGCCGCGGCGTGGCGGTGGCTCAGCCCGCCTGGGCCTGGTCGTACAGCGTCTTGGCCACGTCGCCGAAGTACGGCCCGAACATCGTGTTCGGCAGGAACGTGTAGCCGAAGCTGTTCACCGACGCCTGCAGCCCGGTGCCCGTCGTCTCGTCGAACGACGTGAACCACGGGCCGCCGCTCGACCCGCCGGTCATGTTGCAGGAGAGGCCGTGGTCCTTGGTGAGCAGGAAGTCCTTCGACGTGTTCCCGCTGCAGTAGATCAGCTTCGTCCCGTCGTACGGCGAGGCCGCCGGGAAGCCGAAGGAGTACATGCGCTTGTTGTAGCCGCCGTTGAAGTCGAGCCCCTGGCCGCCGACGACGTCCGTGAGCCGCTTGCCGTCGAGCGGGCCGACGACGGCGGCGCCGATGTCGTTGTTCATGTCCTCGCTCGCCGTCCACTGCGGGGTGGAGAGCGTCTTGGTCGCCGCCCAGGTGCCGTAGGGCGTCTGGCCGTCGTGGTAGCCGGGGACGAACGTCCAGTTGGTGTGCCAGTTGCCCTGGTACTTGACGCAGTGTCCGGCGGTGATGACGGTGCTCTTGTTGCCGCTGGTGACCGCGTCGCCGGAGCAGGACGCCGTGCGGCCCTGCATGGTGAAGAACACCCGGCCGGACGTCTTGACCACCGCGCCGCCGCCCGTCCAGGGGCCGCCGGCCTGCGGGAAGGAGCGGACGGCGGTCGTGGGGGCCGGGGTGGCCGGGGCGGTGGTGGCCGGTGCGGCGGTGGGGGCCACGGTGGTGTGCCGGCCGGCGGACGGTGCGGGGGCGGTGGCCGGTACGGGAGCGGTGCGGTCGGCGCTGATGTCGAGCGGGGTGGCCGAGCGCATCCGCTCGGGCGTCCAGAAGGCGGCGGCCTGCTGCCGCGCCTCCGCCGTGGTCGCGAGGGTGTGCTCGGTGTCCGGCGGGGGCGCGGCACCTGCGGCGCCGGTCCCGAGGCCGGGGACGGCCAGGGAACAGGCGGCCAGCAGGGTGCCCGTGGCGATGGCGGTCGTGTGGGGGTGTCGTCGGTGTCGTCTCACGCGTACTCCCTCTGCCGTGGCCGGCGCGCGGTGGGCGCGGGCCGTGTGGGGGCCGGGCCGGGAATGCGGCCCGGGCAGACGAGCGGTGCGGTTCGACGTGCGTCGGACAGCGTGCCACGGGCGCGGGCGCTTTGACAGGGGCGCGTCAAGTCAAAGCCGCGTCCGCGTCAAGTCGAAGCCGCGTCGCGGGACGGCCGCCGCCCAGCCCGGATCGGACTAGCCCGGATCCGACTAGCCCAGATCGAACGCGTTCGGCAGCCCCAGCCGCAGCCGCACCTCGTCCCGCCGCTTGACCGCCTCCAGCTCCGGCGCCCGGTAGAGCGGTGTGACGGCGCAGCGCTTCGCCGCCGAACCGTCCGCGTCCAGCAGCGCGTTCACCGCAGCCCGCGCCGATGCGTTGGCGCCCTCCATTGTCGCCAGGTCGATGTCCGTGGCCACGTAGTCCCCGGCGAGGAAGAGGTTGGGGATCGCCGTCCGGGCCTCCGGGCGATTGCCCCAGGTGCCCACGGGGTGGATGAGGAGCTGCTCGTCGTTGGTGGCCTCGCCGTTCGGGCCGCCGAGGCGGACCGCCGGGTCCAGGAACCAGGAGTGCAGCGCCGAGTCCCTCAGCACCGTCCGTCCGGTGTCGTTCAGACCCGCCTTCAGCTGCGCCCACACCTCGCGCGCCACCTCCTCGCGGGTGCACTGCTTGGCCGTCCGGCCGTAGAGGATGCCCGGCTTGTCCCACTCCGAGACGTCGCAGGACAGGCAGTCGGCGACCGTCCCGTCCCCGTAGTCCCGCCGGACGTCCCGGCCCGGCCAGAACTGCGCCTGCGCCACGGACGTGATCGACCAGGGGGAGTCGATGTGGTTGACGTGCCCGTGGATCACCGGCGTCGGTTCGGTGAGGTAGAACTGGATCCCCGTCATCCAGTCCGTCCGGAGCGCGTCGCAGCGCGCCAGCCGCGGATCGGCCGCCCGCACCTCCGCGTTCCAGGTGGTGCGGGCGTGCTCGACGGGCATGGCGGAGACGACGTGGTCGGCGGCGACGGTCCGGCGCTCGCCCCGCGCGTCCGCGAGCACCGCCTCGGCGATCCGTCCGCCGGCGAGCCGCAGGTCCCGCACCTCCCAGCCGGTGCGGAACTCCACGCCCAGGGAGGTCAGATACGTCACCCACGGGTCGATCCACGCCTCGTTGGTCGGGGCGTTGAGCAGCCGGTCGGGCGGGCCGTCCGCGCCCCGGCCGAGCAGGTTGAAGACGAACGCCTCGGCGCAGGTCGCCACCGTCTTGGTGCTCGCCACCTCGGCCTTGGTCGCGACGATGTTCCGGGTCAGGCCGACGCACAGCAGCCGCTGGTAGTCCGTCGACATGCGCGCCGCGCGCGTGAACTCCCACCACGGCGTGCGCTCCCACTCCGTGCGCCGCCGGCGCTCGCAGCTGGTGAACCAGACCAGCAACCGGCCCGCGAAATAGGCGATCTCGTGCGGCGGGACGCTGGTGAAGGTCTCCAGCAGGGCCGTCAGCGCGCGCCGCAGCTCGTCCGGGGTGAGGACGCGCGGCGGGGTGCCGGGGTTGGCGAACGGGAGCCGGATGTCCTCCTTGCCGGTGCGGGCGATCAGCATCTCGCCGGGGGAGAGGAGGTTGTCGTGGCAGCCGTCGCGGTTGCCGGGGAACGGGATGCGGCGCAGGGTGTCGGGCAGGTTGTGGTAGATCCCGGGGATGAAGCGGAAGCCGTGCTCCCCGGGCAGGGGTCTCCGCCCGCCGCGCGCGCTGCCCGGTACGTCCATGCTGCGCGCCTTGCCGCCGAGCGCGTCCTTGCGCTCGTACACCGTCACGCGGTAGCCGCGCTCGGCCAGTTCGTGCGCGGCGGTGAGGCCGGCGACGCCGCCGCCGAGCACGGCGACGGTCCGGGCGAGGGACCGCCGGGGGGTGTGGCCCTGGGGCGAGGGGGCCGGGGCCGGGGTTGCGGAAGGGGTCGCGGCCCGCGCCGTTCCGCCGAGGGCGGACGCCGCGACGGCGGCTGTGACCGCGGCGGTGACGCCTCCGACGAACGTCCTGCGCGTGCTGCCGTCGCGCGCCGCCCCTGCCTCCGTTCCTGCCTCCGTTCCTGTCCCCGCCCCTGCCTCCGTGCCCGCCTCCGTGATCCGTTGCGTCCGTTCCATCCGCTCGACCATGGGAATCGCAACCCCCTACCGCCGGTAACCATCGTGTGGCGCAGGAGCATAAGGGCGCCCCTCCCCTCCCGACCCCGGCCGGACGTCAACCGCCGTCGGTCCACGGCAGGATGGCCGGAACCCACCGTCGGGGTGATTGAAAGGTTCCGCCGGCCGCCGGGACCATGGAGACGGACCGGCGAGGACGGGCGGCGGGTGCCCGGGGAGCCGGGCAGGAGGCAAGGTCTGTGGGACTGCGGATCCATTTCGGCAGCGACGACGTCGTCCGCACGCGGCTGGCGCAGACGCCCGACCCGATGTGGGAGGTGCTGCTGAGCCTGCACAT
The DNA here is from genome assembly GCF_020037025.1 of Streptomyces huiliensis. Lineage (GTDB taxonomy): Bacteria > Actinomycetota > Actinomycetes > Streptomycetales > Streptomycetaceae > Streptomyces > Streptomyces huiliensis. The sequence goes on along the minus strand of NZ_JAIQLH010000033.1, from coordinate 68,945 downwards.
GCTCCAGACCACCGACGGGCCGCTCGTGTTCGACCAGTGGCGCCGCGACGTCCGGGGCCGGCTCGACCCCGGCGCACGGCGCCTGCTGGCGCTGGCCCCGCCGCGCGGCTACTCGCCGGACTTCCTCACCCCGGCGGCCGGCGCGGGCGGCCTCGAACTCGGCGTCAGCGCCCTGATGTCCACCCCGCGCGGCCGGCTGCGCGACGACCTCACGCAGTTCGCCGTCTCCCAAGGGCACACCGCGCCCTGGATGCGCGGGATCGCCGACGGTGACCTGGACGCGCTCAAGGGGCTCGGCGAGGCCGTCCGGTCGTACTACCGGGTGGCGCTCGCGCCCCACTGGTCACGGGTACGCGCCGAGGTCACCGCCGATCTCGCCGCGCGCGGCCGGATGACGCGGACCGTCGCCGACCTGCCGTCCGGCGCCTTCGACCACCTCCTGCGGACCCTGCACCCCACTCTGGAGTGGTCCCCGCCGGTGCTGATCATGCACGGCCCGCACGTCGAGGGGGACCTGTACCTCGACGGACGCGGGCTGCTCCTCCTCCCGTCCTTCTTCTGCTGGCGCAAGCCGACCGTGCTGCGCAGCCGCGACCTGCCACCGGTCGTCGTCTACCCGATCGAGCACACCCCGTCCCAACTGACCGTCGTACGGCAGGCGTCGGGACGGGGCCAGGGGCTCGACGCCCTGCTCGGCCGGACGCGGGCGACGCTGCTGGAGGCCGTCGCCGAGGGCGGCACCACCACGGAACTCGCCCGCACCGCCGACATCGCCGCGGCCACCGCCAGCCACCACGTCTCCGTCCTCCGCGAGGCGGGCCTGCTGATCACCCGCCGGGTCGGCGGCGCCGCCCACCACACCCTGACCCCGCTCGGCGTCCAACTCCTCAACGCCCGCCGGGTGGCGTGACCACGCCATCCGCGTGACCAGGCGGTTTCGAACCTCTTCGAATGTGGTGGCCGGTCCGTCCGCCGTACCGGAAACTGATGCCCAAGGGGGATGCGGGGGAGAGACGGGGGACCCGACGTGACAGGACGTGAGCCGTTCGGCGCCGGAGGGGCGTGCGCACGATGAGTGGGGCACGCGCCGCCGGCCCGCGGGTGCCGACGGGGGTGAGCGCGGGAGTCGTCGTGTACGACCGCGGCTCGGGCACCCGCACCGAACGGCTCGACCCGGACGCGCGGTTCCGGTCGGCGTCAGTGGTGAAGCTGCTGATCGCGCTCGACCACCTGTGGGACCGCGGCCCGGTCGACGGCCTGCCGCCGGAGGACCGCTCCCGGCTGGACGCGATGCTCGCGCGCAGCGACGACGACGCGGCCGGCCACTTCTGGGAGCGGAACGGGGGATCCGGCGTGATCACGCGCATGGTCTCCCGTCTCGGACTCACGCACACCGCCGGACCGCCGGCCGGATTCCCGGGCCACTGGGGATATTCGGCCATCACGGCGGCCGACACCGTCCGCGTCTACCGTCACCTGCTGGACGCGGCGCCGCCGCCCGTCCGCGCGGCCGTGCTGGGGCCGTTGCGGCGGGCGACCCGGCTCGGCGCCGACGGATTCGACCAGTCCTTCGGCATACCGTCCGCCTTCCCCCGCCCCTGGGCCGTGAAGCAGGGCTGGTCCGGCTACCCGTCGGCCGACCCGGGACGAGGCGAGGTCGAGGGGGTGGACCTCGGCCGTCCCGCCCTGCACACGACGGGGGTGGTGGGACCGGACGACCGCTGGATCGTCGCCGTCCTGACCCTGCACCCGCCCGGCACGCCCTACGCGGCGGCGGGCGAGACGGTGACGGGGATCGCGCGGTCGCTGCGGGTGGGGTGAGGCGCGGGCCGGACCGCCGGAGCTCCCCGCACAGCCACCCCGGCCGGCCCCCGCCCGACGGCGGCCGGCCGGGGGCCACTCCTCGACGCGTACCGTCACCACCGGTTCAGGCGGGGGCGGGCAGCCGGACCGAGGCGAGCCTGACCGGGTCGACGATGATGCGGATGCCGGTGATCCGGCCTCCGGCGACGGTGAAGGCGATGACGGAGAGCGGGGTTCCGTCGGGGCGCCAGGACATGTGGCCGGGAACGCCGTCGACCAGCACCGGCCGGTGGCGGGCGACCTCGCCGGAGAACATGCGGGCACCGGCGGCGACTTCGGTGGCGCCGAGGGTGACGACCACACCGCCGGGGGTGTCGACGGTCAGCCTCACGTCCGGGTCGAGGACGCGCCGCCGCCCTGCTTCACGTTGGCGAGACGAGCGGGAGCCCAGCGGGTTCGCCACCGTCCTCACCGGGCTGATGGCCGACCGCGCCTGGGAACTACCCGCCACCGGCGGCACCATCCTGGACCGCTGGCCCGACATCGCGGCCACCATCGCCCCGCAGCCGCCGCACCACGTCGCCGCCGTCGCCTTTCATCCGGAGACCGGACAGCTGGACCTGCGCCCCGACTCACCCGCCTACGCCACCCAGCTGCGTTTGATCACCGCATGAGTCCTCGTCGCGGTGAACAGCGCGGTCGGCACCGACGCGGTGCGCACCCTCCGGGTACTACCCGCCGGTGCCATGCCCGCGCCTCCTACGACACATCCAGCCCCGGCGACAGCGGCGATGCTCACGGAACTGACGAAGACCGGGAACACGGTCTCGCCCGGCTACCACCGCGCACTCGCTGCCCACCAGGCGGCGAAAAAATCGCCAGCGGTCGATCCGGCGATCTACGCAGCGGCGGAACGGCAGGTCAAAGGCGGCTCCGGGAACCCGAGGAGCTGTTCGGCAACAGGCAGCAGACGCTCGACGACCGGCAGGCCAAGGCCGCGCAGGACCGGACCGTAGATGGCGTTCGGGCCCGGGCACTGCGCCGGGCGCGGGCTGAGCGGTCCGGTCTGCTGCCCGTCGGGCCACTCCGGCAGCTGCGCCGGACGGCCTGATCACGCGGGTGCGCCAGGCCCTTAGGTGCGAGGCTGTGTCCAGGGCAGGCTAGGACGGCGCTCCCGGCTTTGACCGAATCCTCCGATAAGGCTGAGGTGGCCTCAGCTCCCCAACAGCGTCGCTCGGCGCCCGATGGCCCGAGTGCACCGCCCGCCGCGTTCCCGTCGCCGCCCCCTGTACCCAAGGCCCCGTCCGCCTCCACTGGCTCCTCTGCTCCTGCGGCCGACGCTACGACCGAGCCCGCCCAGCACACCGCTTGTACCATCTGCTTCGGAAGCCCTGACGAGCCGAGGGCCGGTTCATGACAGCACGCCCTGCTGGCGCGCCGGCGACCGGGAGGCCGAGGATGACCGAGCCGTTCCCGCTCCGCGGCTTTGCCCCAGCGCGGCCGGCGGGTTCGCCGGAGCCGGACCTAGCGCTGATCATGTTGCGCAACGCACGGCAGGACGCGCGGTTCCGCAGGGCCCCACGCCCCTCCACCCCCAAGCCTCGCACGGACCGGCGAGCACTCTCGGCACCCGTACCGCTGAGCGTCGTCGTTGAGCAACATGTGCTGCGGAGGGCGCGCGGCTTCCTCCCCGGCGGCGAGGTGCTCGCCCAGTGGTCCGATGCCGTCGGCCCGATCGCCCGCGGCCTGCATGCGGTGGCGCTGCTCCCGGAACGCGGCGAGTTGGTGCTCCGCGCGGTCTCACCGGCATGGGCGGCGCAAGCCCGGTTGCTCGCCCCGGCGATCGTCAAGCTGGTGAACGAGAAGCTGGGCGACCAGCAAGTCCTCGCGATCAACATCATGCCCGGATACGGGCGGCCGTCGGCCGCCGACCGCCCCGCCGCCACCGCCCTGGCGCCCGCTGATCCCACCTTCGATACTGCCGTACGCCTCGCCGTCGAGCGACAGTCCCGGACCGCAGCACGGGAACCCGCCCCCACCGCCGGCACAAGGGCGGCAGCACGACCGTTGGGCCATGGCGGCCCCGGTTCCCGGCCTGAGGCGATACGTGCTCGTGCGCTGGAACGGGCCGCGCCGAACGAGCCCGGCGCAGGTAAGCGCGACCCCGGCGAAAGCCAGGCCACGTTGCCCGGCCACTAGGCTGTACGCACACGTACCGGCCCGTTTTCCGCGGGCGCGAGGGGGAGGACCGGATGAGCCAGGATGAGGCTGAGCCGGTGCACGGCCCCCACGACGTGGCCGCGGAAAGGGCTCTGCTGCGCGCGATGCTGAACTCCACCGATGCCATCGCCGACATCGTGGAGGTGCTGCGGAGCGACGACTTCTACCGGCCCGCGCACGCCCTCATCTACGACACGATCCTCAGCCTCTACGCGAACGACGAGGCCATCAATGCGGTGTCGGTCGCGGCGCACCTGGCCAAGCACGAAGACCTCGACAGGGCAGGCGGCGCGGACTACATCGCCTTCCTCGCCACCTCGCCTTCGCGCAGCAGGGGCTGGGTGAAGGACGCTTCCCGCGTCCAGGCCCTGGCCCTGCTCCGCCGCACCAGGTCGGCCGCGATCCATATCGAGAACCTCGTCAACGAGGGATCGGCCGAGAACGCCGACCGCATCATCGAAGTGGCCCAGGCCGAGATCTTTGCCGCCACCACGCGCCGACGCGACGTGGTACCACCCCTCTACGCTCTGGGCGAGATCCTCGAAGGCACGCTCGACCAGCTCGAAGCCGCCGGCTCCCGGACCGGAGACCTCGTTGGGGTGCCCACCGGCTTCACCGACCTCGACGCGCTCACCCAAGGCCTGCACCCCGGCCACCTCGTCGTCCTCGCAGCGCGTCCCGCCATGGGCAAGTCCACCCTCGCCCTCGACTTCCTGCGGGCGGCCTCCCTCCAGCACAATCTTCCCGCCGCCCTGTTCACCCTCGAGTCCAGCCGGGACGAGATCGCCACACGCCTGCTCTCCGCCGAAGCCCGCGTCGCCCTCTTCCGCATGCGCTCCGGCTCCATGACGGACGAGGACTGGACCCGCCTGGCCCGCCGCATGCCCGACATCGCCGCCGCCCCGCTCTACATTCAGGACGGCGCCTACTCCACTCTCATGGACCTGCGCGCCCAATGCCGCCGACTGCACAGCCAGCAGGACATCCGGCTCGTCGTCATCGACGCACTGCACCTGCTCACCTACGGAACCCGGCCCTTCGCCTCCCGCTACGAAGAGATCTCCGAAATCGCCCGCTGCCTCAAGCTTTTCGCCAAGGAACTCGGCATACCGATCGTGGCCATCTCCCAGCTCAACCGCGGCCCGGAACAACGCACCGACAAGAAACCCATGCTCAGCGACCTCCGCGACTCCGGAGCCCTCGAGGACAACGCCGACACCGTCATCCTGCTGCACCGCGAAGACGCCTACGAGAAGGAGTCCCCGCGCGCTGGCGAAGCCGACCTGATCGTCGCCAAACACCGCAATGGCCCCACCGCCACCATCACGGTCGCCTTCCAGGGCCACTACTCACGCTTTGTGGACATGGCGCAGACGTAGCGGGGCTCGGCCGCTCAGAGGGCAAAGCTTTGCGATTCACGAAGGTCAGCCGGGAAGTTCTACGGAGGCTCCGCACGGAACGAACAGCACCTCTCTGCGGCAACAGCAGGCTTGAACATGGGGTCGAGCAGGTCGTCGTCCCGGGACAGCTCTACGCGGTGAGCAGGGCAGCGAGCACAGCCGCCTCCCGCTGGGCCTGGCCATCGGTGGGGAGGGATGAGGGCGGTGTGCACGGCGGTCTCGGTGCGGGCGAGCTGATGCGGCACGCCGGTGGCGAGGGCCTGCAGGGCAGCGAGGTCGGCCAGCCGACTGACACCCCGTCGCCTCAGGTGATCTCCCCCGACGCCGTACGCTCTTGCAATAGTCGAACCCAGGAGCGCTATTCATGGGTTTTTGATTTCCTGTCGGGTCAAAAGGAGACGGTCATGTGGGGGCGGCGGCGCAAGGCGGACGGTCGGCTCGGGGCGGCGGCCCTCGCGGAGCTGATGGACGCGATGGAGCTGGCGGGGCAGACGTACGCACGGCTCGACCGCGAGCTCGCGCGCTTCGAGGGGACCCTGGCGGAGGTCCACTCCCGGCTCGGTCGCGGTGACGGCGTACCGGTGAGCACCTTGCAGACCCAGCTCGCACCGGCCCAGCAGGTGCTGGAGCCCTGCCGGGAGGCGCGGATCCACTACGAGGAGGCGCGCGACCTCTGGCGTCGCCCCGAAATTGAGGACGCCTCGGCGCTCGACGAAGCGGCCGCGCAGTTCCACGGGCTCGCCGAGGCCGCCGAGGAACTGCTCGATTCCCTCACGTCCACGAACGACGCCTTCGTCGGCCTGCGGGACAAACTGGTGGCCCTGCCCGGGAAGATCGCTCCGATCCGCGAGCGCATCCGCGCCTCCCTCGCCGCCGCCCGCGCCGAACTCGCCCATCCCGGCGGCGCCGCGGGCCGGTTCACCCTGGAGGCCCAGTTGCACGCCGCCGAGGACCGGCTGCGCGAGCTGGACGCCGGCCTCGTGGACACGGAGGGCCGCAAGGTCACCGACCTCTACCGCGACCTCGAGGTACGGATCGCTGAGGTCCGCGACGCGCCGACCCGCGAGGCCGGCTGACACTCCGGCCGTCCCGCAACCGTCCCACCCGCCGCCTGGTGGAGACGGCGGTCCGTCGGGAGCTGGTCCGGCCGCGCGGCTTCACCGGCCCGTCGGACGCGCGCAGGTCCTCGCGGACCGGCTTGCCCGCCGCCTGGAGGAGCAGAATGCGCCTCGGCAGGCCGATCCAGAACCCGGTGGGATGGCTGATCGGCCGGGGCCTGCCGCAGCGTCAGCAGCGCGGCGAAGGGCGGTGCGACGACGGCCCGCTCCTCGACTCCGGCCAGGAGTGTCCCTTCTGCGAGGAGCGGCAGGCCGATCGCAGGGCCCAGCGCCAGGCGGTCGCGGCCGCCGTCGAGGGGGAGATGCCGCCGAACGCCTCGCCGGCCGAGCGCCGTGCGGCCATCGCCCGGCAGGTACACGAGGCCGTGACGGCCCGGACGTGGGCGAAGGTACGGGAGTGGGAGTCGTTCCGCCGGTGGGAGGAAGTCCGGGCCGCCGCCGTGGTCCGCGCCAAAGCCGCGTACCCCGCGCCCGAGGTCTTCGTTGTCCCGCTCGTGCTGCCGGACCTGCCCGGGCCGCGCCCGGCCATCGTGCCGGAGGCGGCTGATGGCGCGGTCGAACGGGACCAGGCCGCCTCCCGTCAGCGTGCCCGGCGCAGCGCCCAGGGCCTGTGCCCCGAGCATGGCACCCGCCCGGGCCCTTCGGGACGGTGCGCCGAGTGCGGTCCGGACGACGCGGTCGGCCGGGACGCCCCGGCCGTGCCTCGGCAACGGGTGACGTCGGCCCGCCGCGCGGCTTCTGCGGCGACTGCGGAGTCCGGATCTTGATGGTCGGCAAGGCCCTCGAGGACGGCCTGTGCACGCCCTGTCGCAAAGAAACCGCCACCCCCGCCACCCTCCAGGCGTCCGCGGCCCTCGCCGCCGAGGAACAGCCGCTGCTCGGGCCGGGACCGCCGCGGCGGGCCGTGCGGCCGGCAGGCTCTGCCGACCCGCAGCGTGTGCGCCCGCCACCGGATCTCGGAACTCACCGGGGAGGTGGCCTGATGGCCCTCACCCCGCGATCGGAAGGCGTGGACCTCGCCCGTGTCGCGCTCCGCGCCGCACGGCAAGCCGCCCGCCGCCACGCGGCGGCCGCGCTCTCCAGCCAAGCACCGCGCCGCCGCACTTGCCCGCCGCGACGGGCGCAATCCACTGCCTGGCCGGCGCGCTCGCGGCACTGGTCGTCGAGCGGGCCTGGAACCTCCCAATGGTCGGCGCGCCCCTGCGCGAGCGCTGGGCAGCGATCGCCCCCGATCTGGCCGACCAGTCGCGGCCGCCGGCTACGACGTCGACACCGGCCGGCTCACCGTGCGCCCGAAGTCGGCAACCTGGGCCACGAAGACACGCCTAGGTGGTCCCGATCACCTCCGGATGGCCTTGATGCGAAGTCGAGCAGGCACTTACAGTAAGCATTCGTACCGATCATTTCACTTTACAACCAAAACTCTGAGCGTCCGGAGACGATCCTTTGTCGGTCGAGATTCGACACCTGCGTGCGTTCATCGCCCTTTGCGAAGAAAAGAGTTTCACTGGCGCGGCCAGAAGAATCATGGTCAGCCAGTCTGTCGTCTCACGGACGATCCAACAGCTGGAGAAATACGTGGGGTGCGAATTGGTCAACCGGAACTCCGCCTCGATACACCCTAATCGGATGGGCGATCTCGTCCTGGCTCACGCCCGCAGGGCGGTCGCGGAGTTCGACCGGACACTCAATGCAGTCGGCACGGCCCACCGTCCTCTGCGGCTCGGCTACATGTGGTCCACACTGGACGAACGTATGCTAACGACCGTCAGGGCCTGGGAGCGGCAGCACCCCGGCTTTCCCATCAGCACTCACCGGACGGACGATCGCCTAGCGGGCCTCACCGATGGAAGCGTGGACCTCGGTCTGGTCCGTGAGCCCCCGCCCACGCCCTTCCAGACCCGGCTGTTATTGCGCGAGAGGCTGTGCGTTGCGGTTCCGGCCGACCACCCGTTCAGCACACGGAACACCCTTCGTCTGCGGGATCTGTGCAGGGAGACCGTTGTGTTTAACACCGCCTCCGATACAAACCTTTCGGATCTATGGACATCGGTGGGAACGCCCCGGGATCTACTGCACGTCGCAACCTACGACGACTGGTTCTTCGGTATCGCGACGGGCAAGGGCATCGGCCTGACACCGGCCTCCACCGCCGGAATGTCTTCTCTCCCCGCGATCGTGTATGTCGAGCTGGAGGACGCGCCGACCGTCGCCCTCCAGCTCGCCTGGAAGCCTCCGGGCGGCCATGCGGCTCTCGACGCGTTCGTCCGGCATGCGGTCGATGCCTTCGGCGCTTCCTAAGCGGTCAAAGATTTGATGGGGCAGACGGGGGTTATTTTGCCCTCGACTCGGCCCGGATCACGACGCACACGCCGGCGAGCGTTACGGCGACGCCAACGTACACCAGCGGAGCCGGGGCCTGACCGAGCAGGACGGCCGCGAGGAACGCCGCGCCGGGAACCTCGAGTAGGGAGACCACTGCGGCCGTCGATCCGCTCACCACGCTGAGGGAGCGGTTGAGCAGGGAATGGCCCACGAGTTGCCCTGCAATGGTGAGCCCGACCAAGGCGGCCCACGTCCGGGCACCGAAATTGATCAGTTCACTGCCGGTTGCCAAGCAGACGACGAGCAGGATCGCCGCAGCCGTGCCGTAGCAAACAGCCGTATAAGTGGCGGTGTTGACCCGCTTGCGGACGCACTCCCCTACGGTGAGATACGCAGCCATACACGCCCCGCCCACCAGGGCGAGCCCATCGCCGAGCATGGCGCGCGAGGAGGAGCCGAAGTCGACACTACTCACGACCACCACACCCACCAGGGCGAGCAGCATGCCACCCCAGGCCGCCGCGGGGACGGACCGCCCCCGCGCCTTGGCGATCACGCCCGTCCATAGGGGAGCCGTGCACACCAGGGCAGTCGATGCCGCCACTGATGTCATCCGCAGACTCGGGATCCATGTTCCGAAGTGCACGGCCAGGAACAGCCCGGCCAGCCCGGACAACGCCAGATCGGTCTTGCCGGGCCGCCGCCCACGGCTGGCAACGACGCGGGGCACCAGGACCGCACTGGCCATCACATTGCGCCAGAACGCGATGGCCAGCGCGGGCGCCGCCGCGTAGGTGGCCAGTGGCGCGGAGAGAGAAATACCAAGAACCGCGAGGGCGAGCAGGGCAATCTCCAGCGGGGGAAGCGCGCGCCGTCCCCGCGAGGCGGCAGAGCCATCCGGCAACTGCTCACGCCGCACGTCCCGAGTACTCTCCCGGCCACCGCTCACGGTCAACTCCCTCTCCTCGCCCTCAAGGACTTGCGGTAGATCACCAAGCGGTGAAGGAGAACCTCTCGTGCATCGCGCGGTCCACGACGTAGAAGTCCTTCGCCCGCTCCGCCTTCGCCACTATCGCCGCGTCGTCGGTGCACTCCGCTATCTCGACGAGCCATTCGTAGCAGTCAGCAGCCGGGACATCGTAGGTGAAGTGCAGCTTCGCGAGCCCGAACGCGATGTCCCGGAAGTTGTGCCGGGTGCAGGCGGCGGCGATGCGCCGCATGTCCACGGCGAAGCCGTCCGGCAACGGCTTCCTTTTGATCAACAGCGGTTCCAGACCGGGGATGTACCGATCCGACGAGGCGAAGACGTCGGCCGGCACGAATGGCTTGTCGAAGGAGAAGTCCAGGCAGAGCGAGACCCGGCTGTCGGCGGAGAAGTTCGCCGCGCAATGCACGCCGGCGGCGTCAAGGAACCACACCTCACCCTTGCGCATCCGGAACACCTTCTCCTCATCGGAGTTGAAGGTCGCCTCGTTGTCCTCCAGCACCATCAGCACCCGGAACTGGTCCGTCGCTTTCCCGTCCAGCTCCAGAAAGTCCTTGTGTGGCATCATCGACGCGTCCACGATGTCCCGGCCCCGCACCATCGTGAGGTGTTCGACGGCGAAGGTCTCGCCGATCACCTCGGTGAGGTACGGAACGGCCGCCGTGTGCTCGGTGGGCTTTGCCGGGGAGTCGACATCCTTGAACATCCCGTCGCGCGCGTCGCCCGACTCGTTCCACAACGGGACATTCTTCCAGAACCCGCTGGTGAACTCGTCATATGCCTCCTTTCCCTTCTCCAGGTCCCGGAGAGCCGCCACATCGGCCGCCAGCCGGACCTCATCGAAGTCGACCTTCCCGAGGATGAACGAGGTCACAGTGCCCCTCCGCTTAGAGTGAATCTCTTCGGCTCGACGCAAACCTATCCAGGTGACGCGCAAAAGGTTAAGTGCGTTCTATGCATGATGAATTGCGCATCGTGCATGGATGCCAGGGGATTGGTCCGCTGCTTGGAAAACGGGGGATCGCACTACAACACCGATGCATCCCTGAATCCTGTTTCTGAACTCCGGGCCCCGGGTTGGGAAGCCTGATGCCGAGGCATCCGCCACCGCCTGGAGATTAAGCAAGGAGGCCGTGATGCCCGAACGCGAGTGCCCACGCTGTCCCGGTCCCCACGCTGCGTTCGCTGGCGACCTCGTATCTCGTTGCCAGGTGACGCTGACCAGGAGCGTCCGGATCTGGGGGCAGGGCGAGGCCGTCCGCGACGTCCGCGGGCTGACGCCGATCCCGGCCGCCACCACGCCGCCGACGCCCGGGCGGTACTGCGCTCCTCCGCCGCCAAGCCACTGAGGGCCGCCCGTCCGGTGTCAGCCTCGCGCCTGCGGTGGCAGGGCCGGATCAGGCGCGGTCCTCCTGGAGCTTGAGCATCCCGAAGAAGCTGCCGGCCTGTTCGATCAGCTCGTCGTAGGCGCCCATCTCGGAGATCCGGCCCTGGTCGAGGACGACGATCCGGTGGGCGGGGCGGGTGTTGGCCAGACGGTGGGCGATGAAGATCGTGGTCCGGCCCGTGGCGAGGGTCTTGAGGTGGGTGTAGATCCGGTGTTCGGCGCGGGCGTCGAGCGCGGCGGTCGGTTCGTCCATCACCAGGACGGGGGCGTTGCGGTGGAAGGTGCGGGCGACGGCGATGCGCTGCCACTGTCCGCGGGAGAGGTCGTGTCCGCCCCACCCGGAGCGGGCCAGCGAGGTGTCCAGGCTGTGGGGCAGGGCGGTGATGACGCTGTCGGCGCCGGCGGCCTCGGCGGCGGCGTGTACGGCGGTGTCGCTTTCGGGGCGGGGTTGACCGAGGGTGATGTTGTCGCGGGCGGCCAGCGGCCAGCGCGTGTAGTCCTGCGGGACGAGTGCGACGTGGGCGAGCACCGAAGCCGGGTCGGCGTCCGCCAGGTCGATGCCGTCCCACCGCACCGACCCGCTGGTGGGGAGGAAGAGGCCGGTCAAGATGCGGGCGAGGGTGCTTTTGCCGGCGCCGTTCTCGCCGACCAGGGCGATGGCCTCGCCGCACCCGAGCTCCAGGTCGATGCCGTCGAGCGCGGGCGCGCTCGCGGGTAGGCGAAGCAGATGCCCTCGGCCGTGATGACCTGCGGCCCGTCCGGAGCAATGGCGGCGGTGCCGCGGCGGGTCGTCCACGCCTGGGCCACCATGAGGAAGCGCGCCCAGTCATCCAGGGACGGCGAAGTGCGGAACAGCCGGGCCCCGGCCCGCACCGTCGTGGTGAGCGCGGCCCCGGAGGTCCGCACCGCCAGGGCCGCGGTGGACGCGATCGCGAGCTCCATGCGGCCGGTGGCCACCAGAGCTGCGAGCACGGCCCAGGTGGCGGCGGTTCCCACGGCGGCGAGCGCGTCCCCGGCCCCTCGGACCACCAGGGCCTGGTGGGTGGCCTTGAGCCGTTCGGCCTCCAGACGGCCGGAGAGCTGGCGGGGAGCGTCATTGGAAACGTTCCATATTTGGCAGCATTCGCGTGATCGGTTGCTTGACCACTGAGGCGTCGCCGTCGACGGCCGCCTTCGTTGCCGTTCGCGACGCCCTCCCCCCGGGCACCGCGCTCGCCCACACCGACGACCCTGGCACCGACGGCTGCTCCGGGCGGCAGCAGGCTGCCGGCCGGGCCCGCGGGGTGCGCGGCTGCCGGGGCCGTTCACCACAAGGTGGCATTCACCTGCTCCGTCACGGGGGTGTAGCCGGCGTGGGGGAGATGGCCACCGGCCCGGGGCATCGGCCTCTTCCGGCGCTTGCGGTGTGCCGTCTATCGCGAACAGCGGCGGGTTACCAGGTGATCACCACGTAACCGTTCGCGCCGTCAGCGCCTTGGGAACCGGACGCCCCGTTGCTAGCAGCGCTTCGAAGTCGCCGCCCCGGGCCGCCGCATGGAACGTCCGGACCGCCTCCCGATGCTCGCGGCCGAGGCCCGCCGGCCGGTCCACGGACCGGACCTTGCGGCGGGCGCGACGGGCGTCACCACGAGGTCCGCGGCCTCCTGGGGCGCGCTTGACGGGATCTCAGGAGGTCCAGGCTGATGCGGCCGACCACGGTGGTCAGCCAGCCCGCCAGGTTGCCGATGGCCGCCCCGTTCTGGCGGGCGAGGCGCACCCAGGTCTCCTGGACCACGTCCTCGGCGTCGGCGTGCGAGCCCAGCACGCGGTACGCGACGGCGCGCAGCCGGTCGCGCTGCGCTTCGAACGCCTCGGCCACGAGGGCGGACGGGTGCGCGGTCACGCCTTTCGCCGCTCACGGAGCGAGACCCGGTTGCCGTCCGGGTCCACCGCCTCGATGCGCACCCCGAACGGGTAGTCCTCGGGCTCCGGCTGCTCGAATATGACGCCGCGCCGGCGCAGGACCTCGACATCCTTCCGCAGATCGTCGGACTCGAGGATCAGCGGCCCGGGCGAGGCGTACCGCCCCGCGTCACCCGGCTGCCCGGCGGCCGCCGCGTGCGACCACAGGATGATCTCCACCGGGCTGCCCGGCACACCGACGGTGAGGAAACGCCCGTCGGGCCCCGGAAAGTCGACCCGCTTCTCCAGGCCCAGCCCCCCGGCGTAGAACTCCAGCGCGCGGTCCTGATCGGTGACGTAGACCGTCACGTACGTGATGGTGGTCAGCATCCGGTTCTCGATTCACTCGGTCGGCACGACGACCGCTCGCACGCGGCCCTCGCCCCTATGACGAGCCCCATCGAGGGAAGGTGACAAGACCGTCCCGCGGCCTTCCCGCGGTCGCCGGGGGTGGCTGGGGAGCGCCTGGCCACCCCGGCTCCCCCCTGACGTACGGCCGGGGGGGCACCCCGCTCACCCTCGGCTCTCGTACTCCTCACGGGTGACGATGAATCCCCTCACCGGATGGTCGGTACCGGCACCCCGCTCCTCGGCGCGGAGTTGGGCGCTGCGCATCGCTTCGACGAAATCCGCGTACCTGGGAATCGGTCCATTCCATGGCTCTGCGTTCCCTTCGGTCGAGCTGTTCCGGCTGTTCCCGCCTTCCTGGGGAAGGCTACGGGCTTCAGCCAGGGCGCTTGGGGTAATGACAGTGCGTGCCAGCTCACGTCCACGACCTGGACGGCACGACGCACCACTGCGGGAATCGTGCCGCGGTGGCCACGAACTTCACTGCCTCGTCCACGATGTGGCCGCGCACTTTGTAGGAGATGTCCGGGTTGTTGTCCGCGACGGTGGCGCGAACGCTGTCGAACGCGTCACCGAGCAGGGCCCGGACACGGGGTACCGACTCCGGTCCCGAGACCGGTGCGGGCGGCATGGCTGGAGTCATCGTGCTCCTCTTCTCTTCTGCGGGAGGGTGTGGTTTCGGGCGGCGGAGGGCTCTGCCCGGCGCCTCCTTCGTCCCGGTTGTCGGCCGGTTGCGGATGGTCTCGTAAGTGCATGACGCCCAGGGCGGTGACCACCGGGCCGTGCGGTGCCGGTCCGAAATCAGGGGGGTCCACCGCCGGACCGAGCGCCGTGTAGTCCTCGACGCGACGGACTCCGCAACCGGCGCACGTCAGCATGCCGCCGCCGGCCGTCCAGCCGTCTGCCGGGTGCGTGCACGAGACCCTCATCGGCGAGGAACAGTGCCGTCATCCGGCGTTTGCGGATTCGCTGCGCGGCGGCCAGGCATGGGGCCTCCTGTCGTTCGGTGGCTGTGTGGAACCACCGTCCGGCACCGCGCCGTCCGGGCCCAGGGACAGGGCGGGCGAGCCGGTGGGCTCGCTGGGACGCCGTGCCCTACCTCGCGCCGCCTAGCCTTCGACCTGCAAACGGATCGCCAGGTCCCTGATCGGGGAGCTGCGCCGGAGCTCGCGTTCCCTCAGCTCGGCGACGAGGTGCCGGGCCGTGGCGTGATACCGCATCCACTCGGGTGCCGTGCGTTCGGCGGCGAGCAAATTCCTCGTGGCCCCGGCGTTCTGGCGCAACTCGGCGTGGGCGAGGGCGCGGTCCACGTAGTGCCGTGCCAGCCAGGTCGGTGGGAGGCCGGCCAGGCCGGGGATGCTTCGCGCGTGCTGGAGGGCCTTGTCCGGTTTCCCCAGGTCGACGTAGGCGTTGACGGTGGCCACCCCGGCGTTCGTCGGTCCGAAGGGAGTGGCGTAGTCGAGCCGGTCCGTCCCGATGCGCGCGGCAGCGGCGGCGGCCAGGGAGAGCAGGTCTTCGGCGGTGTCGGCGCGGTCACCCCGGATCGCGGCACTGGCGCCGCGCAGCAGCAGGATCCCCCACAGGGAGAGGTCCACGGGCTCCGACCGGAACCCGGGCTCGATACGTTCCGCCATCCGCACGGCCACCTGCTCGGCGTCCGCCACCCGCCCCTGCTTGGAGAAGATCCAGGAGAGTGTGGACACGCCGATGATCTCCAGCCGGGGGTCGTCGGACTGCCGGGCGGCCGTCAGGGACCGCTCCAGGGCCGTGTAGGCGGCGTCCTCCTTGCCGAACGCCGTCAGCGTCGTTGCGGCGACCTGGTACGCCTCGGCGAGCACTGCGTAGGAGGCCGCGCGGTCTTCTCCGGTGTGCGCGCGGGCGGCGGTGCGCGCGTCCGCCAACAGCGCCGGCAGCAGCGCCGTGATCTTCGTGAGCTCGCCCAGGCGCCGGATCCGTTCGGTGCTGCGGATGCGGTCCTTGAGCCGGGCCACGGTCGGCGGCTCCAGATCCTCGGATTCGCCATCGAGTCCCGGGAATTCACGCAAAGGGGCGACCGATTGCCGGAGCGCGAGGAGGCTGGCGGGCTCGGCGCCGCCGAAAGGCTCCAGCACGGTCGGCGCTCCGAGGAGGACGGACGTCTCGACGTCCAGTGCCCGCGCGAGTTTGTGGAGGGTGGCCATGCGGGCCGTCAATCGCTGGTTCTGCTCCAGCTTCCGCACCATGTCCGCGCTGAGCAACGCGGCCTCCGCCAGGGCTTCCTGGGTAAGCCCCCGCCTCGCCCGCAGTTCCCGCAACCGGTCACCGAGTGTCGTCGCCATTCCCCAACCCGTCCGAAGAGCGGCACTTGGACGACCACGGTACGCCGACCGCCCTGGTGGTGCTTCTACCGGCTGGGGAGGGCGGGGGCGTCCCAGGGGCGCGTGGTCAGGCCGTCCTCTTCCGCCGCGATGGTCATGCAGGTCTGCCACTGGTCCACGATGCCGCTCACGGTGAGCGGCGACTGCTCCGGCAGGATGGTCGTCCACGCGCTCGCGCCGTTGTGGCAGCGCAGGGACTCGGCCAGGTCGGCGGGGAGTTGGATGCCGAGGACGCGTTCCGCCTGTCGGATGTCGTCCTCTGCCGCCGGTGGGTTGAGGAGGGCGGCATCGGACGGTGCGTGAGCCGCCAGCCAGGCGTCGATCCGGTGCCAGGACTCCGACGGGGAGCGCGGGGTGCCGGGACTCATCGGGCGCCCGCGAGTTCGTCGAGGAGGCGGGCGAGTCGGGCCGGGGCCTCCAGGTGGGCCAGGTGGCCCTGGCCGGGGAGGGTGTGGGCGGCGGCGTGGGGGACGCGCTTCCGTACGTCGTCGTAGGCCGTCCCATAGGGGGCGGTGCCGGCGTTGCGTTCGCCGACGATCAGGTCGACTCGGGCCGCGCGCCGCGCCAACTCGTCTGGTGTCGGGGGCGTGTTGAGAGCGGCGAGTTCGGCGTACGCCGGCCTGCTCAAGGGGCGGAGGGCCGCCCAGGCCGCGTGGTCCGCCCGGAGGGTCTCGGCCTGTGCCGAGTCGAGGCCGGCGACCTGCCGGAGCACCGTCTCCAGGGCGGCGTCCCAGTCGGCCGCGTCCGTGGCGGCCTTCAGGGCCGGGAGCGCGTTGCCGCCGAACGGCCGTATCACCGGCTCGTACGCGATGACGTGGCGCAACGGGCGTTCGCCGGCGGCCAGCAAGGCGATCAGGCCGCCGTAGCTCCAGCCGAACAGCGCCTGGGGGGCCGGTATTTCGCCGAGGACGGCGTAGAGGTCCTCAAGCTCCGTTCGCAGGGAGTACGTGTCGGTCAGGGGGCCTGACGGGGTGCGGCCCCGGCGGTTGACGACCGTCACCGACGGCCAGGCGGTGACGGTCGTCGCGACGTGCCGCCACGCGTGCGCGTCGCTCAGCGCGCCCGGGATGACGACCAGGCCCGGGGCGTCCGGCTGCCCGTAGACGTCGGCCGTCACCCAGCTGTCCCCGCCGTCGACGCGTACCTTTTTCTGGATCGTTTGCTCCATAAACTCATTATGGAGCAAACGCTCTACAATGCAAGGGTGTCTGGAACCACCCGTGGACGACCACGAGCCTTCGACCGCGACCGCGCCCTCCTCGAAGCCGCCCGCCTCTTCTGGCGGTACGGCTACTCCGGGACGTCGACCCGCGCCCTCACCACGGCCCTCGGCCTCTCCACCTCCAGCCTCTACGCGGCCTTCGGCAGCAAGGCCGGACTGTTCGAGGAGGCGGTGCGGACGTACGCCGAGCGGTATCGGGAGATCTACCGGCGGGCCGTCGCCGAGGAGGATCTCCCGACCGTCGTCGAGCGCGTACTCGTCGATTCGGTGCACGAGTTCACGCAGCCCGACGACGTCCACCCGGGGTGCCTGCTCAGCAGCGCCGCCATGACGGACAGCACGAGCACGCTCGACACCAGCGCCCACTACGCCGAACTCCACGCCTGGAACGAGCGGGCCCTCCGGGAGCGCGTCGAGCGGGCCGTCCGGGAAGGGGAGACCGATGCCGTCGACGCCGCGGCCCTCGCCGGTCTCGTCGAGTCCGTCGTGCACGGTCTGTCCGTGCGCGCCCGCCTCGGTGCCGGACGCGAGGATCTGCTGGCCACGGCGCGGCTCGCCCATGAGGTGATCTGCGCGCGGTTCCCGCCGCCCGCCGTCACACCAGGCGGTGGCCGCCGTCCACGTGCAGCACGGTCCCGGTGACGAACCCGTTGCGCAGGACCGACAGGAACGCCTGGGCGATGTCCTCGGGCGTTCCGACGCGCCGGGCCGGGAGGCGTTCCGCCAGCTCGGCGAAGGCCGTCCGCTTGTCCATGCCGGTGTCCTCGCCGAGCCGGTCCCAGACGGGGGTGTCCACCCAGCCCGGCGACACGACGTTCACCCGCACCGGGGCCAGTTCGAGCGCGAGGCCGGACGCGAGGGAGGCGAGCGCGCCGTTGGCGGCGGCCACGATGGTGTTGGAGCCGTTCGGCCGGTAGGCGTTGATCCCCGAGGTGTAGGTGAGGGAGCCGGTGACCCGCCCGGCCGCGTACTTGCCGACGAGCCAGGCGCCGAGCAGCTTGACGTCCAGAACGTTGCGGGCGGCCGAGGCGGAGACGTCCGTGCTCCGGCCGTACGCCCCCGTCACGTCCGCGGCGGTGACCACCACGTGCTCCACCTGTCCTGTGTGGGCGAAGAGCCCGGCCACGTCCTCCTCCCTGCCGATGTCCGCTCGTACCGTGTCGATCCGCCCGGCGGCGGACGGTTCCAGTGCGGCGCGGGCCGCCGCGAGGCGGTCGGCGGACCGGCCGGCGATGGTCACGTGCAGTTGTTCGGCGAGCAGGGTCCGGGCCAGCGCCAGGCCCATTCCGGAGCCGCCGCCGATGATCAGTGCGTCAGTCATGGGGCGAGCATCGGCCGCCGGTGCGGACGCGGGGAAGGCCGTGCTGATCATGGGTGTGACACGGCTACCCGGAATGCAGCCTTCCGGTGGCACACTCGCGGCGTGAACGCCATGGCGGAATACCTGCGGTCCCGGCGCGGACGGATCGGCCCGGCCGACGTCGGCCTGCCCACCGGTCCGGGCACCCGGCGCGCCCCCGGCCTGCGCCGGGAGGAACTGGCCGCGCTGGCCGGGGTGAGCGTCGACTACTACGCCCGCATCGAACAGGACCGGGAGACGGCACCCAGCGACGCGGTCCTCGACGCCCTGGCCCGGGCGCTGCGGCTCACCGACGACGAGCACGCCCACCTGTTCGCCCTCGCCGACCGGGCCGCCGGACGGTCACCGCGCCGGCGGCCCGCCGTTCCGCTGCCCGTCGGCCATGGGCTGCGGCTCCTGCTGGAATCGGTCCGGCCCGGCCCCGCGTACGTGCTGAACGACCTCAACGACGTCCTGGCCGCCAACCCGGAGGGGCTCGCGCTGATGCCCGGCCTCGACGACCGGCCGTCGGGCCGGCGGAACACCGTCCGTTACACGTTCCTGCACCCGGCCGCGCGGACGCTCTTCGTCGACTGGGAGCGGGTGGCCCGCAACTGCGTGGCGCACCTGCGCACCGTCGAGCCATCCGCCCCGGCGGCCACCGCCGCGCTCGTCGCCGAACTGCGCGTCGCGAGCCCGGAGTTCGCCGAGCTGTGGGACCGGCACGAGGTGCTCGTCAAACGCGGCGGAGTCACCGCCTTCGCCCACCCGGTGATCGGCCGCGTCACTCTCGCGAACGAGATCCTCGCCACCGCCCAGGGCAGTCGCCTCCTCCTCTACCAGGCCGCCCCCGGCACGCCCGAACACGACGCGCTGGTGCTGCTGGCCATGACGGCGGCGGGCACGGGCGCGGGCACGGGTACGGGTACGGGCGCGCGGCGGGCGGACGGCCGGTAGGGGACGGCCAGTAAGGAATGGTGGCAGGGTGGACGCCATGGACCGCGAGAACGTGAGCGCCACCCTGGACGTCGCCGCGCCCGCCGCGACGGTGTTCGCCGTACTGGCCGATCCGACGGCCCACCCCGCGATCGACGGCACCGGCTGGGTGCGGGCCGCCGTCGACCGGGCGCCCCTGCGCGAGATCGGGCAGGTCTTCCGGATGGACATGTACCACCCCGATCACCCGAACGGCACGTATCAGGTGGCCAACCAGGTCCACGTCCTCGACCCGCCGCGCGCCATCGGCTGGCTGACCGGGCAGGAGAAGGCCGGCGGGCGGCTGGAGTTCGGGGGCTGGTGGTGGCGGTACGACCTGGTGCCGCTCGGGCCGCACGGTACGGGCGGTACGGGCGGGACCGCCGTCACGCTGACCTACGACTGGTCGGCGGTGCCGCCGTCCGTCCGGGAGTACCTTCGCTTCCCGCCGTTCGGGCCGGATCACCTTGTCAGCTCGCTGCGCCACCTGGACGGGATCCTGCGCGGGAGGTGAACGCCTACGCGGGCTCGCCGCCGTAGCCGCGGAGCATCGCGTCCAGGATGTCGGTCAGCCGGGGGGCGACGTCGACGACGGCGTGGCCGAGGTCCGGGTCCGTCTCGTACAGGCGGCGCAGTTCCGTCCCCGGAGCGGCCATCTGCCACAGGGCTCCGGCCATCGCCGTGGCCGTGGCGACGAGGTTGCCGGCCTGCTCCGGGCTCAGGGGGGCCACCCGGCGCAGCGCCTCGCCCACGGCCGCGACCTCGGCGAGGGCGGTCAGCTTGAAGGAGCGGACGCTCTCCAGCGAGACGTTGCGTTCGAGGTTCATCGGCGTGTGGGCGAGCAGGTCGCAGAAGAGCGGCCGGGCGACCAGTGATTCGGCGAGCGCGGCGGCGACGGGCCGAGGGGCGGGTGCCCCCGCCGGTGCCGCCTCGGCGAGCCGTTCGCGCACCGCCTCCGACCACTCCACCCATCCCGCGGACGCCAGGCGGAGGTAGATCTCCTCGCGGGTCTCGAAGTAGCGGAGCATCGCCGACTTGTGCATGCCGACCTCGGCGGCGATGTCGGTCAGCGTCACCGACCGGATGCCGTTCGCCGTGGCCAGCCGGGCCGCCGCGGCGAGGATCGCGGCCTCGCGGGCGCGTTTGGCCTCGGGGCTTCTGGCTCGGGCGGGCTGACTGGGGCTGACCATGGGGCCAATGTTAGCGCAACGAGGTTGCGATAATAACGAAACCGTGTTTTGCTAAGCGGCATGGCAACCCAGACATGGTTCATCACCGGTTCCTCCCGCGGCTTCGGCCGCTCCCTCGCCACCGCCGCCCTGGAAGCGGGCGACCGGGTCGTCGCCACCGCCCGCAAGCCCGAGCAACTCGCCGACCTGGTCGAGCGGTTCGGCGACCGGATCCTCGCCCTCGCGCTCGACGTGACCGACGCCGCGGCGGCCGCGACGGCACTCGACGCCGCCCGCGACCGCTTCGGCCGCGTCGACGTGATCGTCAACAACGCCGGCTACGCGAACCTCGCCCCCGTCGAGACGGCGCCGGAGGACGACTTCCGCCGTCAGTTCGAGACCAACTTCTGGGGCGTGTACAACGTCTCCAAGGCCGCACTGCCCCTGCTGAGGGCGCAGGGCGGCGGGACCGTCGTCCAGTTCTCCTCCATCGGCGGCCGGGTGGGCGGCAGCGCCGGCCTGGGCTCCTACCAGGCGGCCAAGTTCGCCATCGACGGGCTCACGCGCGTCCTCGCCACCGAGACCGCGCCGTTCGGCGTCCGCTACCTCGTCGTCGAGCCGAGCGGCTTCGCCACCGACTGGGCCGGCGCCTCCATGACGGTCCACGACGTCCCGCCCGAGTACGAGGCGACCGTCGGCGCCTTCCACGGCCGGGCCCGCGCGGCCGGCATGAGCGCCGGCGACCCCGACCGCGCCGCCGAGATCCTGGTCCGCGTGGTCCGCCGCGACCACCTCCCCACCCACCTGCCCCTGGGCGGGACCGCGGCCCGGATGGCCCTCGACCACGCGCGGCGGCAGACCGCCGAAGCGGAGGCGTGGCAGGCCGTCTCCATCTCCGCCGACTTCGGCGCGGAGTACCCCGTCGAACTCCCCGCGGACACCGAGGAGAACGGCCGACGGGCGGCCTGAGCCGGGCGTGTCGCGCCGGCAGCCGAGCACGTCCACGGGACCCGGGACCGCGCCGCGCCGCGGCCGTCCCCGGACGCTGGCCGGTGGCCGGTGGCCGGTGGCCGGTGGCCGGTGGCCGGTGGCCGGTGGCCGGTGGCCGGTGGCCGGTGGCCGGTGGCCGGTGGCCGGTGGGCGGGCTGAGTCGCGGTTCCGTTCCGGGGGGTTGGCCCCAGACCCGCCCCTTCGCCGTTTCCTGGGGGCTGCGCCCCCAGACCCCCTTTATCGCGGCTTCGCTGCTCGTCCTCAAGCGCCGGACGGGCTGGAGGGGGTGCCGCTCGTCCTCAAGCGCCGGACGGGCTGATAGGGGCTGCGGCTCACACTCTTCCCGCCCGGCGTTCCGTCACCAGGAGCCACACCAGGTACGCCCCGCCCAGGACCCCCGTCACCGCGCCCACCGGCAGGCGGTCGGAGCCGAAGGCGCGCTGGGAGAGCCAGTCGGCGCCGATCAGGAGGGTGGCGCCCATGCAGGCGGCGGGGGCGAGTTGGGGGCCGGGGGAGCGGGTGAGGCGGCGGGCGAGCTGGGGGGCGGAGAGGGCTACGAAGCCGATCGGGCCCGCGGCGGCGGTGGCGGCGGCGGTGAGGAGGGTGGCGGCGGCCATCAGGACCAGGCGGGTCCGCTCCACCGGCACGCCGAGCGCGTGGGCCGCGTCGTCGCCGAGTTCCATGGTGGACAGGCGGCGCCCGTACGCCGCGACCACCGGCAGCAGGACCGCGCAGGCCACCGCCAGCGGGCCCACGTCGTCCCAGCTCCGGCCGTCGAGCGAGCCGGTCAGCCACATGACGGCCCGCTGCGCGTCGCTGAACTCCGCCTCGGTGAGCAGGTATCCGTTGACGGCGGTGAGCACCGCGGCCGTGCCGATGCCGACCAGGACGAGTCGGTAGCCGTGCACGCCGCGGCGCCAGGCGAGCGCGTACACCAGCAGCCCGGTGAGCAGGCCGCCGGCCACCGCGCCGACGGCGACGGCGGTGCTGTCGCCGTGCAGGACGACGATGACGCAGAGCGCCCCGGTGGCCGAGCCCTGGCCGAAGCCCACGACGTCCGGGCTGCCCAGCGGGTTGCGGGCGATGCTCTGGAAGACCGCCCCCGCCAGGCCGAGCGCCGCGCCGACGAGCAGGGCGGCGAGGCCGCGCGGCAGCCGGAGTTCGTTGACGATCGCCTCGTCGGCCGGGCTGCCACCGCCCGCGAGGGTGCGGGCGACGTCCGCGACCGACAGCGGGTAGTCGCCGCTGCCGAGCAGCGCCAGCGCGGCGAGCACCGCCACGGCCGTCAAGGCCGCGCAGACGAGCAGCGAGCGCGGGTCGAAGCGGACGGACAGGGTGCCGGGGCGGAGGACCCGGCCGCGGACCGGCATACGAGGCTTGCGCGTACGGGAGTTCACAGCTGCGCCACCTTCCTGCGGCGGACCAGGTGGAGGAAGACCGCGCCGCCCAGCAGGGCCGTCACGATGCCGGCCTGGAGCTCGGCGGGACGCACCACGACGCGTCCCACGAGGTCCGCGCCGAGCAGCAGCACCGCCGCGAGCACCGCCGACTGGGGGAGGAGGCGGCGCAGGTCGGGGCCGGTGAAGGAGCGGGCGATGTGCGGGACCATCAGGCCCACGAAGGCGATCGGGCCGCAGGCCGCGGTGGCGCCGCCGCAGAGCAGGGTGATGGCGAGGAAGGAGGCCGCGCGGGTGCGGGTGAGGTTGGTGCCCAGGGCGCGGGCGGCGTCGTCGCCGAGGGCCACGGAGTTCAGCGGGCGGGCCAGGGCCAGTGCGAGGACCATGCCGACGACGAGGAAGGGCGCGACGCGGAGGACGATGCCCGAGGTGGCCGAGGCGAGCGAGCCGACGGTCCAGAAGCGCAGCCGGTCCAGCGCGGCGGAGTCCATCAGCTGCACCGAGTTGATGTACCCGTGCAGCGCGGCGGAGACGGCCGTTCCGCCGAGCGCGAGCCGTACCGGGGTGGCCGAGCGGCTGCCGCCGATGAGGTAGACGAGGACGGCGCAGACCCCGGAGCCCAGGAAGGCGAACCACACGTAACCCGTCAGCGAGGTGACGCCGAGGAAGCTGATCGCCGTGACCACCGCCGCCGAGGCGCCGGCGTTGATGCCGAGCAGCCCGGGGTCGGCCAGCGGGTTGCGGGTCAGGCTCTGCATGACCGCTCCGGCGAGGCCGAGCGAGGCGCCGGCCAGCAGCCCCAGCAGGGTGCGGGGGAGCCGGACGCGGCGGACGACGATGTCGTCGGTGGTGCCGGTGAAGTCGAACAGCCCGTGCCACACGTGGTCGGGCGGCACCGACCGGGCGCCGACCATCAGGCTGAGGACGACGAGCAGCAGCAGGACCGCGCAGGATGTCAACAGCAGGGCCAGATAGGGGAGTTCGCGTCGCCTCGCCGCCGGGGTGGGGGGTGCCGCCGCGACGGGCACCGGCCTGTTCAACAGCATTCAGGTAGGTTAGCCTAACCTCACTTGGTCCAGCTATATGCGTAAACCGACTTTGCAGGTTTTCCCAGGGAATTCCCGTCATCCGCCCGCGCCGCACCCCGGCCCGCCGGAACCGGGACCCGTGATGAGAGCGAGGCGTCTTGGCTGCCCCCGACCGCGTACCCACCGAGTTGACGGACCGTCAGGTACGGCCCCCGTCCCGCCGCCCGCTGTCGCGCCGCGGTCTGCTCGCCGCCGGAGGGGCGCTCGGCGTCGGCGCGCTGCTGACGGCGTGCGGCGGTGACTCGGACGACGACTCCGGCAAGGGCTCCGGCGGCGGTTCCGAGGGCGGCTGGAGCTTCCGCGACGACCGCGGCGAGACGGCGAAGGCCGGCTCCATGCCGAAGCGGATCGTCGCCTACGTCGCCTCCGCCGCCGCCCTGCACGACTACGGCATCGACTGCGCCGCCGTCTACGGCCCCGCGAAGCTCAAGGACGGCAAACCCGCCCCGCAGGCCGGAACCCTGGACGTGGACCGCATCCCCTCCCTGGGCAGCACCGGCCAGTTCTCCATCGAGAAGTACGCGGCACTGCGCCCCCAACTCCTCGTCGGCAACGTCAACGTCGGGCAGCACCTGTGGCAGGTTCCGGAGCAGAGCGAACAGAAGATCCTCGGCTTCGCGCCGAGCGTCGGCATCCGCACCTCCGACGTCTCCCTGGTACGGGCCGTCGAACGGTACGCCGAACTCGCCAGGTCCCTGGGCGCGGACCTGCGGGCGAAGACCGTCGCCGACGCCAAGACCCGGTTCGAGCAGGCGGCGGAACGGCTGCGCCGCGCGGCGAAGGCCAACGGCGGGCTGCGGGTCCTCGCCGTCGCCGCCCAGCCCGACGCGCTCTCCGCCGCCGTCCCCGACAAGCTTCCCGACCTGCGCTACTACCGCGAACTCGGCGTACAGCTGATCGCCCCGGAGAAGCCGGGCCCGCCCGGCTACTGGGAGAAGCACAGCTGGGAGAACGCGGACGCCTACCGCCCCGACATCCTCTTCTACGACCAGCGGTCCAACAACATGCCGCTGGACGAGGTGGCGCGCTCCAAGCCCACCTGGAACGACCTGCCGGCGGTCAAGGCCGGACAGGTCGTCCCGTGGAACAACGAGGCGCAGTTCAGCTACGCGGGCTACGCCCCGCTGATGGAACGGTTCGCCGAGGCGCTGGAGAAGGGGAAGAAGGTCGGCGGCTGACCTGACGTCACATCAGATCCCGTCGTGCCGGGGTCAGTCGCGCAGCACCCCGTCCAGGATGTGCCGGATCCCCAGCTCGTAGCCGTACCGGGCCTCCAAGTCCCGCGAGTCCTCGGCGTAGGAGGTGACATGCGGGTACGCGGCCGCGCTCTCCCGGGACGCGGCGGTCTCCGGGTAGTGCCGGCCGGTGCCGCCGCCCGGTTCCGGCAGCGAGCGCGGCGGCGTCGACAGGGCATGGCCCGCCGTGTAGTACCAGAGCGTCTGGTGCGCCCAGAACGCCTCCTCGCGGCCGAGCCCGTAGGCGGTGAGGGCGCCGAGGATCTCCTCGGTCATCCACACCGCCGACATGCCGACGAGTTCCCCGCGCGCCACGATGGGTACCACCCACGGGTGGTCGGCGAACGCCTGGTGCATCAGCCCGCAGACGACCACCAGCCGCTCCCGCGGGTCGTCGGGGAGCGGCGGCCGGGGGAGGTTGCGGGCGACGTGCTCCAGGACGAGGGCGAGCAGTTCGTCCTTGTCGCGCACGTGGTAGTAGACGGCCATGGCGGTGCTGTCCAGCGCCGCCGCCAGCCGGCGCATCGTCAGGTGCTCGGCGCCCTCCTTGAGGATGATCTCGTAGGCCGCCGCCACGATGTGCTCGCGGGACAGCCGGGGCGGACGGCCCCGCTTGGTGCTGCTGCTGGAAGTGCTGTTGCCGGCCAGTGTTCTGCCCTTTCTCGTACCCGCTCGCGTCCGCGGCGGTCCTCGGTGCGCCCGCGGCGGTCCTCGGTGCGCCCGTGGCGGTCCTCGGTCGCCGTGAGAGCTTGAGGGTAGCTTTTTTATACATGTAGGATAACTCTCGCTCGATCGAGCCCGAGGAGCGAGACCCACGGAAATGAGGTGGCCGCCGATGAGGCGAGCCGAGGGAAGTATGCGCAAGCGGCTCCCGCGAGCCCGGATCGAGACCTATCTGGCCCCGCTGCTGCGGGCCACCGCGCTCACCCCCCGCATGCTGCGGCTGCGGGTCGGCGGCGAGACGCTGCGCGGCTTCGCGGCGGGCCGCACCGCCGACGAGCGGATCAAACTGTTCTTCCCCGCGCCGGGGGAGCGGGCGCCCGCCCTGCCGGAGATCGGCCCCACCGGGATGCGGTACCCCGAGGGCGCGGCCGTGCCGCACGCCCGGACGTACACGGTCCGCTCCTTCGACCCGGACACCCTGGAACTGGACATCGACTTCGTCATCCACGGCGACGGCCGCGCCGTCGACTGGGCCCGCCGCGCCCGCCCCGGCGACATGCTCGGCATCGCCGGGCCGACCGGCGGCTGGACGCCCGCCCCCGAGGCCGACGTCCACCTGATCGCCGGCGACGAGACCGCCCTGCCCGCCATGGCCACCATGCTGGAACGGATACCCGCCGGCAGCCGGGCCCTGGTGATCGCCGAAGTGGCGGACGAGGACGACGAGCAGTACCTGGAGGCGCCCCCCGGCACCGAGGTCCGCTGGGTGCGGCGCGACCCCGCCGGTTGGCGCTCGCCGACGCCGCTGGAGCGCGCGGTCCGTGAACTGGAATGGCCCGAAGGCGTCGTCCACGCCTGGGTCGCCGGCGAGGCGAGCGCCGTCCGCGCCGTCCGCCGCCACCTGCTCGGGGAGCGCGGCCTGGAGCGCGGCGCCCTGGACGCCTCCGGCTACTGGCGGCACGGGATGACGGTCGAGCAGTGGGTCGCCACCGAGGGCGACGACGTGAACGCGGATGAGGCGTCGAACGCGGGCGAGGCGTCGAACGCGGGCGAGGCGGTGAGCGCGAACGAAGCGGTGAGCGCGAACGAAGCGGTGGACGCGGCGACGCGGTAGCCGCGGGCGGTGGCGGGCCGGTCCAACGGGCCGCCGTCCGGACCGCCGCCCGGTCGAAGATCCGACAGCAGAGGTCCGACAGTCGAGGGATGGGACAGGAGCGCGACGTGCGGGACGAAGTGCCGGCTGAGGCCGGAGAGGGCATCCGGTACGGCTGGGTGCTGGCGGTGGTGGTGGCCGTCCAGTTCATGGTGACACTGGACGCCTCCGTGGTGAACGTGGCCCTCGCGGCCATGCGGGAGGACCTGGGCTTCACCGAGTCCGGGCTGCTGTGGGTGGTGAACGCCTACACCCTGGTCTTCGGCGGCTGCCTGCTGCTCGGCGGCCGGATCGCCGACCTCTACGGGCGCCGGCTGGTGCTCTGGTGGGGCCTCGGCCTGTTCGGCCTGGCCAGCCTGGCCGGCGGGATCGCCCAGACACCGGGCCAACTGGTCGCAGCGCGCGCGGTGCAGGGCCTGGGCGCGGCCGTCCTGGCCCCCGCCGCGCTGACCATCGTCACCACCTGCTTCCCCGAGGGCCCGGCGCGCGGCCGGGCGCTGGGCTGGTGGAGCGCGGCCGGTTCGGCGGGCGGCGCGGCCGGGGTGCTCATCGGCGGGGTGCTCACCGAGTACCTGGACTGGCGCTGGGTGCTGCTGATCAACGTGCCGGTCGTGGTGCTGGCCGCGGTGGCCGGACGCATGGTCCCCGACGGCCGGCCCGAGCGCCGCAGCCGGCTCGACGTGGGCGGCGCGCTGCTCGCCACCACCGGCCTGGCCGCCCTGGTGTACGGGGTGGGGCGCACCGGCGACCATCCGCTCTCCTCTCCGCTGACGCTGGGCCTGCTCGGTGCCGCGGTGGTGCTGCTGGGCGGCTTCGTCTGGTACGAGTCCCGGGCCGCCCGCAACCCCCTGGTGCGGCTGGGGCTGTTCGCGAACCGGACGGTCAGCGGGGCGAACGTGACGATGCTGCTGCTCGCGGCCGGCCAGTTCGCGAGCTTCTACTTCGTCTCGCTCTACCTCCAGCGGGTCCTGGACTACAGCCCGGCCGTCGCGGGCCTGGCGTTCATCCCCTTCTGCCTCGGCTTCGTCACCAGCGCCATGCTCATCGGGCGCGTCTACGCCAAGACCGGGCCCCGGCTGCCCGCGGCGGTCGGCGCGCTGGTCGGGGCGCTGGGGCTGTTCTGGTTCAGCCGCATCAGCGCCGACGGCGGCTTCTTCACCGACGTGCTCGGCCCGTCGCTGGTCACCAGCCTGGGCATCGGCGCGTGCGTGGTCCCGCTGGCCCACGCCGCGACCACCGGCGTGCCGCCGGCCGACGCGGGGATGGCCTCCGGCATCCTCAACAGCGCCCAGCAGGTGGGCGGTTCCCTGGGCCTGGCGGTCACCGTGAGCGTGGCGACGAGCCGGACGACGACGCTGACGGACCGCGGCGACGCGCCGCTGGTGGCGCTCAACGACGGCTACGGGCTGGCCCTCTTGGCGGGCGCGGGGCTGCTGGCGGTGGCGGCGCTGCTGACGGCCGTGCTCCCGGGGCGGGCGCGGCCGGCCGCGGGAGTCGAGCCCGGACCGGAGATGGAGTCGGCGCCGACGTCGGTGTCCTGACGGCCTGTCGGGGACACGAGCCTCCGCCCCGGCCCGCGCTCACGGAGCGTGGTGCCGGGGCGGAGCCGTACCGGGCCCGGGGCGCCGGTTCACCAGCGGTGGAGGGCTTCCGGGAGCCCGCCCCTGACCTTGGGTTATATGCGTAAAGTAGTGTGACGTGGGACACGGATCCGCCGTGTGGTCAGGTAAGGTGACCCTTGCTAGGTTTGCGGCATCGAGGGTTCGAAATGCGGGCGCGACGAAAGGATTCGGCGAGTGCTCACGCAGAATTCCGGCCAATTCCGTCGGCGGTGTCCGATCCGAGTGGAACCGCTCCGGTCCGAGCGCTGAACGGCCGGCCTCCCCGGCCCGCGCCGGCGACCTGCCGGCGGCCCTGTTCCCCCCGCTTCCCTCTCTTCCCTACTTGACGCGGTTCCCCTTCCGGGCCGAACCCGTGCCACCGACCGCCGTGCCGCCGGGCGCCGCGTCCGCCCGCCCGGACGCCGGCCCCGGCCGCGTCACGGCACCCCCTGCCCGAGGAGATGACGACCTTGACGGACCCCGCGCCGCTGCCGATTGACGAGATCAGAGCGGATGTCGCCGAGATCCTCGACCTCCCGGTCGACGAGGTCGGGCTCGACGACAACCTGCTCGCCGAAGGGCTCGACTCCATCCGCATGATGACCCTCTCCGCCCGCTGGCGGTCCCGGGGCTTCGACGTGCCGTACGTCGAGCTGGCGAAGCGGCCCACCGTCCGCGAGTGGTCGGAACTCTTCGCCGGCGCGGTCGGCTGAGGCTGCTCCGGCGGGTCGCCGCCGAGTTTTCGGCAGGCCGGAAAACGACGGCCGAAAATACATACTTGGGTAGACCATCGACTGAATGCACGCCGGACGGCCGATAACCGACCGGAATCGACCGGCCGGATTTCGTCGGGCTCTGTCGGATTCCATCGAGTGCCGTCGGATTCCGTCGAGTTCCGGAAAGTGTCCGGAAACCGCTTCGCCCCGGAGATCTCCGTCCCCCGCCCACCCCGCGCCCCGGCGTGCCCGCCGGGCGGCCCGGCCCGGACGCGCCCCTGGATCCGGCCGATCCCGTCCCGCCGCCGGTTTCGCCCGGGGCGTCGGCGCCGCGCGCCCCCGCGCCCCGGCCGGAGCGGCGCGTACCGCGCACCGAGCACCGAGCACTGAGCACCAAGTACCAAAGGAAAGGCGACTCCCAGGTGGCCCACGACCTGCCCCGACCCGCAGCACCGGCACCCGCCGCGCCGGCACCCGTCGAGCCGGCGTCAGCCACACCCGGCGCATCTGCCGCACCCGGCGCATCCGCCACGCCCGACGCACCCGCCCCCGACCCCGGCGCGCGCCACGAGCCGTTCCCGCTCACCGACACACAGCAGGCGTACCTCCTGGGCCGCACCGACGTGTTCGAGCTCGGGAACGTCTCCACCCACGCCTACTACGAGTTCGAGGGCGACCTCGACATCCCCCGGTTCACCACCGCCTGGGAGCGGGTCGTGGCCCGGCACGGCGTCCTGCGGCTGGCCATCGACGCCGAGCGCGGCGAGCAGCGGATCCGCGCCGAGGTGCCGCCCCCGCCCGTCGAGACCGTCGACCTGCGAGGCGCCGACGAGGAGACCGTGCGCGCCCGGCTCGACGCGATCCGGGACGCGATGTCCCACCGGGTGCTCCCGGCCGACGGGCCGTTCCTGTTCGGCGTCGTGCTCAGCCGGCTCGCCGACGACCGCGTCCGCGTCCACGTCGACTTCGACGCCCTGATCCTCGACTTCCTCAGCTGGAAGCTGCTGCTCGCCGACCTCTCCGCGTACTACGCCGACCCGGACGCCGAACTCCCTCCGCTGGAGACGACGTTCCGCGACTACGTGCTCGCCGAGGCCGCCACCCGGGACTCCGACGAGTACCGCGCCTCCCGCGCCTACTGGACCGAGCGGCTGCCCGAGCTGCCGCCGTCCCCCCGGCTGCCGCTCGTCCGCGACCCCGCCGAGCTCGCCCGCCACACCTTCACCGGCCGCCGCCACCGCATGGACGCCGCCCGCTGGAAGCGGCTGAAGACCCGCGCCGCCCATGCCGGACTCACCCCCAGCGGCCTGGCCATCGCCGCGTTCGCGGAGGTGCTGGCGCACTGGAGCGAGAGCGCCCGCTTCACCCTCAACATCCCCCGGATGAACCGGCTGCCGCTGCTCCCGCAGGCGGACCGCGTCCTCGGCGAGTTCGCGTCGTTCTCCCTCCTCGAAGTCGACCACCGCACCCCCGGGACCTTCGCCGAACGCGCCGCCCGCGTCCAGGAGCAGGGCTGGCGCGACCTCGCCCACCAGCACGTCACCGGCGTCGAGCTGCTCCGCGAACTCGTCCGCCACCAGGGCGGCTTCCGGCAGGCCCTGATGCCCGTCGTCCTCACCAGCACCATCGGCCTGCGCGGCGGCGACCGGCCGCTGCTCGGCGGCCTGCTGGAGGAGCTGTACACCATCTCGCAGACGCCGCAGGTCTACCTCGACGTGCAGATCGACGAGCACGACGGCGACCTCTTCGTCAACTGGGACGCCGTCGACGAGCTGTTCCCCGCCGGCCTCATGGACGCCATGTTCGCCGCGTTCCGGGACCTTCTGGACCGGCTGGAGGCCGACGAGTCCGCCTGGGACGAGCCGCTGCCCGTCCGCCCCGACGGCATACGGCAGGGCATCGCCGGGCCGGACCGTCCCGTACCGGACCTGCTGGTCCAGGACCTCTTCGCCCGACACGCGGCCGAGCACCCCGAGCGCACCGCCGTCGTCGCCCCCGACGCCACCCTCACCCACGGCGAACTCGCCGACCGCGCCCGGCGGGTGGCCCACTGGCTGCGCCGCGAGGGCGCCGAACCCAGCCGCCCGGTCGCCGTCGTCATGGACCGCGGCTGGGAGCAGTTCGCCGCCGCGTACGGCGCCCTCTTCGCCGGCACCCCGTACGTCCCGCTCGACCCGCGGCAGCCCGCCGCCCGGCTGCACGGCATCCTGCGCCGCACCGGCGCCCGGCACCTGCTGACCCGGTCCGCCGAGCCGGCCATCCGTGAACTGCCCGCCGACCTCGGCCTCCGCGTCCTGTCCGTCGACACCGGACTCGACGGACTGCCCGCCGACCCGCTCCCGCCCGCCCAGGGCCCCGACGACCTCGCGTACCTGCTGTTCACGTCCGGTTCCACCGGTGAGCCCAAGGGCGCCATGATCCGGCACCGGGGCATGGTCAACGCCCTGCTGGCCACCCTCGACGCGTTCGAGGTCGGGCCGGACGACCGCGCACTGGCCGTCACCGCGCTGCACCACGACATGTCGGCCTTCGACCTGTTCGGCGTCCTCGGCGCGGGCGGTTCCGTCGTCGTCCCCGAGCCCGGCCGCGACCGCGACCCCGCCCACTGGGCCGAACTCGTCGCCGCGCACGGCGTGACGCTGTGGAACTCCGTGCCCGCCGCCATGGAGATGCTGCTGGAGGACGCCCGCACCGGCGCCCGCCCGCCGGCCTCGCTGCGGCTCGTCCTGCTCGGCGGCGACTGGATACCCCCGCACGTACCGGAACGGCTGCTCCGCTCGGTTCCCGGCATCCGCGTCACCGGCGTCGGCGGACCCACGGAGACCACCCTCTGGAACATCTGGCACCCGGTCGCCGAGGCCGACACCGCGCTGCCCACCATCCCGTACGGCCGGCCGATCGCCAACACCCGTTACCACCTGCTCAACGACGGGATGCGGGACGTTCCCGACGGGGTG
The DNA here is from genome assembly GCF_020037025.1 of Streptomyces huiliensis. Classification (GTDB taxonomy): domain Bacteria; phylum Actinomycetota; class Actinomycetes; order Streptomycetales; family Streptomycetaceae; genus Streptomyces; species Streptomyces huiliensis. The sequence continues at coordinate 36,556 of NZ_JAIQLH010000033.1, read as the reverse complement.
ACGGGGGAGATGTACTGCGCCGGGCCCGGCGTCGCCGCCGGCTACTGGGAGGACGCCGAGCGCACCGCCGCCGCGTTCGTCCACCACCCCGTCACCGGCGACCGCCTCTACCGCACCGGCGACCTGGGCCGCTTCCGCCCCGACGGGACCATCGAGTTCGCGGGCCGCGCCGACTCCCAGGTGAAGATCCGCGGGCGGCGCGTCGAACTCGGCGAGATTGAGGCCGCGTTGCGGTCCCACCCGGCCGTCGCCGCGGCCGTCGCCGTCGCCGTGCCCCGGCCGGACGGGCCCGGGTACCGCGGCATCGCCGCCCACGCCACCGTCCGGAGCGGGCACCCGGTGCCTCCGGTCGACGAGGTGCTGGCGCTCCTGCGCGACCGGCTCCCCGAGCACATGGTCCCGGGCAGCCTGCGGTTCGCCGACCGCTTCCCGCTGACCGCCAACGGCAAGGTCGACCGGCGCGCCCTGGCCGCCACTCCCGAAGAGGAGACCCAGGAGAAGGCACCGGCCCCCGCCACCGCCCTGGAACGCGTCCTGGCCGGCATCTGGCAGGAAGTCATCCACGCCCCGGCCGTCGGCCCCGACGACGACTTCTTCGCGCTCGGCGGCGACTCGCTGCTCGCCACCCGGATCGTCGGCCGGATCCGCGAGTCCCTCGACACCCCCGACCTCACCGTCCGCGCGGTCTTCGCCGCCCCCACCGTCGCCGGCCTCGCCGCCGAACTGCGGGCCGCCGAGGACGATCCCGCGCGGCTGGAGGAAGCCGCCGAAATCTGTCTGGAGATCGAGGGCCTCACACCCGACGAGATCGCATCGCAGCTCTGAGCCGGGACCGGGCGCCCCCGAGGCGCCCGGCCGGTGGACCGCAGGGAACGGAACGAGGGGAACGACCCATGACGAAGCGGCCGGGCATCGAGGACGTACTGCCGCTCGCGCCCTTGCAGGAGGGGCTGCTGTTCCAGGCGCTCTTCGACGAGAGCGCCCACGACGTCTACACCATGCAGCTCATCCTGGAACTGCGCGGACCGCTGGACCGCGCCGTGCTGCGCCGCTCCGCCGGGGCGCTGCTGCACCGCCACCCCAACCTGCGCGCCGCCTTCTGGAACGAGGGCGTCCGGCGGCCGGTCCAGGTGATCCCCAAGGCCGTCGAGCCGGTCTGGGAGGAGACCGACCTCGGTCACCTGCCGGAGGGCGAACGGGAGGACGCCCTCGAAGCCGTCCTCCGCGAGGACCGCGCCCGCCGCTTCGACCTCACCGAACCGCCGCTCGTCCGCTTCCGGCTGATCCGGCTCGCCGACCGCCTCCACCGGCTCGTCCTGCACAGCCACCACATCCTCCTCGACGGCTGGTCGGTGCCGCTGCTCGTCCGCGAACTCGTCGACCTCCACGCCCACGGCGGCGACCCCGCGGCCCTGCCCGCCCCCCGCCGCTACCGCGACCACCTCGCGCGGCTCGCCACGCTCGACAAGGCCCCCGCCGAGGCGGCCTGGCGCACCGCCCTCGCCGGCCTCCCCGGCCCCACCCTCCTCTACGGCCCCGACCGCAACCGCGCCGCCCGCACCCCCGACGTCGTCCCGCTCGCCCTGGACGAGGACACCACCGCCCGCCTCGGCGCCCTGGCGCGTGGCAAGGGGCTCACCCTCAACACCGTGGTCCAGGGCCTCTGGGGCATCCTCCTCGGCAGACTCACCGGCGGCCGGGACGTGGTGTTCGGCGCCTCCGTCTCCGGCCGCCCCGCCGACCTGCCCGGCGTCGAGGCGATGATCGGCCTGTTCATCAACACCGTGCCCGTCCGCGTCACCCTGCGGCCCGACGAGCCGCTCACCGGCCTCCTCACCAGGCTCCAGGCCGAGCAGGCCGCCCTGCTGCCCCACCACGACCTCGGCCTCGCCGACATCCAGCGCGCCGCCGGCACCGGCGAACTCTTCGACACCCTCGTCGTCTTCGAGAACGCCCCCGACGTCACCGAGAGCCTGGAGAACGCCCGCACCGCCGGCGGCCTCGAAGTCCACGGCATCGCCAACCGGGACGCCACCCACTACCCGGTGACCCTCGTCCCGCTGCTCCTCCACGGCCGGCTGACCGTCTCCTTCGAGTACCAGCCCGACGTCCTCGACCGCGCCGCCGCCCAGGCCCTGGCCGGCCGCTTCGAACGGCTCCTCGGCGCCTTCCTCGCCGATCCCGACCGGCCGGTGGGCCGCCTGGGCATCCTCGCGGACGACGAACGCGCCGCCCTCTTCACCGCCGGGCGCGGGCCCGCCGTGGACGTGCCGGACACCACCCTGCCCGACCTCTTCGCCGCCCAGGCTGCCGCCCGGCCCGACGCGCCCGCCCTCGTCTTTCGGGGCGAGACCCTGACCTTCGCCGAACTCGACGCCCGCGCCAACCGCCTCGCCCGCCGGCTCGTCGCCGAGGGCGTCGGCCCCGAGGACTTCGTCGCCCTCGCGATGCCGCGCGGCCTCGACATCGTCACCGCCCTGCTCGCCGTGCAGAAGGCCGGCGCCGCCTACGTCCCCGTCGACCCCGAGTACCCGGCCACGCGCGTCGCGCACATGCTCACCGACGCCCGGCCGCGGCTGCTGCTCACCGTCGGCGAACCGCCGGCCGGCGTCCCCGACGGGCTGCCCGCCCTGGCCCTCGACGACCCGGCCTTCGCCGACGCGCTGGCCGCCCTCCCCGGCGACCCCGTCACCGACGCCGACCGGCACCGGCCGCTGCTCCCCGACCACCCCGCGTACGTCATCTACACCTCGGGCTCCACCGGCGCGCCCAAGGGCGTGGTCACCGTCCACCGCAACGTCGTCGGCCTGGTGGCCGGCCACCGGCGGCAGGTGTACGAGCCACTCGCCGAGGCGGCCGGGCGGCGGCTGCGGGTCGGGCACGGCTGGTCGTTCTCCTTCGACGCCTCCTGGCAGCCGCTCGTCGCCCTCTTCGACGGGCACACGATCGAGATCCTGGACGAGGACACCCGGCGCGACCCCGCCCTGCACCTCGCCTGGCTGGAGGAGCGGGCGGTCGACTTCATCGAGGTGTCGCCGTCCTTCTACGGCCAGTTGGCCGCCGACGGCCGCGACGGCCGGCCGGGCCGGCTCACCGGGCTCGGCGTGGGCGGCGAGGCCGTGCCCGACGCCATGTGGCAGCGGCTGCGCGGACTGCCCGACACCCGGACGTACAACTTCTACGGGCCCACCGAGTGCACGGTGGACACCGTCGTCGCCGACACCCGCGACAGCGAACGGCCCGTCATCGGGCGGCCCGTCGCCAACACCCGCGCCTACGTGCTCGACGCGTACCTCAACCCCGTACCGCCGGGCGTGGACGGCGAGTTGTACCTGTCCGGCAACGGGCTCGCCCGCGGCTACCTGCGGCGGCCCGGCGTGACGGCCGGACGCTTCGTCGCGGACCCCTTCGGGCCGCCCGGCACCCGGATGTACCGCACCGGCGACGTGGTCCGCTGGACCGCCGACGGACAGCTCGACTTCACCGGACGCACCGACGACCAGGTCAAGATCCGCGGCTTCCGGGTGGAGCCCGGCGAGATCGAGAGCGCCCTCGCCGCGCACCCGGACGTCGACCGCGCGGTGGTGGTCGTCCGCGAGGACCGGCCGGGGGTGAAGCGGCTGTACGGGTACGCCGTGCCCGTCGCCGGTACGGAGCCTTCGCCGGGGGAGCTGCGGGACTTCCTCGCGGCCACGCTGCCCGGCCACATGGTCCCGGCCGGCGTCGCCGTCCTCCCCGAACTCCCGCTCACCGCCCACGGGAAGCTCGACCGCGCCGCCCTCCCCGTCCCGGCCGCCGCCGGCGGCGGCTCCCGGCCGCCGGGCACTCCGCGCGAGAAGCTGCTGTGCGCGCTGATCGCCGAGCTCCTCGGCGTGGACGAGGTGGGCGCCGACGACGACTTCTTCGCGCTCGGCGGCGACAGCATCGTCTCCATCCAGCTCACCGGCCGCGCCCGCGCCGCCGGCCTGGTGATCTCGCCCAAGGACGTCTTCACCGCGCCGAGCGTCGCCGCCCTCGCCGCGGCCGCCACCGCCGTCGAGGACGCCCCGGCCGGTGACGACGACGGCATCGGTGCCATCCCCCTCACCCCGATCATCCACTGGCTCACCGGCACCGGCGGCCCCATCGGCCGCTACTCGCAGGGCAACCTGCTGCGCCTCCCCGCCGGCCTCGGCCACGACCACCTCCTCACCGCCGTCCAGGCCCTCCTGGACCGGCACGACCTGCTCCGCGCCCGCTTCGACGAGGCCACGGGCGTACTGGAGACCCGGCCGCCGGGCTCCGTCCGCGCGGAGGACGCCGTCCGGCGGGTGGACGCGACCGGGCTGTCCGCCGAGGCCGCGCGGCGGCTGCTCACCACCGAGTACGAGGCCGCGCTCGACCGGCTCGACCCCGCCGCCGGCGTCGTCTTCCTGGCGATCCGGCTGGACACCGACGACCCGGCCGACGCCCGGCTGCTCGTCCTCGGCCACCACCTCGTCGTCGACGGTGTCTCCTGGCGCGTCCTGCTGCCCGACCTCGCCGCCGCCTGCCGCGCGGCGGCGGCCGGCGAGCCGCCCGCCCTCGAACCCGTCCGCACCTCCTTCCGGCACTGGGCCCGCGCCCTCGCCGACCACGCGGCCTCGGGTGGACGACGGTCCGAACTCCCGCTCTGGAACGCCATGGCGGCCGGTGCCGAACCCCTGCTCCCGGATCTCGTGCGCGACCCGCGCCGCGACACCAAGGGCACCCTCCGCCACGTCCACCGCACCCTGCCCCCGGACCGCGCCGCCCGGCTGCTCACCGAGGCGCCCGCCGCGCTCGGCGCGTCCGTCAACGACGTCCTCCTCGCCGCCCTCTCCCTCGCCCTCACCGTCTGGCGCGAACGCGCCGGGACCGACCCCGCGCGGCGCGCCGTCCTCGTCGCCCTCGAAGGCCACGGCCGCGAGGACCAGCTCGTCCCGGGCGCCGACCTGTCGCGCACGGTGGGCTGGTTCACCACCGTCCACCCCGTCCGCCTCGACCCGGGACCGGTCGACACCGCCGCCGCCCTGGCCGGCGGCGCGGCCCTCGCCGACGTCGTCCGGGCCGTCCGCGACCGGCTGCGGACCATCCCCGACGGCGGCATCGGGCACGGCCTGCTGCGCTACCTCGACCCGTCGTCGGGACCGGTGCTGGCCGGACTGCCGCAGCCTGAGGTCGAGTTCAACTACCTGGGCCGGTTCGCCACCGGCGAGACGGCCGACGGCGAGTTCACCCTCGCCGAGGAGGCCGCCGACTTCAGCGACGCCGCCGATCCGGCGATGCCCGTCAGCTACGCGCTGGACGTCAACGCCTACGCGCTCCAGCGGGCGGACGGGCCGGAGTTGCACGTGCGCTGGTCGTGGCCGGCGGCGCTGCTGACGGAGGAGGCGGTGGGGGAGCTGGCCGATCTCTGGTTCCGGGGGCTGGACGCGGTGGCCGCGTACGCGGAAAGGGCGGGAGACGCGGGGGCCCAGGGGGCCGAGGGGGAGGTCGTGGGATAGGGAGCGGACGACCGTCGTCCGGTCCGTGGGCCGGTCATGACCGATTCCGTCCGGTCTGCCGGCCAGGCGGATCCGCGGGGCCGGCCGGCCCCTGCCCGGCCCACCCTTCGGATCCGGCCGCCCCGCCCGGCGGACTGCTCGGCGACTCGGCCGCCCCGCCCGAACGGTCCGGCCCGAGGCGGTGCGCCGCCGCGCGGCCGACCGGCGACCTCGACCCACTCCACTCGCCCAGCCACTCACCACCCCTGCCTTGAGGTTCCCCGCACGTCCCCCACAGGAGACCACCATGGCCACTCCGGCCTCGCACGTCCCGCAGACTCCGCAGGTCGGCCGCCCGGCCGGCGCCGAAGCATCCGTGACCGACCCCGTGATCGATCCCACGGCGGCAGCCGTCGACGCCGCCGTCCGGCGCGCCCGCGCCGCCCAGCGGCAGATCGCCCACTGGCCCCAGCAGCGGATCGACGACCTCGTCGCCGCCGTCGCCTGGCAGTGCTACCGCGACGACAACGCCCGCCACATCGCCCGCCTCAGCCGCCGCGACACCCGCCTCGGCGACACCGAGCACCTCCACGCCATGCAGCGCCGCCGCGTCCTCGGCGTCCTCCGCGACCTGCACGGCGTCCGCACCACCGGCGTCGTCGAGGAACTCCCGGAACTCGGGCTGACCAGGATCGCCAAGCCGATGGGCGTCATCGCGGTGGCCAGTCCGGCCACCGCGCCCGGCCCCGGGATCGTCTGCAACGCCCTGCCCATCCTGAAGACCCGCAACGCCGCCGTCTTCACGCCCAACCCCCGCGCCCACACCACCGCCCGCGAGGTCGTCCGGCTGATGCGCGAGGCCCTGGAGGACGCGGACGCGCCCGCCGACCTCTTCCAGTGCCTGGAGGTCACCGGCCGCGCCGCCGGCACCGCGCTGATGCGCGCGGCCGACCAGGTCGTCGCCATCGGCGGCCCCGGAACCGTACGCCGTGCCCACGAGAGCGGAACGCCCGCCCTGGGCGCGGGAGTCGGCAACCCGACGGTCCTGGTGGACGAGACCGCCGACCTCACGGCCGCGGCCGAGGCCATCGCCACCGGCGCCTCCTACAACAACGGCACCTCCTGCTCTTCGGAGAGCAACGTCTTCGTCCACCGCTCCGTGGCCGACCGCTTCCGCGCCGAACTCGTGCGGCTGGGCGCCCACTTGTGCGACGGCCCCGCCACCGCCCGGATCCGCGCCGCGCTCTGGCCCGACGGCCGCACCCTGGACCGCGAGCTGATCGGCCGCCCCGCCGCGGCCATCGCCGAGGCCGCCGGGGTCACGGACGCGGGCAAGGCGGCCGTCCTGGTCCTCGACTGCCCGGACCCGGGGCCGGACGACCCCATCCTCCGCGAGAAGATCTCGCCGCTCCTCACCCTCGCCGTCTACGACGACTTCGAGCGGGCCGTGGGCGTGGTGCGGGACATCCTCGACCGCTGCGGCCGGGGCCACAGCTGCGGCATCCACACCCGCCGCGACGACCGCGTGGCCCTCCTCGCCGACCGCATCCCCACCTGCCGCGTCGTCGTCAACCAGTCGACCATGACCAACACCGGCGGCTTCGCCACCGGCGTCCCCTTCACCACCACCCTCTCCGGCGGCACCTGGGCCGGCACCGGCGGCTCCGGCAACATCACCTGGCGCGACTTCCTCAACCACACGGTCGTCTCACGGCCCATCCCGGAAGTCCTCCCGGACGAGCGGCTCCTCTTCGGGCGGCACTGGGCGGAGCACGGCGGCCTCGCGGCTCAGCCGGTCCCCGGGGAGTCCGCGGCCGCCGGCGGGGCCGCGCCTTCCGGGGCCGGCTCCGGCCGGGACGGGAGCGTGGCGCGCGACGGCGTCCCGCTCGTCCGGGACGCGCCGGCCGGAGGACGGTCCGCGTCCCTTCAGGGTGGTCGGACTCCGGGCGGGGATCCGGTCGCAGGGGAGGCCCTCGCGATCGGGGAACCCGAGGCCGTCGGCCGGGCCGCCCCCCACCCGGGAAGCCCGAGCCGGGACGGGAGCGTGGCCGGAGGCGAGGTCCCGGCCGTCGAGCCGGGCACGTGCCTCCCCGGCGTCCCGGCCCCGGGGCGGAGCCCGGCCGGCGCCCAAGCCGGCGCGCCCACCGCCCCCCACCCCGCCGTACCCACCCCGCCCGCCCCGGGCGGTCCCCGCGAGGAAGGTTCCCGCCACCGTGTCTGACCAGCCGGCCACCGACGCCGAACTGCTCGCGGAGCGCAAGCGCGCGCTGCTGCGCCGACGACTGGCCGAACGGGGGCTCACCCGGTCCGCGCCGGGCGGGGCGGGCGGCGTGCCCGAGGCGGCGGACGAGGCGCCCGTGCCGTCCGCCGCGCAGCGCCGCATGTGGGCCCTCCAGAACCTCTCGCCGCACACGGCCGCCTACAACCTCACGCTCGCCTTCGACATCACCGGCCCCCTCGACGCCGGGGCGCTGGCCGCCGCCCTCACCGACGTCGCCGACCGCCATGACGTGCTGCGGACCACGCACCGCGAGGAGCCCGACGGCACCCTCGTCCAGCACGTCGTCACCGGCCGGGACGTACCCGTGCCCGTCACCGACCTGACCGGTCTCGCGCCCGCGCGCCGGGCCGACGAGGCGGTGCGCGGCGCCCGCGAGCTCGGCCGGCGGCCGTTCGACCTCGCGGCCGAACTCCCCCTGCGGGCGGCCCTGTTCCGCACCGGCGAGGACGAGCACCTATTCGTGCTCGTCGCCCACCACATCGCCGTCGACGAGGGCAGCTGGGAGGTGCTGCTGCGCGACCTCGCCGCCTGCTACCGGCGGCGCACCGGCGGGGGCGGGCCCGCCCCGGCGCCCGCCGCGCAGTACGCCGCGTTCGCCCGCCGGGAGCGCGAGGGGCTGACGCCCGAGCGGATCCGGCCCCGGCTGGACCACTGGCGGCGCCACCTCGACCCCTGGCCCGACCCGGTGGCCCTGCCGACCGACCACCCCCGGACCGCGACCGCCACCGACGACGACGGGGCCGTCGCCGTCCACGCCCTGCCCGACGAACTGGCCGTACGGCTGCGGGAGTTCGCGCGCGGCCGGGGCGTCACCCCGTTCATGGTGCTGCTCGCGGCCGTCACCGTGCTGCTGCACCGGCACACCGGTGGCCGGGACCTCGCCGTCGGCACCCCGGCGATGAACCGCGACCGGGCCGAGTACGAGTCCGTCGTCGGCAACTTCGACAACACCCTGCTCCTCCGCACCCGCCTGGACGGCGACCCGGCCTTCACCACGCTGGTCGAGCAGGTGCGCGCGGTGTGCACCGCCGCCTACGAACACCAGGACCTGCCGTTCGAACGCGTCCTCCAGGAGCTGCGGCCCCGGCGGACGTCCAGCCGGGTCACCCCGTTCGACGTGATGTTCCTGCTGCGCACGGAGGCGTTCGACACCTTCGCGCTGCCCGGCCTCACCGTCCGCCCGCGCCCGGTGTCCAACGGCACCAGCCAGTTCGAACTGACCCTCGCCGCCGTGGCCACCGGCGACCGCCTCGCCCTCGAAGCCACCTACCGCACCGGCCTGTTCCGCCCCGAGACCATCGACGGCCTGCTGCGCCGCTTCGCGAACCTGCTGGACGGGCTGCTCGCCGAGCCCGACGCCCCCGTCCGGCGGGCGCCGCTGCTCGACGCGGCGGAACGGCGGCGGGTGCTGGAGGAGTGGAACGCCACCGGCCACGCCTTCCCCGACGCCTCCCTCGGGGAACTGTTCGAGCGGCAGGCGGCCCGGACGCCCGACGCCACCGCGCTGGTCGCCGACGGCGAGGAGATCACGTACGCCGCGCTGGACGCCCGCGCCGACCGGCTGGCCCGCCTGCTCGCCGCGCGCGGCGCGGGCCCCGAGACGCTCGTCGCGCTCGCCCTGCACCGCACCGCGGACATGGTCGTCGCCGTGCTCGCCGTCCTGAAGTCCGGTGCCGCCTACCTGCCGCTGGACCCCGACTACCCCGCCGAACGCATCGCCGCCGTCCGCCGCGACGCCCGCCCGGCGCTGCTCGTCACCACGTCCGACGTGGACCTGCCCGGCGACGGTCCCGGTACGCCCGTCGTCCTCGACGACCCGGCCGTACGGGCCGAACTCGCCGCGCTGCCGGACCGGGACCCGGCGGAACCCCGCCCCCGCGTCGACACCCTCAGCCCCGCCTACGTCATCTACACCTCCGGTTCCACGGGCGCGCCCAAGGGCGTCGTCGGCGTCCACCGGGGGCTCGTCAACCGGCTGGCCTGGTTCCACGACCGGCACCCGTGGCGGCCCGGCACCCGCGTCTGCGCCAAGACGTCGCTGAGCTTCCTCGACGGGACCGGCGAGCTCCTCGGCCCGCTGCTGCACGGCGGCACGGTGGTGCTCGCCGACCGGGTCGCGGCCCGCAGCCTCCCGCAGCTGGCCGCCCTCGTCCACGAGCACCGGGCGACCCGGCTCACCGTCGTCCCCAGCCTGCTGGCCGCCGTCACCGCCCTGCCGCCCGCCGAACGCGCCCTGTTCGCCGGCGTCGACATCTGGATCAGCAGCGGCGAGGCGCTCACCGGCGAGACGGCCCGTGCCTTCGCCGAGGCGTTCCCGGACGCCCGGCTGATCAACCTCTACGGGTCGTCCGAGGTGAGCGCCGACAGCCTGTACGCCGACGTCACCGACGCCGACCCGGTCGTCGGCAGGCCGCTGTGGAACACCTCCGCCTACGTCCTGGACGCCGGCCTCCAGCCCGTCCCGCCCGGCGGCACGGGGGAGTTGTACCTCGCAGGCGCCGGCCTGGCCCGCGGCTACCTGCGCCGGCCCGGACTGACGGCCGGCCGCTTCGTCGCCGACCCCTACGGGCCGCCCGGCGCCCGGATGTACCGCACCGGCGACCTGGTCAGGGCGCGCGCCGACGGCCGCCTGGAGTACCTGGGCCGGGCCGACCACCAGGTGAAGATCCGCGGCTTCCGCATCGAACCCGGGGAGATCGAGGCGGCCCTGACCGGGCGGCCAGACGTCGCCCGTGCGCTGGTCACGGTCCACGAACACCCCACGGCCGGACGTCAGTTGGTGGCCTACGCGGTGGCCGCTCCCGGTTCGGCCGTCGACCCCGACGCGCTGCGCGAGCACCTGCGCGGGCTGCTGCCCGACTACATGGTCCCCGCCGCCGTCGTCCCCCTCGACACGCTGCCCCTGACACCCAACGGCAAGGTCGACCGGCGCGCCCTGCCCGCCCCCGACTTCGCCGCCCGGGTCGGCGGCGACCGGCCCGCCACTCCGGCGGAGGAACGGCTCGCCGGTCTGTTCGCCCAGGTCCTCGGGCTGCCCGACGTCGGTGTCAGGGACAGCTTCTTCGCCCTGGGGGGCGACAGCATCGTCGCCATCCAGCTGGCCGGGCGGGCCACGGCCGCCGGACTGCCGGTCTCGCCGTGGGACGTCTTCCGCCACCAGACCGTCGAGGCCCTCGCCGCGGCGGCCACACCCGAGGACGACGACCGGCCCGCCGCCCCCCTCACCCCGCTCGCGCGCCGCCTCGCCGCCGAGGGGACGCCGCCGCGCACGCTCCTGCTGCGCGCCCCCGCCGGGCTGACCGCAGACCGGCTGACGGCCGCCCTGCGCGCCGTCCTCGACCGGCACCCCGCCGCGCGCTCCACCCTCACCCCCGACGGGCTGCGCCCCGCCACCGCCCCGCACCCCGCCGCCGTACCCACCCGGATCACCGGCGACCGGCCCGACCTCACCGCCGAGGCCGCCGCCGCGCGCGACCGCCTCGCCCCGGAGCGCGGCGTCCTCCTCGACGCCCTCTGGTGGGACCGCGGCCCCCACCGTCAGGGCCGACTCCTGCTCACCGCCCACCCACTCGCCGCCGACGAGGAATCCCTCCGCCTCCTCGCCACCGACCTCGCCGCAGTGGCTGCCGGCGCCGAACTCGACCCGGAACCGGCCCCGTTCGCGGCATGGGCACGCGCCCAAGACGACGAGCGACCTCCCGCGACGCCGGTGCCGTCCACGCACGCCCGGGAGGGCGGCGAGCTCCCGCAGACCACTGCTCCGGATCCGACCACCACGCCATCCGCGACCACCGTGACCACCGCGACGGTGAAGCCGACACCGCCTGCCCCGGCCCGCACCCGCGCCGCACAGGGCGAGGAGTCCTCGGTGGCGGTGTCCGCCTCGGCCTCGGCCCCCGCCGGCCAGGGCGAGGCGCCCGCCGCCGTCGCCACCACGACGACCGAGCTCGCGCCCCCCGCGCTCACCCGCGGCCTCGCCCGCGTGGCGGCCCGCTTCCATGCCCGCCTGGACGACGTGCTGCTCACCGGCCTCGCCCTCGCCTCGCCAGGACTCGCCGTCGGGGTCGTGCGCGCCGACCGCGGCCCGTTCACCGCCACCGTCGGTCCGTTCGGGCGGGAGGTCGCCGTCCGGCTGCCCGCCGGGCCGCACCGGCCGGACGGGCACGGCGTGCTGCTCAAGCGGGTCAAGGAGCTGCTGCGTACGGCGCCGGGTGGGGCGGAGGCGCCGGACGCGTACTGGACGTCCGTCCACCGCCCGGCGGCCGGAGCGGACGACTGGGCGCCCGCGCCCGCCGACGAGTGGCCGATCGCCCCGCCCGTCCCGGCGCGCGAGCCGCTGCACCTGCACGTGGACGGGACCGCCCCGGACGGCGCCCTGACGCTCACCGTCCACCGAGCCGCGGGAGCCGCGCCCGACACCGCCGCCTGGCGGGAAGCGCTGGAGGATCTCGCCGGCCGCCTCGACCGGCCGGAGGCCGGCGGGCACACGCCCTCCGACTTCCCGCTGGTGGCGCTGGACGAAGCGGCGATCACGGCCCTGGAGGCCAGGTGGGGGACCGGCTGAGCGAGCCCCCCCGTCACCGGAACCCCGAGAAACCCCCACCGAGGAGCACACCATGCCCGCCACACCCCGTACGGCCCGCCCCCGCCACTACCTCATGTGCCCGCCCACCCACTTCCGTGTCACCTACGCCATCAACCCCTGGATGGATCCCGCCAAGCCCGTGGACACGGACCTGGCCGTGGCCCAGTGGGAGGACCTGCGGGACCTCTACCTCCGGCTCGGCCACCGCGTCGACGTCATCGAGCCGCTGCCGGACCTCCCCGACATGGTCTACGCGGCCAACGGCGCCACCGTCGTCGACGGCAAGGTGCTGGGCGCCCGCTTCCGGAACGCCGAGCGGGCCGCGGAGGGCCCCGCCTACCTGGACTGGTTCCGGTCCCGGGGGTACACCGAGACGCTGGACCCGGTGCACGTCAACGAGGGCGAGGGCGACTTCCTGGTCACCGGCGCTTGGGTGCTCGCGGGCAAGGGCTTCCGGAGCGCGCCCGAGTCGCACGCGGAGGCGCAGGAGTTCTTCGGCCGCCCGGTCGTCAGCCTGGAGCTGACGGACGAGCGCTACTACCACCTCGACACGGCTCTGGCGGTCCTCGGCCCGGACGAGGTCATGTACTACCCGGGCGCGTTCACCCCCGGCAGCCGGGCCGTGCTCGAACGCCTCTTCCCGGACGCCGTGCTGGCGACCGCCGAGGACGCGGCGGTGCTCGGCCTCAACGCCGTCAGCGACGGCCTGCACGTCGTGCTGCCCGAGGCCGCCACCGGGCTGGCCGAGCGGCTGGCCGCCCGCGGGTTCGAGCCGGTCGGCGTCGACCTGGCCGAGCTGCTCAAGGGCGGCGGCAGCGTCAAGTGCTGCACGCTGGAGCTCCGCCCGGCGGCCGGCTGACCGCCCGCTGGCCGCTTCCCGCCCCTCCGACGCGCCCGCCGGACGCCTGTGGTTGGCAGGCACCCGGCGGGTGCGCATACTCGTAGGGCCCTGCCCGACGGCGCGTCCGGTGACCGCACGGTGACCCGCACCGCGGCCCGCCCGTCGGCACCTTCCGTGGACGGGGAGGAGTACCGGTCGGCATGACGGAGGAGACGCTCCTCGTCCTGGGCTGCACCGCCCTGACGCCCTGGGCGCGCGACCAGCTGCGGCGGCTGTGCGAGCAGGCCCGGCGCCGCGGACTCGCCCTCACCGGCGCCGACACCCCCGGCAACCTGCGGACGGCCACGCCCGACGAGCTCGCCCGCTACGACGCCGTGCTGCCGCTCGACGTCCACGACCCCGGCGCCTGCCGGGCCTGGGCGGCCGGCCGGCCCGCCGTCTCGGCGGTGGCCACCATCCGCGAACTGTCCGTCCTCCCCGCCGCGGTGATCGCCCGCGAGCTGGGCATCGCGGGCAATGACCCCGAGGCCGTCCGGCGGGTCCGCAACAAGGACCTGTGCCGCGACCGGCTGCGCGCGGCGGGCTTCGTCCAGCCGCGCACCGCGCTCTGCGCGGACCTCGCCGACGCCGAGCGCTTCCTGCGCGCGACCCCTCCCGGCCCGTGGGTCGTCAAGCCGCGCGACGGGCTGGCCGGCATCGGCGTCTCCCGGATCGACCGTCCGGACCAACTCCCGGAGGCACTGGGCAAATTCGGGTCACTGCCGGCTGCCATGGGTGCGCTCCCCGCGTCCGCCGGCTTCCTCGTGGAGACCTTCGTCGAAGGTGCCGAGTACTCCGCCGAGGGCGTCCTCGTCGGCGGCGTCCCCCGCGTCCTCGCCCTCACCCGCAAGGGGACCGGCGACGGGTTCGTGGAGACCAGCCAGCGGGTGCCCGCGGGGCTGGACGAGGCGACGGCCGAGGTGGCGGCCGACGCGGTCGCCCGCGCGCTCACGGCCGTCGGCGTCACCCGGGGCATCTTCCACGTCGAGTTCTGGGTGACCCCGGACGGTGTCGTCCTCGGCGAGCTGCACGACCGCGGCGGCGGCGACTACATCCACGCCCTCGTCGAACACACCCGCCCCGGGCTGGAGTTGTACGGCACCCTCATCGACGACCTGCTCGGTCGCGCCCCGGCCCCCGTGCCCGCCGCGTCCGGCGCGGCCCGCGCCGAGTTCCCGCTCGCGCCGCCCGGCCGGCTGCGCGCGGTCCGCGGCTGGGACGAGGTGCGCCGGCACCCGGCCGTGCTGGCGGCCCACCTCCGCGTCGCGCCGGGGGACGTGATCGGGCCCGCCCGGGACTCGTACTCCCGGCCCGGGGTCTTCGTCGCCGCCGCGCCGGACGCGGACGCCCTCGACGCGCTGGTGGCCGGGCTGGCGGCGCGCATCGTCTTCGACACCGAACCAGGCGGCACCGCCGTGTGAGTGGCGCCGCCGCATGACAGGCACCGCCGTGGGAGAGGCAGCGATGGACCCTCTGCTGAGCAACCTGCTCTACGACCATCCGGAGCTGTACGAGGAGATGTACCCGGGGACGGAGAAGGACATCCCCCGGTTCTGCGAACGGCTGTTCGCCGCGCACGCCCCCGGCGGCGTCCGGACGCTGCTCGACGCCGGCTGCGGCACCGGCCGGCACGTCGCCTACTTCACCGAGGCGGGGGTGGACTGCGTAGGCTTCGACTGCCAGGAGAACATGCTCGCCTTCGCCCGCGAGCGGCGGCCGGGGCCCGACTACCGCGTCGGCGACATGCGGAGCCTGCGCCTGGGCCGGACCTTCGACGCCGTCACCTGCTTCGGCTGGGCGCTGTCCAACCTGCACGCCAACGCGGACGTGTCCCGCGCGGTGGAGACCTTCGCCGCCCACTGCCGGCCGGGGGCGCTGCTGTTCGTGCACGTGCCCAACCCGCTGGCCGACCCCGAGGAGGCGGCGTTCCAGCGCCACTTCACCCTCGCCGCCCCCGCCTTCACCGCCACCGCCGAGGCCACGTACACCCTCGACCGCCGGCACCAGCTCCTCACCCGCAGGCGGCTGTGGCGCGTCGCGGGGCGGGAGCCGCTGACGGACCACGTGCGGTTCCGGCTGCTGTATCCGATGGAGCTGGAGCACCACTTGGCGGAGCACGGGTTCAGGGTGCTCGCCATGTACGACGACACGGATGCCGTCGATTCCGCCGATACCTCGGACGGTGACCTGTCCGGGCCCGCCCTGTACGTCCTGGCCCGCTTCACGGGCGCCTGAGGCGCGTCCCCCCTCTCTACTCGGAATCACGGCTTCCCCATCCGCCCCGACTGCCGCACCGTTTTTCGGGGAAACCGGTGTCGGCGAACCACACGGCCTTGACGGACCGGGGGAAATACTGCTCTTTCAAGAGTTCCGGCAGGCGCGTTCGAGTGAACTTGGGGCGCGCGTGGCGGAAGTTGTGCGCCCTTGCGCCCCCAGCGGGTCAGTGATCCCCGCCCGTGACCGTGGCACACGCCGGTATGAATTGTTGACGTGCCCCGAGCAAGACGCACAACGGGGGGAAACGGGAAGGGTGGGACGGGATCCGTGATTCGAGTTCTCCTGGTGCACGACACCTCGCTGCTGCGCACCGCCCTCATGGAACTGATCGGAAGAGAACCGGAGTTCGAGGTGCACGCCGCGCCCTGGCGCCGCGCGGTCCTCACCGCGCGGACGGTACGGCCGCGCGTCTGCGTCGTCGACATGGACAGCCCGCACGCGGCGGGACCGGGCCTGCGTGAGCTGTCGGGCGGATGTGCCGCAGGGGACGCGCGTCCGGCCCTGCTCGCCCTGGCGACCGCGGAACGGCCGGGGCCGCTGCGCCGCGCGTACGAGGAGCGAGCCTTGGGGTACCTGAGCAAAAACGCTTCGCCCGACCGGCTGGTCGAGGGCATCCGGCACGTCGCCAAAGGCGAGCGCTACATCGACGAGTCCCTCGGCTTCGGCTTCCTGGAGGCCTCCGAGATCCCGCTCACCCGCCGTGAGCTCACCGTGCTGTCACTCGCCGCCGAGGGCGCCGGCGTCGGGGAGATCGCCCGCAGCCTGCACCTGTCGCACGGCACCGTGCGCAACTACATGTGCGCGATCACCCGGAAGACCGGCGCGCGCAACCGGGTCGACGCGATAAGAGTCGCCCAGGGAGCCGGCTGGGTCTGACGGGCCCCCGGCGTCCGCGTCCGCCATCAGATCGCGGTACAGCGGGGACACGCGGAGCAGCTCCGCGTGCTCCCCGCACACCGTGTGCGGCCCGTCCATCACCAGCACCCGGTCAGCGCGGAGCGCCGACGCGGCGCGGTGCGCGACGACGACCAGGGTCCCGCCCGGCCGCCGGGCAAACGCGTCCTCGGCGCGGGCCTCGGCGGCCGGGTCGAGGTGGCACGTCGCCTCGTCCAGCAGCGCCAGCGGCGCCGGCGACAGGTACGCCCGGGCCAGCGCGATCCACTGGCGCTCGCCCGCCGAGAGCCCCGCGGGCGCCACGACCGTCCCGAACCCGCCGAGCCGCTCGGCCAGTTCCCCCATGCCGACGGCCTCCGCGGCCGCCCACAACTCGTCCTCCGGCACCGGATCCGCCCGGAGATAGCCCAGGTTCTCGCCCAGCGTCCCCGAGAACACGTACGCCTCCTGCGGAATCAGCACCCGCCCCGCCCGCGCCGCCGCCCCCCGCGCGGGCAGCCCCCCGACGACGACCTCGCCCCCGGCCGGCACCAACAGCCCGGCCGCCAGCCCGGCCAGCGTCGACTTCCCGACCCCGCTCGGCCCGACGACGGCGAGCCGCGCCCCCGACGCGACGCTCAGGTCCAGCGACCGGACGACGGGGGCGGCGTGCGGTCCGTAGGCGAAGGTGACGCCGCGGAATTCCAGGGCGGGGGTGAGGGAGGGGTGCGGCGAGTGGGGCGCGCACTCGCGCGGCGCTGCGTCCGGGGCCGCGCCTGCCTTCCCCGTGGATCTGCCCGGCCCGGGGCCGTCGGGCCGCCCGGTGCCGCTCCCCGTCCCCGCCGTCAACCGGCGTATGACGACGGCCAGTCGGGCGCCGCTCGCGCCCAGGCCGTGGACGAGTTCCTGGACCGCCGGGAGGAGGGACTGGGTCACGTAGGCCAGGGCGCCGACGAAGGCGCCGGGGGTGGCGCCGTGGTCCAGGAGCCAGGGGGCCAGGGCGAGGAGGAGGACGATCGGGAGGCGGCCGGCCAGGGCGAGGGCGGCGACGCGGACGACGGACCAGCGGGCGAGGGCGCGGGCCGCGTCCCGTTCGGCGTCGACGAGGGCGCCGGTCGCGGCGGCCACGCGCCGTTCCGCACCGCCCGCCGTGATGTCGCGCAGACCGCGGGCCACCTCGTCGAGGGAGCGGGCGAGCGCCTCGTCCGCGACGAGTACCGCCTCCTGGCGGCGGGCCAGGACCCGCAGCGTCAGCAGGAAGAGCAGCAGCCCCAGCAGCAGCGGCGGCACCACGGCCAGCAGCAGGGCGGGCGCCAGGGCGCACAGTCCGGCCAGCGCGCCGCCGGCCGTGAAGACGAAGGAGCGGGAGACCATCACGAGCCCGGCGAACGTGTCGCGGGCGATCTCCACCTGGTGGGTGAGGCGGGAGACCGCCGCGCCGTCGCCGTCCACGAGCGCCCGGCCGACCACGCGCCGGACGAGGCCGTCGCGCAGCGGCTCCACGAGGTCGGCGGTGGCGCGGTAGGTGCGCCCGGTGCCGTACGCCCCGGCGAGGACGGCCAGGGCCGCCAGGCCGAGCCAGCCGAGGCCGGTGGCCTCCCGGCCGGCGAGGAAGCCCCGGTCCAGGGCCCGGGCCAGCGCGTACCCCAAGGTGAAGGTGTGGCCGGCCTCCAGGACCGACCAGCCGGCGAGCCGGGCCAGGGCTGCCCGCCGGGCGGCGAGGAACCGCAGCCCCTGCCGGGCGGTCGACGGCGTACGGCCCGGCTCAGGCACCGAACACCGCCCGGTACTCGGGCAGCCGCCACAGCTCCGCGTGCGGCCCGGCCGCCCGCACCCGGCCGTCGTCGAGCCAGACGACCCGGTCCGCGCGGGCGGCCGTCGACGCGCGGTGGGCGACGATCAGCCGGGTGCGGGCGGCGACGTCGTGCAGCAGCGCCCGGCCGACCTCGCGTTCCGTGGGGGAGTCCAGGCTGGAGGTGGCGTCGTCGAGGACGAGGACGCGTTCCGCGTGCGCGAACGCCCGCGCCAGGCCGAGGCGTTGGGTCTCGCCGCCGGACAGGGGCGCCGAGGCGCACGGCGTCGCGTACCCCTCCGGCAGCCGCCGGACGAAGCCGTCCGCGCAGGCCGCCCGGGCGGCGGCGGTCACCGCGTCGTGCCCCGGATCGGCCGCGCCGAAGGCGATCGTGCCGCCGATCGTGCCGCCGAGCAGCGCGGGCCGTTCGAAGGCGTAGCCGACGGAGTGCCGCAGCGCGTCGTGGCTCAGCTCCGGGAGGGGGACGCCGTCCAGCGCGACGGTTCCCGCGTCCGGGTCGGCGAGCCGCCCGGCGAGCGCGGCCAGCACGGACTTGCCGGTCCCGGACCGGCCCACGACGGCCACCGACGTGCCGCCCGGGACGGTGAGATCGACGTCGCGCAGGACGGTCCGGTCGCCGCGGACGGCGGTGACGCCGCGCAGTTCCAGCGTCCCGTCGCCGGACGGCGCCGGCCGCGTCCCGTACCCCGGCGCGGGGACGGCGAGCACCTCGGCCAGCCGGCGGGCGGCGGCCCGGCCGCGCACCAGCCCGCCCAGCTGCCCGACGAGCATGCCGACACCGGTCGCGAGCACCGCGTACCGGGAGGCGGCCAGCACGTCGCCCACGCTGATCCGTCCCCGGGACAGCAGCAGTCCGGCGACGGCGAGAACCGCGATCTGCAGCAGCGGCACGAGCGTGACGGCGCGGGCGGCGGCACGTCCCTGGACCCGCCACACCCGGTGGCCTTGCCGGGAGAGGCCGCCCAACGGCCGCAGGATCCGGGCGCGTTCGCGGTCGGCCGTGCCCGCGGCGGCGATGGTCCTGGCTCCGGTCAGGGCCTCGGCCAGCCGTCCGGCGATGTCGCCCTGGAGGCGCTGGTAGCGGGCGGCGCAGTCGGTGGAGGCGCGGGTGAACGCGCGCAGGAGGAGGACGAGCAGCGGCGCCCCGGCCAGGAACGCGGCGGCCAGCCAGGGGTCGATGAGGGCGAGGGCGACGACGCCGCCCAGCGGTGCGGCCACCGAGGCGACGGCCGCGGCGAGGGCGGCCGGGGCGGCACCGGCGTCCGCCGTGTTTCCGACGAGGCGGGTGACCAGATCTCCCGGCGGGCTGTCGGCGGTGGCGCGGGGGCCGGTGGCCAGGGCGTGCCGCAGGAGTTTGTGGCGTAGCCAGGCTGTGGCTCGGGCGGTGGTGGTGCCTGCCAGGAGGTCGGTGAGGGCGTCCAGGGCGGCCGGTGCGGCCAGGAGTGCGGCGCACAGTGCCACCCAGTGGGTGGCTCCGCTGTCGTGGGTCAGGAGGAGGTCCACGGCGCGGCCGAGGGCGGCGGGGAGGAGGAGCGCGGCGCTTGCCGAGGCGAGGGAGAGGAGTGTGAGGGTGGCGGCTCGGCCCGCGCTGTGGCGCGTGGTGGCGAGGAGGAGCTGGTCGCCGGGCGTCATGGGGGCACCGCCTTCGTGGTTGCGGGGGAGAGGGGTGCCCCAGTCCCGCCCTTTCACCGTTTCCTGGGGGCCAGCCCCCAGACCCCCGAAACCGCGCTCCGCGCGGTTGTCCTCAAACTCCCCCAGAGGGGGGACCCCCAACGGGCTGAATCGTGCCTCAGCGGGCACTCTCAGCCCGTCCGGCGATTGAGGACGAGCGGCGAAGCCGCGACAAGGGGGTCTGGGGCGCAGCCCAGGAAACGGTGAAAGGGCGGGACCGGGGCACCCCACGGCCGGACCCCGGCCGGCCCCCCGCGGAGGAGGACCGGCCGGGGCCTCAGGCCCGTTGGACCCGTCGGGTCACAGACACAGGAGAACGCTCGCCGCGCTGACGCAGGAGAGCAGGCTGACGGTGCTCTGCCCGCCGCCGCCACCGCCGTGCAGCTCGTCGGACTCCATGTTCTGCAGGTCGAGAAGTGCCATGACTGTGTCCTTTCTCGGGGACTGTCGGTGCTGTGCTACGGCCCCGCCGAACGGCGGTGCCGGGTTCAGGGGCCCGTGACCGGGCGGGAGCCCGGGAGGGGCGGGAGGAACGGCAGGTGGGCCGGGCGGTCGCCGAGGGCGGCGGTCAGGGCCAGGAGACAGCCGGCCGTTCCGGTGGCGAGGTCCATGGAGAGCCGCATCATCTGGTGGCCGGGGAAGGCGAGTTCGCCCCGGTAGCCCATGGCGTACCAGTCCAGGCCGTCGACCTGGGCGGCCACCTGTCCGGGCGTGACGCCGGGCGCGGAGGTGCGGGCGAGGTGCAGGACCATGCCGGCGCGGCCCTGGAACAGGCCCGGCTGGGCGTAGAACCGGGCCCGGGCTGCCGCCGCGATCCCGTCGCGGGCCGCGACGAGCGCCGGGTCGTCGGCCGATCCGTCGGCCGCCGCCGCGAGGAAGTCGTCGAGCACCATGCCGATGCCCACGCTCCCGTCCCCGACGTACGGCATGGTCCGCCAGCCCTCGTCGACCTCCAGCGTCCCGTTGCCGGTGGTGACGCAGCGGGCGAGGTCCGCGCGGAGCGCGCGGCCGGCCAGGTCCAGGAGCTCGGGTGCGCCCGTCCGTTCGTACAGCCGGAGGAAGAGGAGGGCGGGCCCGGTCGCGCCGCGCAGCAGGCCGGCGGCGCGGGGGCTGTCGGGGGCCCCGGAAGCGTCGGCCGCGAGGCGGTCGGCGAGGATCCGGGCCGCCCGTACGGCGTGTTCGCGCAGGGCGGTGTCCCCGGTGGAGCCGGCGAGGTGGTCGAAGAGGAGGCCGAGGCCGGCCAGGCCGCCGCGCAGGTCGGAGGAGAGCCGCTGCCAGTTCTCGCGGAGGACCGCCTCGGCCAGGTCCAGGGCGCGCCCGGTGTGGCCGAGCCGGTCGAGGACGAGGGCGACGCCGGCGACGCCGTCGTAGAGACCGAGCGGGGTGCCCGGCGGCAGCGGGTCGGTGTGGTCGAGCAGCCACCGCTCGCCCGCCTCGTAGCGCGGCGCGCCCGCCTCCGCGAGGGCGTACAGCACCCCGGCCGCGCCGTGCGCGAGACCGAGTCCGCCGCCGTCACCGAACTGGGCGACGTCGCCCGGGAAGAGGCGGTCGTCGCGCTCGGGCGTGGCGGAGGCGAGGAGCGCGCGGACCATGGAGTCGCGGCTCGCCGGCCAGTCGCCCGGCCGGGGCGGGCGGACCGAGGAGCGGGTCCGGGGAACGGCCCCCGCGTCACGGGTGATCTCCGCGACCGCCTCGTCCAGGAACTCCCGCTCCACCGGGAACTGCGCGGCGATCACCTCGGCGAGGTGCGCGGCATGCTGCCGGTCGATGACGAAGAGCGTGGTGACCGGCAGGAACAGCGCCAGCCGCAGGCAGGCCAGCGCGTACCGGTCCACGTCCCGGCCCCGGCGGTCCGGCGGGGCGAAGAAGCCCGGGTGGGCGACGACCTGCCGGCCGTGCTCGCTCGCCGGCGCGGCGGCCTCGAAGTCGATGAGGGTGACCGACCGTTCGTCGGGCGCCACCATGATGTTGAACATGTGCAGGTCGTTGAAGACCAGCCCGCGCTCGTGGACGGCCTCGACGGCCTCCTCCACCGCCCGGTGGATCCGCAGCGCCCACGCGGTGTACGCGGCGGTGGCGGCCGGGTCGGGCTCGGCGGCGAGCAGCGGATGGCGTTCGGCGAAGAAGGAGTTGAGCGGTCTGCCCTCGACGAAGTCCATCACCAGGAAGCTGTGCTCGCCGAGCGTGAACCAGTCGCGCAGCCCGGGCGCGGCGTCCAGGCCCGCGAGCCGTTCCAGCGCGTCGCGCTCCCGCTCCAGCCGGGCGACGGCGTCCGCGCCGTCGGCCGCGAGACCGGCGTGCGGCCGGCCCTCCTTGAGGACGACCTTCCGCCCGTCGCGGGTGTCGGTGCCGCGGTAGACGCCGCCGCCGTTGGAGAAGTGCAGCGCCTTCTCGATGCGGTACGGCAGGTCGGCCACGGTGGTCGCGTTGCGCGCCGCGAGGTGGGGTTCGAGGAACGCCGGGAGGGTCACCCAGGACGGGACCCGGAACGCCGGGTCGCGGGAGTCGGGGACGAGCCGGCCCGTGCCGTCCTCGATCGCCGGGACGAGCGTGCCGCGCTCGCCGACGCAGAAGCGGCGGGCGAAGGCGCCGTACCGGACGTAGAGGGGGCCCGCGTTCCAGCGGAGGTCGGTGAGGACGTACGGCCCGGGCCGGCCGCCGAGGACCGCGTCCAGCTCCTCCAGCGTCGTGCGCAGTTGCTCCTCGTCCGCCGGGTAGACGGTGACGAACTTGCCGCTGTGGTCGCGGCCCGCGTACTTGGTGTTGCGCAGGTGCAGCAGGTGCGGCCCGGGCACGAACTTGAACGGGATGCCCCGGGCGACGCAGTGGTCCCACACGTCCGCCGCCGTCTTGTCCGCCGTGGCGGCGGTCGCGGAGACGTGGATCTTCCAGCCCTGGAGCGGCTGTCCCGGGAGCGGCCCGCCGTCCGGGCCGGCCGGGAAGAGGTTCAGCCAGTCGCCGTTGCGGGCGGTGGCCCAGCCGTCCGGAACCGGCCGCCGGGCGGTCTCGAACAGACCGTCCTCCGTGGCGGTCCCGGCGAGGGCGGGCAGGCGGTCCGGGGTCTCGTAGAAGTGCCGGTCGGCCAGGCAGTAGACCTCGTACCGCTTGTCCATGTCGTGATCCCCCTCGGCTGTGATGCGTCGAGATTTCCACGCCGGGGGGAGCCGGAACAGTCACACGTGTCATCAACGGGCCGTGCGGAACGCATGGCGGAATACATCGGTCCATGGCGGAACACATCAGTCCAGGTGCGTCACTCCAGAGCGATGGTGACGGTCTTCGGCCGCTGGTACTCGGCGAGCGCCAGCACGCTCAGATCGGTGCCCTGGCCGGACTGCCGGCGTCCGCCGTGCGGGAGTTCGGCCGTCTGCTCCAGGTGGCAGTTGACCCACACCTCACCCGCGTCCAGCGCGCCCGCCAGCCGCAGCACGGCGGGCACGGTCTCGCCCCACACGCTCGCCGCGAGTGCGTGCGGCACGCCGTTGGCGGCCGCGACCAGCGCCTCGGTGTCCGGCACGGCCTGGACGGTGAGCACCGGGCCGAACACCTCCTCCCGCACCGCCGGATCGTCGTCCGGCAGGTCGGCGAGGACCGTCGCCGGCTGCCAGTAGCCGTCCCGCTCGTCTTCTCCCGGCGCGACGGGCGCCACGTGCCGGACGCCGGCCCGGCTCGCCGCCAGCAGCCCGTCGAACCGCTTCAGCTGCTCGGGGTTGTTCAGCGGGCCGAAGTCCGCTCCCGCCCGACGGGCCGCCATCGCCTCCGCCAGCCCGGCCACCGTCCGCTCGTAGCAGGACCGCGGGGTGAGCACCCGGGCCGGGGCGGCGCAGCTCTGACCCGCGTTGTACACGCAGGCGTCGGTCAGCCGCTCCCAGGTGTACGCGGGGGCGTCCGGCAGCACCAACGCCGGGCAGTTGCCGCCCAGTTCGAGGCTCACCCGGCGTACCCCGGCCCGGGCCGCCACGTCCAGCCCGCCGGCCCGGCTGCCGGTGAACGCGACGGCGTCCACGCCCTCGTGCCCGACGAGCAGCCGGCCGGTCTCCCGGCCTCCCGGCAGCGCGGTCAGCACGCCCGGGCCCAGCTCCTCGTCCGCGTGCCGGGCGGCCAGCAGCGCGCTGTCCGGCGTCGTCTCCGCCGGCTTGAGGACGACGGTGTTGCCGGCCGCCAGCGCGGGAGCGAACCGCCAGACCGCCATCAGCAGCGGGTAGTTCCACGGCACGACCGCAGCGACCACGCCCAGCGGCTCCCACCGGACCCAGCTCTCCCGGCCCGGCAGCCGCCGGCCCCCGGCCGGCGCGAGGTCCGCGCGCGCCGCGCCGGCGTAGAAGCGGATCAGGTCGGCGCACTGCGCCACCTCGGCGGCGGCGTCGGCGAACGGCTTGCCCGTGCCCGCCCGTTCCGCCGCCGCGAACGCCCCCGCCTCCTCCTCCAGCACCGCCGCGAACCGCAGCAGCCGCCGGGACCGCTCCCTGGCCGTCAGTCCCGACCAGCCGGGGAGCGCCCGCCGCGCCGCCGCGACGGCGTGTCCGGCGGACCCCGCCGTGCCCGGGGTGTCGCCGGGCGCGGCGGGGTGGGGACGGGGGTGGCCGGTGCGGGGGTCGGTGAGCACGTCGTTCTCCTCTCCGCGGGGGCGGGCACGGCCCTACGGGCCGTGGGTTTGCCCCGCCCCGCCCTTTCACCGTTTCTTGCGGGGGCTGCGCCCCCGCACCCCCGAAGCGCCCTGCGGGCTTCCCCAGAGGGGGTACCCCCAGTCCTCAAACGCCGGACGGGCTGGAGATCGCGTCCGTGATCCCCGTCCACAGATCCGCCCGCGCGTGGAGTGCGGAACGCACCGCGTCCGCGCACTGCCTCCACTTCCCGCCGTCGTCGCCGCACACATCGACCAGCATGTGCATCGCCATCGGCGTGTGCTCGTCCGCGTCGACCTCGATGTGCCGCTCCAGGTAGTCCTTGAACCGGGCCAGCCGCCCGTCCGCGTCCTCGATCCGCACCACCTGCTCGAACATCTCGGGGATCAGGTCCTCGCGCCCGAACGCGAACACCGCCGCCTGGCAGTGCACGGGCGCCGTCTCCAGTACGGTCCAGGTGCCCTCGACGAACCGCGCCGACGGCTCCGGCACCCCGGCCGTCCGCAGTGCCTCGGACACCGGCACGCCGGCCCGCAGCGCACGGAGGAACGCGTCGACGGGCCCGGTGTCCGCCCCCACGTCGTCCATCGCGGCCCGATAGAGCTCGAAGTGGCTGATGAAGCCGTCGCCGTACTCGTCGCTCTCCTCCACCAGCGTGATCTCGTTGATCAGCCGGCGGCTGGCCACCGGGCCGCTCGGCACCCAGGGCACCTCCACGCAGGTGAGCCGCCGCTGGAGGGAGGTGAGCAGGGACATGAAGTCCCAGACGGCGAAGACGTGGTGCTCCATGAAGATCCGCGCCGCTTCCGGGCTGGTGACGCTGTGGTACATCGGGTGGCCGAGGACGCCCTTGCGGGCGGGCTCGATCTCCGCCTTGAGCGCGGTCAGCCCAGGGTGGGTCACCTGGGTGTGGTAACGCGAGATGCCCATGGACGGCTCCTTGATGACGGGAGGGGAGAGTAGGGTCAGCACCGGGCCTGGCCGGGAGCCGCGCAGTCGTGGCAGGGGCAGTGCGAGCACCCCACGTCGTGCAGGTACGCCGGCAGCCGGGACTTGAGGTCGCAGATGAGGCAGTGCAGGTTGCCGACCTCGCTCAGCACCTCCTCGTAGACCACGACCTCCATCCGCCGCTCGGACTCCACCGGCATGTGCGGGGCGCCGATGGCCAGCAGCACGTGGTCCGAGATCGCGCCGACCGCGTGCGACACCGAGCCCTCGACCAGGTAGATCTGGCCCGCCTCGGTCGGGTGGACGCGCCCGTTGTAGGTGATGGTGCCGAGACCGCCGAGGACCACCAGGACGTGGTGGCCGGGGTGGGTGTGCGGCGGGAAGCCGGCGCCCGCGGGCAGCCGGATGACGTCGGCGCCGATCGCGCCGTTGCTCACCAGCCCCACCCCCGTGGCGTCCGCCCCGTGCATGTGCACCGGCCGCTCGCCGTGCGGGACGTGCAGCGAGGTGGCGATGTCGCCGATCCTGGCGTTGGCCCACCGGATGATGGAGAGGTCGTCGGCCTCGGAACGCATCACGCCTCCGCCCGCTCGCTGAAGTAGTCGGCGTTGACGGCCGTGAAGTGCTCCCACTCCTCGGGCAGTTCCTCCTCGCGGAAGATGGCGTCCACCGGGCAGACGGTGGCGCACAGGTCGCAGTCGACGCAGCGGGCGGGGTCGATGTAGAACTGCGGCGCCTCGGCCTCCGCGCCCTCGATGCAGTCGACGGGACAGACATCCACACAGGCGCCGTCCTTGACGTCGATACACGGCTCGGTGATCACGTACGTCATGCGCTTCCCTCCTCCGGTTTCGCCGGGACGGCCGTCCTCGCCGGACCGTCCGTCGCCGCCCGGCCGTCCGGCGGCAGGGGCCGCACGGCGATGTCGGCGCACTGGGGACCGCGCACCCGCCGGCCGGTGCGCAGGTCGAAGGTGGCCCCGTGCCAGGGGCACTCCAGGAACACGCCGGTCACCAGCCCGGCCGCGAGCGGCGCGCCGCGGTGCGGGCAGCGCGCGGGGACCCTGACCACCCGGTCGCCCAGCCGCACCACGCAGCCCTTGCCGTCCGGCAGCGGCTCGACCACCGCCTCGACCGCCTCGGCCGCCTCTTGTACGGCCCCGGCCGCTTCCCGGGGCGCCGCCCCGGTCATCGCCTCGCCCATCACCGGCTCCGTCCTCACAGGTCGAGGTCCTTGACCTTGTCCGTCCACTTGTCGTCGAAGCTCAGACCCCGGCGGTACGTGGCGTCGGCCAGCCCCTTCGCCCACGCGGTGTAGCGGTGGCCCAGCACCATGTCCCGCGGCCGGAACCGGTTCTCCCGGCTGTACGCCGACCGGTTCAGCCGGACGTCCGCCAGCCCGTTCCAGTCGCGGTCGCGGTACCGGACGGTGATGGGGAGCCGGCAGGCCAGCCGGATGCCGGCCGCGGCGTGGCCGCCGTGGAACGCGTCCTCGGCGACGGCGATGTCCGGCAGGTTGAACCCCTGCGGGGCGAACCGCATGACCGGCGCGTAGTTCTGCGCCTTCTTCACCGCGTTGTACCGCATGCGCTGGGCGATGACGTTGTACATCAGCAGCCGGCCGTTGGCGATGCCGAACTCCTCCGGGCGGAAGCCGGAGCGGAACCCCGTGTAGCAGAACAGGTCCGTGAACTCCATCGTCCACGGCTCCAGCAGCTTCCGGCCCACCGGCACCGTGAAGACCGCCATGTCCACCGGCAGGTCCTCGGCGTCCGCGGCCCAGTGCGCCACCGCCTGCATCGCCCGGGTCGGCGAGCTCCCCGCCTCCAGCACGCGCTCCAGGAAGCCGTCCCACTCCTCAGCGGACCCGGTACGGCCGGTGAACTCCGCGCCCGTCTCGGCGTACAGCCGCTCCGGCAGCCCGTCCGGGACGCGCGCGCTGCGCCGGTACACCGACAGCGGCAGCAGGAACTCGCGGCGCTCCCAGTTGCTGCCGTCGAAGTGCAGGCACCGCTCGTACCGCTCCTCGGCGCGGGTACGCAGCCCGCCCAGCCGGCGGGCCGCCGCCAGGGCGTCGGGGGCGGTCGCCTCCGGCGGCTCGGCCTCGCCCAACAGCCCCGCGTAGCCACGGGACTTGCGCAGCAGGAAGAGGGAGAGCGCGGGGAACGACAGCAGGGACTGGTTGAGTTCCTGGAGCACGAACCCGGCCTCCTGCCAGCACCACAGCAGCGTCGCCAGGACCAGCCGCGTACCACTCCACTCCGCCGGCGGCAGGGCGCGGCAGGCCGCCATCTCCGCGCCGACGCCCCGGTTGTCGAGGAGCGTCTCGCCGGCGAACAGCCGGACCCGCTCGACGGACGAGATCCGGCGCTCGAACCCGGCCAGCAGCGCCTCCCGTTCGTCCGCGGGGAGCGCCGCCCAGTCCCGACGCGCCCGCTCCGGCAGGCCCTCCAGGACGGCGGGCGGACCCAGCCACAGGGCGGCGCGCCCGCCCGCCGGCGAAGGGCCGGCCTCGGGGTCGGCCGTGACCACCCGGAGGCCGAGCTCCCGGCCGGCCGTCACGGCCGCGTGGACGTCGTCCACCGCGACCAGCGGCGCGTCCAGCCGGACGGCCGCCGTCAGCGCCCGCAGCCCGGCCGTCTCGTCCGCCGTGACGACCACCGTTCCGCCGGGCGCCCCCGCGCCGGCCCGCGCGAGGGCGTCGGGGAGGGGAGCGTGCAGCGCCGACAGCCCGTCGGCCATCCGCTCCAGCGCCTCGTCCACGGCGGCGCCGCGCCCGACGGCCCGGCAGAACAGCCGCCACCAGACCAGCGACGCCCGCGCGTACGGCACCTTGAAGTGGTACCAGAGCCGCTGGAAACGCGTGAATTCCTCGGCCGGAATTCCGTGGGCGGCGAGATCGAGCGGCCG
This sequence comes from Streptomyces huiliensis, assembly GCF_020037025.1. Taxonomy (GTDB): domain Bacteria; phylum Actinomycetota; class Actinomycetes; order Streptomycetales; family Streptomycetaceae; genus Streptomyces; species Streptomyces huiliensis. The sequence goes on along the minus strand of NZ_JAIQLH010000033.1, from coordinate 8,211 downwards.
CCCGGCCCCGGAGCGGTCGTCGGCGATTTTCTCCAGAACGGCCGCGTCGACGATCCGCGCGGCCACCAGACCGGCCACCACGATGAGATCGCCGTCATCGCCCAGCATGTCCAGCCGGTCGGCCAGTTCGTTTTCGATTTCCGTCATCACGGCCACGTCCGCACCGGTGAAATCCGGGTGCGAGAGCAGGGGGTCCACGGCCATACGGGCGCCTCCAGAGCGGGAATCCACGGAGCGGACGGCCTTGCGGGAGAAGAGGCGGAGAGGGGGTGGAGAAGGGGTGGAGAGGAAACGGGGGATGGGGCGTGGAAGCGGGCCGTTCGGCCGCGCCCGGATGATTTCCGGAATGCGCGGGGACGGCCGGCGGTAAAGCGACGGCGAAGGGGTGCGCCCCGTCGGGCGAAGGGGTTCGCCCCTTCGGGAGCATGACGCCCCTGACGCTAGAGAGGGCCGTTCGGGCTGTCAATCGACCGGTTCTGGCCGGAAGGCGTTCCCCGCCATGGGACGGTTGGGGCGGGCCGTCACCAGCGCCGCGCATTGGACGGAGGAAACCCTTGCCCGGCTCTTGCGGAATCCATTCCAGGGGACTCCCCGAAATGCCGCGCACACGGTTTCACGACAGATGATTGCATGCTGAATATGCATACGGCATGTGAGACGGCGGCGGGAGGTGGCCAATGCGCCGCGCGTACCTTTTCGACCCTGGCCGAAATAACGCCGACCGTTCCCGGCGCCCGATCCGGTCGCCACCCGCGAGCCGTCCGGCCGGTACGACACCCGTCCGGCCACCCTCCCCGAACCACGGCGAACCGCTACGCTTCGTCAGGAATCCCTGCAATCCGATCAGTCGCCAGACCAGTCGTCCGATCAGTCGTCAGAGGAAGTGAGCCGGTCGTATGGCAGATGTGACGCTCCTCGTCATGGGAAACACCGGAATGCCGGCCTGGGGTCAGGACCAGATCCGGCGGCTGAGCGAACAGGCCCGGCGGCGCGGCGTCACCCTGGTGGGCGCCGACACCCCGGAGAACCTGCGGTCCGCGACCGCCCGGGACCTCGGGTACGTGGACGAGGTGGTCGCCCTCGACGTCCACCACCCCGAGGCCTGCCGGGCCTGGGCCGCCACCCGGCCGCCCATCGACGCCGTCCTCACCGTCCGCGAACTGTCGGTGCTGCCGACCGCCGTCATCGCCCAGGAGCTCGGCCTCGCGGGCAACGACCCCGACGCGGTGCGCCGCGTCCGCACCAAGGACCTGTGCCGGCAGCGGCTCCGCGAGGCCGGGTTCCCCCAGCCCCACACCGCCGTCTGCGACAACGTGGCCGACGCCGAGCGCTTCCTGCGGGAGACCGCCCCCGGCCCGTGGGTCGTCAAACCGCGCGACGGCCTCGCCAGCATCGGCGTCTCCCTCATCGGCAGCCCCGAGCAACTACCCGAGGCCGTACGGAAGTTCCGCCTCCCGTCGGAGGCCATGAGCCCGCTGCCGGCCTCCCCCTACTTCCTCGTGGAGACCTTCGTCGCCGGGGACGAGTACTCGGCCGAGGGCATCGTCCTCGGCGGCGAGCCGCAGGTGCTCGCGCTGACCCGGAAGGCCGTCACCGACGGCTTCATCTCCACCAGCCAGCAGCAGCCCGCCGGCCTCGACGAGGCGACGGACCGGCTCGCCCGCGACACGGTGGCCCGCGGGCTGAAGGCGGTCGGCATCACCCGCGGCGTCTTCCACATCGAGCTGTGGGTGACCGCCGACGGCATCGTGCTCGGCGAGTTCCACTGCCGCGGCGGCGGCGACTTCATCCACGCCCTCGTCGAGCACACCCGGCCCGGACTGGAGCTCTACGGCACGCTCGTCGACGACCTGCTCGGCCGGACGCCCCCGCCGCCGCCCGAGCCGGGCCGCGCCGCCCGCGTCGACTTCCTCTTCGCCCCGCCCGGCCGACTCCGCGCCGTCCGCGGCTGGGACGAACTCGCCGCGCACCCCGCCGTCCTCGCCGCCGACCTCCGCGTCCGGCCCGGTGACGTCATCCCCCCGGAGAAGGACTCCTTCACCCGCTCCGGGGTCTTCGTCACCGGCGCCGCGACCCCGGCCGAACGCGACGAGATCGCCACCCGGTTGGCCGGGCGGGTCGTCTTCGACACCGAGGCGGACGAGGAGGGGGCGTCGCTGGCGCTGGCGACCGACGCGTGAACGGCCCGCGGGGGCCCGGGCGTCGGGGCGGCGGCGGTTCTCTTCCGCCACGTGGGCGGCCGTCCACGCCGGGACGGCCACCGCGTCCGTTCGTCGCCCCCCCGTGTCCGTTCGTCGCCCCCCGCGCCCGTTCGACGCCGCCCAGCGGGCGGCGGAAGCGTCAGGCCAGGCGCCGGACCGGCTCGCCCGCCAGGAACGCGGCGACGTCCTCCACGGCCTGGGTGAAGTACCCGTCGTAGTTGCGCCGCGTGACGTACCCCAGGTGCGGGGTGGCCAGCAGCCGGGGGAGGGTGCGGAAGGGGTGGTCCGCGGGCAGCGGCTCCTCGTCGAAGACGTCGACGCCGGCCCCGGCGATCCGGCCGTCGCGCAGCGCGCGGGCCAGCGCGTCCTGGTCCACGATGGCCGCCCGCGAGGTGTTGACGAGGTAGGCCGTCGGCCGCATCAGCCCGAGCTCCGCCTCGCCGACCAGCCCGCGGGTCCGCTCGCCCAGCACCAGGTGGACGGAGACGAAGTCGCTGTCCGAGAAGAGCTCCTCCTTGGACACCCGGACGGCGTCCGCGGCGGCCGCCCGCTCGTCGGTGAGGTTGGGGCTCCAGGCCGCCACCTCCATGCCGAACGCCCGCCCGATCCGCGCCATCCGGCCGCCGGTCTTCCCCAGCCCCAGCAGCCCCAGCCGCCGGCCGTGCAGGTCGGCCCCGACGGTGCTCTGCCAGGGGCCGCCGTCGCGCAGCGCCGCGTTCTCCGGGACCAGGCCGCGGGCCAGCCCGAGGAGCAGCGCCCAGGTCAGCTCGACGGGCGGCTCGGGGTTGCTGTCGGTCCCGCACACGGTGACGCCGTGCCGGGCCGCCGCGTCGAGGTCGACGGACGCGTTCCGCATGCCCGAGGTGATCAGCAGCCGCAGCTTCGGCAGCCGGGCGAACAACTCGGCGGGGAACGGCGTGCGTTCCCGCATGATGACGACGATCTCGCTGTCGGCCAGCTCCTCGGCGAGCCGGTCGTGCCCGGCGACGTGCTCGCGCACCACCCGGACCTCGACGGCGTCGCCGAGGACCGACCAGTCGGCCGTGGAGAGGGCGACGCCCTGGTAGTCGTCGAGCACGGTGCAGCGGAGCGTCATCATGTCGTCCTTCGGTGCGGTGGGAGTGATGGGTGGGACAGATGAGACGGGGTCATGCTGCCAGGGGGCGGCGCGGCGCCCGCCACGGGCCCCCGTACGCGGGCGCGTTCAGGCCGCCGGCAGCAGCGACCGCAGCGGCCGGGTGTCCGGGACCTCGGCGGCCACCGCCGCCACCGCGGCGGGCACCAGCTCGTCGTACCCCTCCGGCAGGCGCAGCCGGGCCGCGTCCGACCAGGACAGTTCCCAGCCGGCCCAGCCCGCGTCGACGAGCTCCAGGATGAGGAGCGCGTGCAGGCCGTGCAGGAGTTCGGCCCGGGGATCGGCCTCGGCGTCGTCGCCGTCCTCGCCGGCCAGCCGGGCGGCGACGTGCCACAGGAGCCCGCCGTCGGCCGCGTCCAGCAGGGCGCGCAGCGAACCGTCGCCGCCGGTGTACGCGGCCGTGGCGGCGCGCAGCCGCTCCACCTCGGCGGCCCGGTGGGCGCGGATCCCGAAGTGGACGAGCTCCGGCCACGAGGCGCGGCGCAGTCGCAGCACCTCGGGCGTCAGCGTCGCCTCCTCCAGCCGGGCCAGGACCCGGTCGGGCGCGTCGAGGAGCTCCAGGGCCCACCGCGCGGGCCCGTCCGCGCCCCGGCCGTCGTCGGGCAGCGCCTCGATCCGCGCGACCCGTTCGGCCATCGGCGGGTGCGCGTCGTAGGGCGACGGCTCGGTGTCCGGCAGCTCGCGGGCCAGCCGCTCGAACTCCGCGTACCGGCCCGGCGCCGCGAGCAGGTGGCCGAGACCGCCGTAGAACTGGCCCTCGGGCGGCAGCAGTCCGGCCGGCAGGCCCAGGGTGGCGTAGCCGTGGAGGTAGAAGTCGTGCAGGTCGGCGAGGGCGGCGGTGCGCCGCAGCGCGGACGCGGCGGCGTCCCGGCCCGCGACGCGCACCGCCACCCGGTCGGCGGCGAGTTCCTGCCGCCGACCGTCGCCGCGGGTGGTCCGCAGGTAGAACTTGGCGTAGCCGACGAAGAGCCGGGCCATCAGCCGGTAGCTCAGCCCGGCGCCGGAGGCGTCGGTCTTCTTGGGCCGCCGCCCCTTGCGGATCCGCTTCTCGGCCGCCGCCCGCTGTTTCGTGAGCTCCTTCTCCACCTGTTTCCGGGATTCCCGCCGGAAGGACGTCACCGTCCGGGCGAGCGCGTGCCGGCCGCGCAGGGTGATGGCGGAGATACGGGTGTCGGCATTGCAGTAGTGACCGAATTCGTGGCCGAGGACCGCCCGAAGCTGACTGTCCATCAGGCCCGTCATCAGCGGCACTCCCACATAGAGCCGGCGGCGCCCTGGAATCAGGCCCAGGAAGCGGGAGTTCTCGGAGACCGCCGCGTTCACGTCGCCGACGAGGAAGATCTCGTCGGGCGCCCGCGTCCCCGCCGCCGCGGCCACCTCGCGGACGGCCGCCCACAGCCGGGGCTGCTCCGCCTCGGTGACGGGCAGACCGTCCTCGCCGTCGTCCTGCGGCGTGCGCAGGTGCAGCATGCCCCGGACCAGCGGGACGGCCAGCAGCAGGGGCAGGGTGATGAGCTTCAGCGTCGCGGCGTGCGCCCCCAGCGACCAGTAGACGAACACGCCGGTGCCGACCAGGGCGCAGAGCACCGCGACGCAGAAGAGATAGAAACCGAAGAGGAGAACGAGTGCGCGGAACGCGCGAAGAGAAACGCCCATCGGGCAGTGGCCCTCACCCGGGTGTGAGAAATGAACGGTGGTGAAAGGCCGTCATTATGTCGCACGCGCGTTTGGGGCGGCAAATGTTTTGCGGAGTGGGGGAGGGGGCGGGGTGGAACATTGAATTCCGGAATTGTCACGGAGTGCGCGCCGGGGGTCGGAGGGGTGTTCCGCACCGGACGCGGCCGGTGGCCGGGCGGGCCCGCGGCGGGGGGCCTAGCCAACCCCCCTGGGGCTCCCTATCATTCGAACGCTCCCCGTCCCAGCGGGCCGTGAGGATTGTCATGGGCATGGCGTGTCGATGCTCCTGACCTGCCCTTCTTCCGGTCCGGCACGTCGTTCCGCCGCCGGCCGGCCGGTCGTCCCGGAAGGGTCCGCTCCAAGGGGCACCGAGGGTCGTACGCCGCGGAATGGTTCCCGCCGTCCCCTCGGGCCGCCCACGCCGCCCGAAGGCAACCGATTGGAGCGCCATGCCCGCAGGTCTGGTCACCACCGGCGCGATCGCCGCGCTGTTCGCCTCGGCGTTCGGCACCCAGCAGCCCTCGGTCATCACCAACCCGCCGCCGGACAAGATCGTCATCGAGATCGCGACCGTCAACGGCTCGGGCTGTCCGGTCGGCACCGCCGCCGTCGCGGTGTCGCCCGACAACACCGCCTTCACCGTCACCTACAGCGACTACCTGGCCCAGGTCGGCGTGGGCTCCAAGCCCACCGACTTCCGCAAGAACTGCCAGCTCAACCTGATCGTGCACGTCCCGCAGGGCTTCACCTACGCCATCGCCAGCGCCGACTACCGCGGCTACGCCAAGCTGGAGTCCGGGGCGAGCGGCACGGAGAAGGCCTCGTACTACTTCCAGGGCTCGTCCCAGACGACGCCCAGCTCCCACGCCTTCAGAGGCCCGTACGGCGACAACTGGCAGGCCACCGACTCGGTTCCGGTGGGCGCGCTGGTGTGGGCGCCCTGCGGCGAGCGGCGCAACTTCAACATCAACACGGAACTCCGCGTCAACGCCGGCACGTCCGACACCTCCAAGACCAACAGCTTCATGACCATGGACTCGACGGACGGCGCCATCAACACGATCTACCACCTGGCGTGGAAGGAGTGCCCGCGCAAGTGACGCGGGCGGCGGCCGGGGAGCCCCGCGTTCCCCGGCCGACCGGTCGCCTGGCCACCCGGCTGACCCGTCGCCCGGCCGCCCGGCCGAGGGGAGTACGGCTCCCACCCCGTGTTCACCATGACTTTAGACCCCGTTCAGCGCCCGTCACCTGCGAACATAGCGCTCCGCAGGGCCACCGTGACCGAGAGGGTATAGACCTCTGGCGGAAATCACGCCAGTGTGGGGAAGACCACCGCGAAGCCCGCGACCCCCCACGGTCCGCCTTCGTGTCCCCCCTCGATCGCACAGAGCCTCATGTCTGCTTCCAGCCGTGACACCCTGAGCCCCGCGTCTCCGGCGGACGCCCTCCTCGGCGTCCCCGACGCGGCCGTCCCGCCGCCGGCCGGCCCGTGGAACGGCCCGTGGGGCCGCCGCGCCTCAGGGGGACCCACCGTCGCCCCGCGGCCCCTGGCCGCCGTCCCGCACCGCCCGGCCCACGCGATCTCCCTGCCCGCCTCCCCCCGCTCCGTCGCGGCGGCCCGCGCCTTCTCCCGGCGCCTGCTGGCCGACTGGGGACTGGACGCGCTGACGGACGACGCCGCGCTGCTCCTCTCCGAACTGGTCACCAACGCGATCGTGCACGTCCCCGAGGGCGCCGGCGACGTCGAGCTGTCCCTCTCCCGCACCCCCGGCCACCTGGTCGCCCGGGTCACCGACCGCGGCGGCGCCCTGCCGCGCTGCTCGCTCGCCGGGCGGGACAGCGAGAACGGCCGCGGCATGTGGCTCGTCGAGCAGATCGCCGAGCGCTGGGGCCACCACGCCTCCCCGACGGGCAAGACCGTGTGGTTCGCCCTGCCCCTCCCGGACGGCCACCGCGCCCCCGCGGGCCCCGCGGGCGCCTGAGCCGCCCCCCGTACGGTCACCACTCCCACGCCGCGCCCGGGCCGCAGCGGCTGCGCGCCGCGCGGGATCCGAGGGACGATGGAGACCGCGGCGCGGCGGACGGCGGCGCGAGCGGCGGTACCGGACCGGGCGCGGCGGCGTCCGGGCCCCGGCGCCGCCGGGGCCGCCCCACCGCGCGCGGGCGCAAGGAGGACCTCGCATGGGCACCACCGACGGATTCCGGACCGGCCCCGGCCGGACCCGGCCCGCCTGGGACGAGGCGGGCGGTCTCCTCGACGTGCTCAGCGTGGCCGCCGTCGTCCTCGACCGCGAGGGCCGGATCATCCTGTGGAGCCCGCAGGCCCAGGACCTGTTCGGCTGGACGCCCGCCGAGGCGCTCGGCCAGTACGCCGCCCGGCTGCTGGTCGCCGAGGAGGACCTGGCCGTCGTCCTCGACCTGTTCGACCGGGTGATGGGCGAGGGCGAGAGCTGGGCCGGCGTCTTCCCCGTCCGGCACAAGGACGGCGGCCCCCGCCTGGTCGAGCTGCGCAACGTCCGGCTGGAGGGCCCGCACGGCAGCATGTACGCCCTCGGCATCGCCACCGACCGGGAGGTCCTGCGCGACCTGGAACGGGACCTGGCGCTCTCGCTGCGCCTGGTGGCCCAGTCCCCGATCGGCCTCGCCGTCCTCGACACCGACCTGCGCTACGTGATGGTCAACCCCGCCCTGGAGCGCATCCACGGCCTCCCCGCGGAGGACCACCTCGGGCACCGGATCGGCGAGGTGCTGCCGTTCGTGGACATCGAGGAGAGCGAGGCCGCCATGCGCCGGGTGCTGGCCACCGGCGCGCCGGAGCTGGACCGGTTCGTGGCGGGCGGCATCGGCGGGGGCGAGGACGACCGGGCCCGGCTGGTCTCCTACTACCGGCTGGAGGACGCGAGCGGGCACATCCTCGGCGTCGCCGCGTCCGTCGTGGACGTCACCGACCGCTACCGCGCCGACCTGGCCGCCGCCGAGGCCCGCCGCCGGCTCGCCCTGATCGCCGACGCCTCGGTGCTCATCGGCACCACCCTCGACCTCGACCAGACCGCCCACGAGCTGGCCGACGTCGTCGTCCCGGCGCTGGCCGACGTCGCAGCCGTCGACGTCCTCGACGCCGCCCTGGAGGGCAACCGCGCGCCGCAGGGCGGCGCCGCCACCGCGATCCGGGCCCTCGCCGTCGCCTCGGCCGGCACC
>NZ_JAIQLH010000329.1 GCF_020037025.1 Streptomyces huiliensis | reverse complement strand
CTTCAGGTCCCGGTGGACCACCCCCGCGTCGTGCACCGCGAGCAGCCCCTCGGCCAACGCCGCCCCGATGGACGCCGTCTGAGCAGCCGACAGCGGACCCTCCTCGGTCACCTTGTCGTGCAGCGAGGGCCCGGGCACGTACTGCGTCGCGAACCACGGCCGCTCCGCGTCCAGATCGGCGGCCACCAGCCGCGCCGTGCAGCCGCCGCGGATGCGCCGCGCGGCGGACACCTCGCGCGCGAAGCGCGAGCGGAACTCCTGGTCCTCGGCGAGATCCGGCCGGATCACCTTCAGCGCCACCCGCTGGCCGCGCTTGTCCGAGCCGAGGTACACCACGCCCATGCCGCCCGCGCCCAGCCGGCGGTGAAGCCGGAACGAGCCGACGACACGCGGGTCCTCGCGCCGGAGCCGCATCATCGTCATCTTCATCCCCGCTGCCGGTCCGTCTGACGAGCCACAGCTTACGGATTGCCGGGCGCCCTTGCTGAGAGGCCGCGCATGCGTCGGCGATCGGATGACCGGTTCCGCCGCGCGCCCGCGCCCGACCGCCTCCGGGTGCCCGCCCCGTCCCCGTCCGCCCGCCGCCCGCCGCCAAGCCCCCGGAAGGGAACGGGGATTGACGGCCCGACGGACGGCGAGCCGACGGGCGGTGCCCCCGGGAAGCCCCCCGCTCGAACACCTGACACACCGTCGGCCCGGGCGGTCAGGGGTGCCGCGGCGACGGTGACCCGGGACACCCCGGACGTGAGGCAGATCACTCCGGCGCGGCCCCCTGGGGGAGAACCCGGAGACCCACCCCGAGACGACCCCGGCGAACCGCTCCTCTGTTCTCCACCCAGGGGAGTACCGGCCCCACCCCTCCCTCCTCCTCCGGGAGGCCGTGCAAGGGGTACGAGGGCATGACGTCCGGCCCCCGCCCGCCGCCTACTGTGGAGTTCAGGCGGCGGGCGCAACACTCGTCCCCCGAGGTCGGACGCCCGCCGCCGCCAGCATCGGCACACGTCCGAGCGGCCCGCGCGGCCGCGCCGGACGAGGGGCGGGGTCCGGCAGGACCGGAAGGGAGGGGTGCCATGGCCCAGGCGGTACGACGCGCGGCCCGCGCACCCGGACGGGCGGACGCCCACCGGAGCCTCCCCGACCTCCCCGGCGGCCGCCCCGCCGACAACCGGCACCCTCTGGTCGCTCTGGCCATGGTGCTGCCCTGCGCGGCCGTCCTGGCCGTCGCCTTCGGCGGCTGGGATGCCGTCGTCACTCAAGCGTCGTCCGTGGCCGGCATGCTGGGGCGCTGAGCGCTCCGCTCCCGGAAGAGCGGTCCGGGTCGGGGACGGGCCGGCCATAACCCCGTGGGGACGGGGGTGCGGCGGACGGCATGACGGGCCGGGCACCTGGGGAGGTGCCCGGCCCGTCCTTTGCGTAAAACTCGTCGATGACCAGCGAAAACGGCCGGAGGCCGGAGCTCGAAGCCCCGGCCTCCGGCCGATCATGGTGCGCGATACTGGGATTGAACCAGTGACCTCTTCCGTGTCAGGGAAGCGCTCTCCCGCTGAGCTAATCGTCCGGGAGGGTGTGCTGCGTGCGCGATACTGGGATTGAACCAGTGACCTCTTCCGTGTCAGGGAAGCGCTCTCCCGCTGAGCTAATCGCGCGGGAAGGTCCGCGAGGACCTTGGTGGACGATACTGGGATTGAACCAGTGACCTCTTCCGTGTCAGGGAAGCGCTCTCCCGCTGAGCTAATCGTCCTTGGAGGTGGAGACGGGATTTGAACCCGTGTAGACGGCTTTGCAGGCCGTTGCCTCGCCTCTCGGCCACTCCACCAGGAGTGCGGGGGTCGGGAAGATCCCCCTACTCGAGCGGACAACGAGACTCGAACTCGCGACATCCACCTTGGCAAGGTGGTGCTCTACCAACTGAGCTATGTCCGCACGCTTCCTCCGGACCGTGATCCGGAAGTCGCCCCGCCGTTTCGCTTCCGCGTCCCGGCGACGTGTTGAACTCTAGCGGATTCCAGCGCCAGCTCAAATTCCGTTTCCGCAGCGTGCTGCCCGCTTCCTTCACCCGGCTCAGCGCCGGGGACCGGCCCATAGACTCGATGACGTGCATGACCTCCCCCCGATGGCCCGCTTCGGCGGCCTCCTCGCCACCGATCTCCGCGACGTCACCAGCGACCCCGAGGCCCTGGACTCCCGGGGCTGGTGGGCCGTCGTCGCGGGCTTCGAGGGCGACCTGCGGTGCGCCCGCTTCGGCGACGTGCGCCCCGCGCCCCTCCCCGCCCCCGGGCGCTGGCGCGGCCCCGCCCCCGAGGCGTGGACCAGCTCCCTCGACCGGGACGCCTACATCGCGGGCGTCCGGCGGATCCGCGAGCACATAGCCGCCGGCGAGGTCTACCAGGCCAACCTCTGCCGCGTCCTCGGCGCGCCGCTGCCCGACCCGGACCACGCCGACGTCGACGCCCTCGCCGCCCACCTCGCGGCCGGCAACCCGGCCCCGTACGCCGGCACCGTCCGGCTCCCCGCCCACGGCACCGAGGTGGTCACCGCCTCGCCCGAGCTCTACCTGCGCCGCACCGGCCGCGTCCTGGAGTCCGGACCGATCAAGGGCACCGGCCGCACCGCCGCCGACCTGCTCGACAAGGACCACGCCGAGAACGTGATGATCGTCGACCTGGTCCGCAACGACCTGGGCCGCGTCTGCGCCACCGGGTCCGTGACCGTCCCCGCGCTCTGCGCCGTCGAACAGCACCCCGGCCTCGTCCACCTCGTCTCCACCGTCCGCGGCGAGCTCGCGGCGGGCGCCGGCTGGTCCGAGCTGTTCGCCGCCACCTTCCCGCCCGGCTCGGTCACCGGCGCCCCCAAGGCCAGCGCCCTGGAGATCATCGAACGCCTGGAACAGGGCCCGCGCGGCCCCTACTGCGGCGGCATCGGCTGGGTCGACGCCGACCGAGGCACCGGCGAGCTCGCCGTCGGCATCCGCACCTTCTGGATCGACCGCACCGCCCCCGGCGGCCCCGCGCTGCGCTTCGGCACCGGAGCGGGCATCACCTGGGGCTCCGACCCCGAGGGCGAATGGGCCGAGACCGAACTCAAGGCGGCCCGGCTGCTCGCGATAGCGTCCGGCACACACAGTCCGACCGCGGGGAGGCGACGGTGACCGTCTGGCTCAACGGAAAGCTCGTCGGGGAGGACGCGGCCCGCGTCTCGGTGTTCGACCACGGCCTGACGGTCGGCGACGGCGTCTTCACGACCCTCAAGGTCGTCGACGGCCGCCCCTTCGCCCTCACCCGGCACCTGGACCGGCTCGCCGCCTCCGCCCGCGGCCTCGGCCTCCCCGCACCCGACGCCGACGAGACCCGCCGCGCCTGCGCGGCCGTCCTCGACGCCCGCCCCCTCGCCCTCGGCCGCCTCCGCATCACCCTGACCGGCGGCCTCTCCCCGCTCGGCGCCGACCGCGCCGCCGCCGACACCACCCTCCTCGTCACCGCCGCGCCCATCGAGCCCCGCCCGGCCGCCACCGCCGCCGTCACCGTCCCCTGGACCCGCAACGAACGCGGCGCGCTCGCCGGCATCAAGTGCACCTCGTACGCCGAGAACGTCGTCGCCCTCGCCCGCGCCCGCGAGCAGGGCGCCACCGAGGCCCTGCTCGCCAACACCGCGGGCGCGCTCTGCGAAGGCACCGCCACCAACGTCTTCGCCGTCCTCGACGGCGAACTCCACACCCCGCCCCTCGCCTCCGGCTGCCTCCCCGGCATCACCCGCGCCCTCGTCCTCGAGTGGACCGGCGCCCGCGAGACCGACCTGCCCATGGACGCCCTCGACCGCGCCGACGAGGTCTTCCTGACCTCCAGCCTCCGCGACGTCCAGGCCCTCCACACCCTCGACGGCCGCCAACTCCCTGGCGCCCCCGGCCCGGTGACCGCCGAGGTCATGCGCGTCTTCGCCGAACGGTCGGCCGCGGACATCGACCCCTGAACCGGCGGCGGCCGACGGGAAATCCCGCGACGCGGGGCCCGGCGGGTGGGTAGAACAGCGGCATGACCACCACCCTGCGCCCCAGCGCACCGGAACAGCGCACCGCCGACGGCCACCGCCGCCGCGGGTACGAGATCTGCGTCAACGGCAGGCCCGTCGGCGACGCCGAACTCGCCACGCAGACCCACTTCGGCCCGCGGGCCGGGAGCATAGAGCGGCTCTTCGTCCGGGAGGGCGAGCGTCGCCGGGGCCGCGGCACGGTCGCCGCCCTCGCGGCCGAGGAGGTGCTGCGCGGCTGGGGATGCCGCTGGGTGGGCTTCGAGTTCCCCGCCGCGGACACCGCCACCCTCGGCCTGGTGACCGCCCTCGGCTACACCGAGCGCAGCCGGAACATGGTCAAGAGGCTCACCGACCCGCCCGCCCTGCCCGCCGGGAGCACGGCGCGGCCCCTGGACGAGGACCGGTTCCCGGCGTGGGTGGCCCAGGAGAAGGCGGGCTACGTCGAGTCGCTGACCGAGCGGGGCGTCCCCGAGGCCGAGGCCGCGGCCAAGAGCGACGCCGACCACGCGGCCCTGCTGCCGCGGGGCGCCGCGACCCCCGGCGTCGCCCTGCGCGTCCTCGCCCACGAGGGCGTCGACGCCGGCACCCTCTGGCTGGGCACGCGCGACGGCATCGGCTACGTCTACGACGTCAGGGTGGCGGCGGAACAGCGCGGCCGCGGGCACGGCCGCACCCTGATGCTCGTCGCCGAACGCGAGGCCCTCGCCCTGGGACACGACCGCGTCGGCCTCAACGTCTTCGCCGGCAACACCCCGGCCCTGCGGCTCTACGAGTCCCTGGGCTACGAGACGACGAACCTGTACTTCCAGAAGGCACTGCTCTGAGCGCCCGGCTCCGGCAGCGGACGCCGGCTAGCCGGCCAGCAGCCGGTCCGCGATCTCCTCGATCCGCTCCCGCAGCCCCTCCTGGCTCTTCCCGCCGTCCAGCCGCTCGCCGCCGATGACGTACGTCGGGGTGCCGGTCACCCCGATCGCCTTGCCCTCGGCCTGGTCGGCGTCGACGATCAGCAGGTGCCGGCCGTCGACCAGCGCGGTGTCCAGCTCCTCGGCGTCCACCCCCAGCGCCTTCGCCACCTCGGCCAGCACGGCCTCGCCGCGCTCGCCCAGCTCCCCGGCGCGCCCCAGCACGGCCTCCGCGAACTCCCAGCCCCGGCCCTGCTCGGCCGCCTCCTCGGCGGCCTGTGCGGCGGCGTAGGCGTGCCGGTGCTTCTCCAGCGGGAAGTGCCGCAGCCGGACGTCCAGCCGGTCGCCGTAGCGGGCCCGCAGCGCCCGCAGGTCCTCCAGGGCGGCATGGCAGTCGGTGCACTGGAGGTCGCACCAGACGTCCAGAACAGCGGGGTCGGCGGGGCCGGCGGGGACGGCTGACGGGGCGGAGGGGCTGTTGATCTCGCTCATGGCCCCAGTCTCCCAGCCCGGGCGGCCAGGGGACGTCTCGATCCTGAGGAGGCCTCGGTCCTGAGGAGGAGGGCCCCCAGGGGACGACCCGGAGTTCTCCCTGATCTCCGCCCCCCGTCGTGGCTTCCGGGCCGCCACCCGGTGCAGGATGGATGCAGAAGCCCACCATCGGCAGGAGGACCGGATGCTGACCTCGACCGTGTGCGCCGCGGTGTCCGCGGGCGGACTGGGCATCGCCCTGCTGACGGCCTACCGCAAGCGCTTCCTCGCCGCGACCCGCATCGCGGCCTTCGCCCTGATCCCGATCGGCCTCGTCATGACCGGGATCATCGACTGGGTCACCGACCTGGTCTTCAAGCCGACCGTCTGGGCCGGCTTCGGCGTCCTGGCCCTCTCCGCCTTGCTGTTCATGGTGAGCCGGGCCGCCGAGCGGCGCCGGGCCGGAGGCCACACCCTGCCGGACGGCGGCGGTGCCGGCGGTCCCGACGCCCTGGCACCCGGCGCCTCGGCCCCCGCCGTCGGACCGGCCGCAGGCCACTCCGCGGACCGCCCGAAGGGGCGCTCCAAGCCGAAGGGGCGGAAGGGTACCGGAGGCGAGTTCGACGACATCGAGGCAATCCTCAAAAAGCACGGGATCTGACGAACACCTCCACACGATCGGCCCGTTGACGGAACGCGCTGCGTCATGATCTGCCGGAGATGAACGACGAACCGGCCGAGCTGACCGCAGAACTGACCGCAGACCTATCCGAGCTGAACGACCTCGACCTGAGCGACCTCGCCAAGGAACCGCGAGGCTGTCTCTTCGCCCTCTCCCAGCCGCCCCTGATGCTGTTCCTCGCCTTCGTGGCGACGCTGATCCTGGTGACGGCGGTCCACGACCTCTACCGGTGGTGAGCGGTGGACAGCCCGCTCAGTCGGCCGCGCCGCGCCGCCGGGCCCGGTACGCGGCCACGTGCAGCCGATTGCCGCAGGTCCGGCCGTCGCAGTAGCGGCGGGACCGGTTCCGCGAGAGGTCCACGAAGGCCCGCCCGCACCCCGGCGCGCCGCAGCGGCGCAGCCGCTCGCGCTCGCCCGCCACCAGGAGGAACGTCAGGGCCATGCCGCCGTCGGCCGCCAGGTGCTCGGCGAGCGAGGCCCCCGGCGCGAAGTAGTGCACATGCCAGTCGTAGCCGTCGTGATCGGTGAGCCGGGGCGTGGTGCCCGCCTCGGCGACCAGGGCGTTGAGCAGCTCCGCGGCCTCCGCGGTGGCCTCGGTGTCGAAGACCCGCGCGAACCGCGCCCTGAGCTCCCGCACGGCCCGCAGATCGCCCTCGTCCAGCTGTCCGACCCCGCTGATGTCGTGCCGCTCCACGAAGGCCCGCAGCGCGGCCACGTCCGGCAGCCCGTCGTTCCCGGCGGCCCCCGGGGCCCCGGCGTCCGGCGGACCGGCGGGGGAGCTGTTGAGCAGGTCGACGACGGCGTTGAGCGCGCACCCGGTGTCGTGGTTGATCAGCACGGTTGGTTCGCTCCCTGGCCCGGCCGGTGGGGCGGCAACTTGTTCGACGGTGGGCACCGACCTTACTGGCTCCGCGGGAACGCCACACGGCCGCGCCGTCGACCACGGTGGTTTCCGTGGCGACGGCGCGGCCGTGCTGCCTGATGCGCGTGGAACGTGTCAGCGGGACGGGACGCGCGCCGCCTCCCCGAGTGGGCGGCGCGCAGGGACCGGACCTCCGGCCGTGGACCGCCTCAGCTCTCCGCCAGGATGTGGGAGAGCTCGGTGTCCAGATCGAAGTGCCGGTGCTCGGTACCGGGCGGGACGGCGGCGTCGGTCCGCTTCAGGAACGACTCCAGGGCTCGCGCCGGCGCCTCCAGCAGCGCCTCGCCCTCCGGAGAGCTGAGCGCGATGCACACGACGCCCTGACCGTGGCTGCGGGACGGCCAGACGCGGACGTCGCCGGTGCCGGTGGGCCGGTGCAGCCCCTCGGCCAGCAGGTCCCGGGCGAAGACCCACTCGACCGTTTCCTCGGCTCCGGTGTGGAAGGTGGCGTGTACGGCATACGGATCGGAAGTGTCGTACCGCAGACCTGCGGGTACAGGCAGTGACGATTCGCTCGACACAACGAGGCGCAGGTGCAGCTCACAGCTGACCGTGGTGTTCATAAGCGCCAGGGCCTTTCGCTCAGTGTGCGCTCGGGGATTCGCACGTCGGCGAAATCGACATGCCACCTACGGTGCCGTTGTAAACCCCTCTGACCGTTTTGGGACTCTTCGGATACCTCGTACGGCCGACCCCGCGCGCTCCCGGTACGGCCGTTCCGGTGAGTTCCGTCAAGGCCGCGCCGCACCCCCGTCATCACCCAGGGTGACGGGCTGCAGTCGGTGGTTCTGGGCACCGTCTGACATGCGGTAATGTTTGCGGTGCGCCCGGGCGATTAGCTCAGCGGGAGAGCGCTTCGTTCACACCGAAGAGGTCACTGGTTCGATCCCAGTATCGCCCACATCCCACCCGTGGTCCGTAAGGCAAGCCCTTGCGGACCACGGGTGTTTTGTCATGCTCGGGCGGACCGAGTCAGCCCGTCCGGCGTTTGAGGACAACCGCGCGGAGCGCGGTTTCAGGGGGTCTGGGGGCTTGCCCCCCAGGAATCGGCGAAGGGGTGGGACCGGGGCACGGCCCGCCGCAGGCGCCCCCGGCCGGAATTTGATGCGGGAGCGCCATGACCTGTATTGTTCAGTGCGTTCCCGGGGGAAACCCCGAGAAACTCCCGGGCGATTAGCTCAGCGGGAGAGCGCTTCGTTCACACCGAAGAGGTCACTGGTTCGATCCCAGTATCGCCCACACACCGAGGCCGGTCCTTCATCAGAAGGACCGGCCTCGTCATGCCGCGGACGGCAACTCCGCCCGCAACGGCCACGCCGGATCGCACTGCTCCTCGGAGCCGTTCCGCGCGAACCACGCCTGGAGCCCGCGCGCCTGCGCCGCGTGCCAGACCGCCTGCCGAGCGTGCAGCTCGGCCACGCTCAGCCGCTCCAGCCGCACCGCGAACCGCTGCCCTATCGCCCGGGCCACCGCCATCGCGGCCGCCGCGTCCGCCGCCGCGTCGTGAGCGCCCGTCAGTTCGATCCCGTACTGGGCGCAGAGATCGGACAGCGTCCGGCGGCCCTTGCGGTACCGGTCCAGGTGCTTGTCCAGTACCCAGGGGTCGAGGACGCACAGCGACGAGGCCCCCAGGTACGCCGCGAGCGACGCGGCGCGGTGCCGCCGCAACTCCCGGTCCAGCAGGGTGAGATCGAACGGCGCGTTCATCACCACCAGGGGGATCCCCGCCGCCGACTGCTCGGCCAGCGCCCGCGCCACCTCCTCCATCACCGGCGCGGGCCACCGCCCGAACCGCTGGAGGTGCGCGTCCGTCAGCCCGTGTATCGCCGTGGCGCCCTCAGGCACCGGGACGCCCGGGTTGACCAGCCAGCGGGTGACCGCCGGTGTGGCTCCCGCCCGTGACTGCACCACGAGGGCCGCGGACACGATGCGGTCGTGTTCGACGTCCACTCCGGTGGTCTCCGTGTCGAAGGCGGCGAGCGGCCCCTCGAACCAGCTCGGCATGTCACAACTCCTCGCGCTTGACCGGAATTTGGCGTGAATCCCCTCCCTCCGTCGAGTGATACCCGGTCTCCGTGCGGCCCGAACCGCCCTTGTTTGCGAAGGAGTTCGGGTGGAGACAACAGCGGTACAGGCACCGAAGACGGTGCCCCCGGAAGGTGTTTCGGACATGGCCCTCACGCGGCCCGAACCGGCCGTTCCGGCCGGCGGGCCACCCCGCGCCGACGAGCGGCGCCTCCCGCGCGGGCCCACCCCGCCCCGCCGCGGCGCCCTCGCCGGCACCGCCTGCATGGAGACGCTCCAGATCGGCCACCTGCACGCCGTCGCCGCGGCGGCCGGCTGCTCGCTCGCCCAGCCGTTCCCCGACCACGGCATCGACTGGCACCTCAGCCACACCGCCCCCGGCCACACCACCGATGACGAGGTCACCATCAAGGTGCAGCTGAAGGCCACCTACCAGGTCCCGCCCCGGCCGCCCGGCGCCACGTTCCCCTTCACGCTCGACAACGAGCACCTCGTCAAACTCGCCCGCACCCCCGTGGCCGTCCACCGCATCCTCGTCGTCATGCTCGTGCCCCGGGCCAGAGACGACTGGGTGCACGCGGACCACGACCGGCTCGCCGTGCGGCACTGCTGCTACTGGACCAACCTCGCCGGCCACCCGGTCACCGGCCGGCACAGAACCACCGTGCGGATCCCCACCGCGCACGTCTTCGACGACCACGCCCTCTGCGAGATCATGACGCGCGTCGGGGCGGGAGGGAGACCCTGATGCGACCGCAGGCCGGCACACCCCGCCCCGCCGAGGCCGAGTCCGCCGTCCTCGCCACCCTGCTGGCCCGCCACGGCTGGCGGCGCCGCGGCGGACCCGCCGGACGCTACGGTCGCTGGACCCCGCCCCCGCCGGGCGGCGGCCCCGGCGGACCCAGCCTCCTCGTCCCCGAGGACCCCGCTCTCCCCGACGGCGCCGACCTCCTCGCCGAGGCCCGCACCGCCCTGGAGCGCAGCACCGAGCCCACCGCCCGGCACATCCTCCTCGCCCTCGGCACACCGGGCGACGAGATCCACTGCGTGCGCCCGGCCTCCGCGCCCGACGCCGACTGGGCCGCCCAGGACCGGCTGCGCGCCGG
>NZ_JAIQLH010000328.1 GCF_020037025.1 Streptomyces huiliensis | reverse complement strand
GCGCGGGGCCGGGCCCGCCGCGCGGCAGCAGCCGGGCGCCGAGGGTGAGGGCGCGGGTGGTGGTGGCGGGAGCCACGCCGTGCAGCCGGACGGCGGCCTTGGCGACCGGCGTGAGCACCAGCTCCGGGCGGCGGCGTTCGGCGGCGCGGACGATCGCGCGGGCGGCCCGCTCGGCGTCCATGGACAGCAGCGGCAGCCCTGAGGAGACCGCGAACCACGCGTACTCCCGCGTCGGTTGGCCGCTGAAGCGGGCGGCCGTGTGCGAACCGGTGCGCATCAGGCCGGGCAGCACGGTGGTGACGCTGACGCCCTCGGCGGCGAGTTCGGCCCGCAGCCCCTGGGAGAGCCCGGTGAGGGCGAACTTCGCGCCCGCGTACGGCAGCAGGTGCGGGGCGGCGACCCGGCCGCCGAGCGAGGCGATGGTGACGATGCGCCCGCCGCCGCGTTCGCGCAGCTCGGGCAGGGCGGTCAGGACGAGCCGCAGCGGCGCGAAGTACATCGTCTCCATCGCGTCGCGGAAGTCCGTCTCGGTCATCGCGGAGACCGGTCCGACCTGGATGGTGCCCGCGTTGTTGACGAGGACGTCGAGGCCGCCGAACGCGGTGGTCGTGGCGTCGACGAGCCGCCGGGCGGCCGAGGGGCCGGTGACGTCGCAGGCGAGGGCGCGGACCTCGGCGCCCTCGGCGCGCAGCATGCGTTCGGCCCGGCCCAGTTCCTCGCCGTCGCGGGCGCAGATGAGCACCTTGCAGCCGCGGCGGGCGAGTTCGCGGGCGATGAGCAGGCCGAGCCCCCGTGAGGCCCCGGTCACCAGCGCGGCGCGGCCCGCCAGGCGGTCGTGGGACGGTTGCGTCATGGCACCCTCCTTGGCGTCCTCGGCGCCCTCGGCGGTCACTCGCCGACGGCCTGCTGCATCCGGACCCGTACGAACTGGAGCAGGTCCGAGCCGGTGAGCGCGGTGAGCGCGGCGGCGGCCAGCCGGGTGGGCCGGGGGGCGAAGACCAGCCCGGCCGCCAGCCCGCTGACGATCCACATGCCGGTGCAGAACGGGCAGGTGATCAGCTCGCCGACGACCTTGCGGGCGCCGTGGCCGCGGACCTCCTCCTGGACCTCGCCGGGGCCGCCGGCGCCGCGGAAGCGGGCGAACGGGACCCGGAGCGGGCTCGTCACGGAGTCCTTGGTGAGGAGCCGGGACAGCCGGTGGGTGGCGCCCGCGCACAACAGCACGTCCCACGGCCCGGGTTCCGGCACCCGGCGGCCGGTGAGGCGGGCGGCCCCGGCCAGGGCGGCGATGCCCGCGGCGTAGACGGCCATGGCTCCGGTGTAGGCGCCGACGGGATGGTCCTCGCCGCCGTAGGCGGCCCGTTCGTCCTCTGCGGCCCGCCGCAGGCCGTTCTCGGCGGCCTCAGGGTCCTCGGGGCTCGGCATGGTGCCTCCTGCTGTGCGCGCGTCGGTCGGGTTCGATGGGTCCGTGCCGCGCCCGCCCACCGTGCCACGGGGTGGCGGTGCGCGCACGTCGGCCGGTACCGGCGGTTTCCCGGGAGGGGGCGCGGGTACGCTCCCGGCCTCGTCCCGCCTGGAAGGGTTCTCGCCATGGCCTCGCGCAAACCCCCGCTCCGTCCGGTCGTCTGGCAGCCGCCGCGCCGCCCCCGGGGGCCGGTCCCCGGCGCGGGCGCGGCCGTACTGCCCCCGGTGCGGCGGCTGCCGCTGGGCGCCAGCGGCCCGGAGGACGTCCGGTGGGACGCCGTCTCGGGCCGGGTGCTGACCGGGGTGGCGGACGGCCGGGTGCTCTCCGTGGACCCGGCCGGCGGCCCGGTCCGGACGCTCGCCCGCACCGGCGGCCGGCCGCTGGGCCTCTGCCCGCTCCCCGACGGGCGGCTGCTGGTGTGCGACGCCGAGCGCGGCCTGCTGCGCCTCGACCCGGCGTCCGGCCGCACCGAGACGCTGCTGGGGGCGGACGGCGATCCGCTGTGGGTGTGCAGCAACGCGGTCGTCGCGCCGGACGGCGCGGTGTACGTCAGCGACGCCTCCGCCCGGTTCCCGCTGGAGCACTGGATGGGGGACCTGCTGGAGCACTCCGGCACCGGGCGGCTGCTGCGGTACGAGCCCGGGGCCGCGCGCCCCGAAGTGGTGCTGGAGGGGCTGCAGTTCGCCAACGGTGTGGCCCTGGCCGGCGACGGCTCCTCGGTCGTGGTCGCCGAGTCGGGCGCGTACCGGCTGACTCGGCTGTGGCTGACGGGCCCGCGGGCGGGCGGCCG
Organism: Streptomyces huiliensis; assembly: GCF_020037025.1. Classification (GTDB taxonomy): domain Bacteria; phylum Actinomycetota; class Actinomycetes; order Streptomycetales; family Streptomycetaceae; genus Streptomyces; species Streptomyces huiliensis. The sequence continues at coordinate 5,491 of NZ_JAIQLH010000328.1, read as the reverse complement.
GGAGGTGTTCGCCGATGCCCTGCCCGGCTTCCCCGACAACCTCTCCACCGGCCCGGACGGTCTCGTCTGGGTGGCGCTGGCGGGTCCGCGCGAGCCCCTGCTCGACCTGCTGCACCGGTCGCCGCCGGTGCTCCGACGGGCCGTCTGGGCGCTGCCGTCCGCGCTGCTGCCGGGTCCCCGGCCGGTCACCCGGCTGCTGGCGCTGGACGCGGCGGGCCGGGTGGTCCGGGACCTGCGGCGGCCGGGGTCCGGCTTCCGCATGGTGACCAGCGTCTGCGCACACGCGGGGCGGCTGTACCTGGGGAGCCTGCTGGAGCCCGCGGTGGGGATGGCGGAACTGCCGGGCGCCGCGTAACTGCCGGGCGCCGCAGAGCGGATCAGCGTCCGAGGGCCCGCTTGAGCTCGTCCTTGTTCATGTGCGACCGGCCCTCGACGTTCTTCTTCTTGGCCTCTTCGTACAACTGGTCCCTGGTCGGGCCCTTGGCGCCGGTGTGCGACCGCTGACCGCCCCGCTTGGAGGACGACATGTCCTGGAGGGAGGTGCGGCTGGCCGTCTTGGACTCGCCGGCGCGGGCGCGTTCCTTGTTCACCGTGCGGCTCGCGATCTCCTTGGCGCGTTTCTCGCTCGCGCCGCGCGACTCCGCGCTGTCCTTGATGTGCTCGTACTGCCGTTCGCGCTTGGGGCTGGATCCTGCGGGCATGGGGTCACTCCTTCGCTCGCTGCGCTCGTTCCCCCCTCGGCTCGTCTGCCCTCACCGTCCCACGGCATGCGGGCCGCCGCCGGGGGGACGGGACCGATCGGGCGCGGCGGCCGCCGCCGTCACCGGCGGGTGCGGTAGCGGAGCAGCGCCCAGCAGGGCAGGGCGAACCAGCAGAGGACGAACCACACGACGAGCCCGGCGACCACCCACGGCACCGCCGGGCCGCGCAGGGCGAGCCGCAGGATGAGCAGCAGCGCGGAGGCGACCGTGGCCAGCAGGAGCACCAGGCCGACGACGGTCAGCCGGGACACCCACACGACCGTCTCGGGCTTCAGCCGCCGTCCGGTGACGATCCGGTGGAAGGAGACGGGCCCGATGAGGGAGCCGGTGGTGGCGGCGCCGAGCACCACCGTGACGACGTAGATGGTGCGGTCGGTCGCGGAGAGGGTGGTGAAGCGCGGGGTGAAGACGACGGTCAGCAGGAAGCCGAAGAGGATCTGCACCCCGGTCTGGGCGACCCGCACTTCCTGGAGGAGTTCGTTCCAGCGCCGGTCCGCGCGTTCCTCCGGTGACTCGTCGCGTCCCCCGGTCCGCGCGCGGTCGTCGCGTCCTCCGGGCGTGGGCATGGGGCGTCCTCCTCTGGCCGGGGCGAGTACCCCGCGCGTACCCGGTCATGCGCGCCCCCGGGCGGCTCCGGGGGTCCCACCGGTGTGCGGGCGGGCTTCCGCCCACCGGATTCCGGGGGTGGACGACCAGGACAAAACGGATCAGGCGGAGGACACTGGAGATGCACACAGGCCGTCCCCATGGCGGATGGGCGACCGACAGGAGGTGATCACTGTGGTGCCGCTGCTCCTGGTCCTGATCCTCGCGATCATCCTCTTCGGCGCGGGCTTCGCGGTGAAGATTTTGTGGTGGATCGCGCTGGCCGTGCTGGTCATCTGGCTGCTCGGCTTCCTCGTCCGCTCCGGCGGAGGCCGGTGGTACCGCTGGTAGCGCGGACCCGCGCCGGGCGTCCTGCCGGGCGCGGGTCACCGGCGGCCGGCGGTCAGTCGTCCTCCAGCCGCGCGAAGGGGCTGTCGTCCAGCCCCGCCAGCAGGTCGGCGGGGTCGCGGTAGACCGCGACCGCGCCGGCCTCCTCCAGTTCGGCGCGCGCGATGCCGCCGGACAGCAGCGCGACGCAGCCCACTCCGGCCTTCCGGGCGGCGTGGACGTCCCAGACGGTGTCGCCGAGGAACAGCGCGCGTCCGGGTTCCGCTCCGGCCTGCTCCAGCGCCTGCCGTACGGGGTCGGGGGCTGGCTTGCTCGCCTCGACGTCGTCCGCGCTGGTCGCGGCCATGATCGCGTCGTCGGCCCCGATCGCCTCGCGCAGCGCGGCGAGTTCGGAGCCCTGGGCCGAGGTGGCGAGGACGACGCGCCAGCCGCGCCCGGCGAGCGCCCGGACGAGTTCCCGCGCGCCTTCGACTACCGGCAGCCGCTCGAACCAGGTGGCGTAGAGCGTCTTGTGCGCCGCGCTGATGCCCTCGTCGGCGTCGCGGTCGCGGTCCTCGCCCAGCAGCCGGTCGAGGAGTCTGCCGGAGCCCATGCCGATGGTGTGGTGGACGTCCGTCATCGCGACCCGGTGCCCGGCCTGCCGGAGCGCCTCGAACCAGCAGACGGTGTGCAGGTAGTTGGTGTCGACGAGGGTGCCGTCGACGTCGAGGAGGGCCGCGCGCGGCCGGCCGGTCACGCGGCGGCCCCGGGCTTCAGCAGGGTCTTGACCATGCCGTCCTCCTTGGCCTGGAAGGTCCGGTAGGCCTCGGGGCCCTGCTCCAGCGGCAGCGTGTGGGTGGCGAAGCCCTCGACGCCCAGCGGATCGGCGTCGTCGAGCAGCGGCAGGATGTCGTCCACCCACCGGCGGACGTTGGCCTGGCCCATGCGGAGCTGGATCTGCTTGTCGAACATCGTCATCATCGGCATCGGGTCGAGCATCCCGCCGTAGACACCGGAGAGCGAGACGGTGCCGCCGCGCCGCACGGCCTGGATGGCCGTGTGCAGCGCGGCCAGCCGGTCCACGCCGGCCCGGTCCATCAGCTTCTGCGCCCAGGCGTCCGGCAGCAGCCCGACGAGCTGCTGGGCGGTCTTCCACACGGGCGCGCCGTGCGCCTCCATGCCGACGGCGTCGATGACGGCGTCGGTCCCGCGCCCTTGGGTGAGGTCCCGGATGGCGGTGACGACGTCGTCGCCGCGCTCGGTGTGGGCGCGCAGGTCGAGGACGGTCACGCCGCGGGCGGCGGCCCGGGCCAGCCGCTCGGGCACCAGGTCGACGCCGACGACCAGGCTCGCGCCGCGGTGCAGGGCGATGCGGGCGGCCATGTCGCCGATGGGCCCGAGGCCCAGCACGGTGACGGTGCCGCCGGGCGGGATCGCGGCGTACTCGACGGCCTGCCAGGCGGTGGGCAGGACGTCGGAGAGGTAGACGTACCGTTCGTCGGGCGGCCCGTCGGGGACCTTCACGGGCAGGGTGTTGCCGAAGGGCACCCGCAGGAACTCGGCCTGCCCGCCGGGCACCTGGCCGTAGAGCTTGCTGTAGCCGAACAGGGCGGCACCCATGCCGCGCTCGCGCACCTGGGTGGTCTCGCACTGCGACTGCAGCCCCTGGTTGCACATGTGGCAGGCGCCGCAGGAGACGTTGAACGGCACCACGACCCGGTCGCCCGGCGCGAGGGCGGTCACGTCCGGGCCCGTCTCCTCGACGACGCCCATCGGCTCGTGGCCGAGGATGTCGCCGGGGTCGAGGTACGGCCCGAGGACCTCGTAGAGGTGGAGGTCCGATCCGCAGATGCCGGTGGAGGTGACGCGGACGATGACGTCCGTGGGCTCCTCCAGCCGGGGGTCGGGGACCGTCTCCACCCGGACGTCCCGCTTTCCGTGCCAGGTCAGGGCCCGCATGCCGTCTCCCTCGTGCTGCCTCGTGCTGGTTCTCGCCGTATCCGTGCTCCGGGGGGCCGGATTCCGGATGCCGGGTTCCCCGGGGGCGGGCGGCGAAACCGGGGCGCGGGGCGGTCGGCCGAACGGACGAACCGCGGACGCGGCCCCGGGTACGTCCGCCGCGCGGGGGAATCCGTTCCTCCATGGCGCACCCTCCCGGCTCCTCACCCGGCCCGACCGACGGCTCCTCCGGCCCGCTCCTCCAGGGCGAACCCGAGTCCTACTGGCTGTCCACCGCTCCCGCCTCCCCCGACTCCGCGTACCCCCCGCTCACCGGCACCGGAACCGATGTGGACGTGGCCGTGATCGGCGGGGGCGTCGCCGGGCTGAGCACCGCGTGGGAGCTCGCCCGCGCCGGGCGCTCCGTGGCCGTCCTGGAGGCGGACCGGATCGCCGCCGGGGTGACGGGCCACACCACCGCCAAGGTCACCGCCCTGCACGGCATGGTCTACGCCCGGCTGCGGCGCACCCGCGGCCCGGAGGGCGCGCGGCTGTACGCGCGGTCGCAGTCGGAGGCGGTCGAGCACGTCGCGGAGGTGGCGGCGCTGCTGGGGGCCGACTGCGAGCTGGAACGGCGCCCGGCCTTCACCTACGTGACCCGCCCGGAGGCCCGTGGCGAGGTCCGCGAGGAGGTCAACGCGGCGGCGCAGGCCGGTCTGGACGCGACGTACACGGAGCGGACCGGCCTTCCGTACCGCGTGGAGGCGGCCGTACGCCTCGACGACCAGCTGCAGTTCCACCCGCGCAAGTACCTGCTCGCCCTCGCCCGGGACCTGGTCGCCCGCGGCGGCGCCCTCCACGAGCACACCCGCGTCACCGGCCTGGACGAGGGCACGCCCTGCCGGGTGACGACCGCCGACGGCGCCGTGCTCACCGCCCGGGACGTCGTGGTCGCCACCCACTACCCCGTCTTCGACCGGGCCCTGCTCTTCGCCCGGCTGTCCCCGCGCCGGGAACTGGTGGTCACCGGCACCGTCCCCGCCGACCAGGACCCCGGCGGGATGTACATCACCGAGGAGGGCACCAAGCGGTCCGTCCGCAGCGCCCCGCACGGCGACGGCCGCCGGCTGCTCATCGTCACCGGCGAGAGCTTCAAACCCGGCACCGCCGACGTCGCGGCCCGCTTCGAACGGCTGGCGGCCTGGGCCCGCGAGCGCTACCCCATGATCGTCTTCGACCGGCACTGGGCCACCCAGGACAACGACTCCACCGACACCGTCCCCCTGGTCGGCCCCTTCCACCCGCGCGCCCGCCACACCTGGGTCGCCACCGGCTTCGGCGGCTGGGGCATGAGCGGCGGCGTCATGGCGGGCCGGCTGCTCGCCGAACTCGTCGAGGGCCGGCGGCCGCCCTGGGCCGACCTGTACGACCCCCGGCGGCTGTGGACCCAGGTCCGCGAGGCCCCCGCCTTCCTCCGGCACCAGGCCGAGGTCGCCCGGCACTTCGTCGGCGACCGCCTCCGCCCGGGCGGCGCCGACTCCGTCGCCGGCATCGCCCCCGGCACGGGCGAGGTGGTACGCGTCAACGGCCGGCACTGCGCGGTCTACCGCGACGAGGACGGCACCGCGCACGCCGTCTCCGCCCGCTGTACGCACCTGGGCTGCCTGGTCGCCTTCAACGCGGCCGAGCGCGCTTGGGAATGCCCCTGCCACGGCTCCCGCTTCGCGCCCGACGGCTCGGTCCTCCAGGGACCGGCGGTCCGGCCGCTGGAGCGGCGGGAGGCCGGGGGGTGAGGGTGCCCCGGACCCGCCCCTTCGCCGCGTCCCGGGGGACAAGCCCCCCCGGACCCCCTGAACCCGCGCTCCGCGCGGTACAACCGC
>NZ_JAIQLH010000327.1 GCF_020037025.1 Streptomyces huiliensis | reverse complement strand
CCCCGGACCCGCCCCTTCGCCGCGTCCCGGGGGACAAGCCCCCCCGGACCCCCTGAAACCGCGCTCCGCGCGGTACAACCGCGCGGAGCCGCGACAAGGGGGGTCTGGGGCGCAGCCCCGGGAAACGGCGAAGGGGCGGGTCCGGGGCGCTCCACCCTGTGACCCGGGCCACGACCCCACGATCACGCCCCCCACCTGCGACTTTGCGCGTGGTGACTCACCGCACAGCCGCCGCGCTTCTCCCGGCGGGGAACCGCTTGTGACGATGTTCGGGACGCCAGGAGCGCCGCCCACCGCGAGCCCGTCCACGGCGTCCCCGGCCCCCGCCGCGTTCCACGGCGGGGCTTTCGACGCCCGGACGACCGATCCGCACCGCCATCTCACGGCGCGCGGACGCGCGGGGCCCGAACGTGCCGGCCCGCCCGACCCGCCTCCCCACGGACGGACCATCCTTGCGCCCCACGCCAGCCCAGCCCGCCGCCCGCACGACCGATACCGCCGCCCGCGTGCGTCCGGTCCGCGCCCTGCTCACCCGCCGCCCGGCCGGTGCCAAGGGCGACCGGTCGCCGTGGCGCTGCCTGCGCGGCCGCAGCATGCGCTGGTGGTCGGCCGCCAACCTGGTGTCGAACCTCGGCACCTGGATGCAGCTGACCGTGCAGAACCTGCTCGTCCTCCAGCTGACCGGCTCCGCCGCCGCGACCGGCCTCTCGCTGTCCGTCCAGGCCGCGCCCGGCCTGCTCTTCGGCCTGCTCGGCGGTGCCGTCGTGGACCGGCTGCCGCGCAAGCTCACCGCCGCCGTCAGCCAGGCGCTGCTGGCCGCCGTGGCCTTCACCACGGCCGTGCTGGTGGGATGCGGCATGCTCACCGTGCCCGTCCTGATGGGCCTCGCCGCCGTCACCGGTCTGATCGCCACCGTCGACGGCCCGGCGACCTCGCTGCTCGGCAACGACCTCGTCCCGGAGAAGGACGTGCCCTCGGCCATCGCCCTGGGCTCGGTCGTGCACAGCGTCGGCCGGCTCGCCGGCACCGCCCTCGCGGCCGTCGGCATCGCCACCATCGGCACGGCGGGAGCGTACGCGCTCAACGGCGTGTCGTTCCTGTTCGTGACCGCGGTCATCCCGTTCCTCCGGCTGCACCCGGACGCCGCCGCGGCGGCGGCCGCCGCTCCGGCCGACGCGGCGGCGTCGGGCGGGCGCGGTGGCCTGGCGTTCTTCCTCAGCCGCCGCACCCTGGTCGCCCTCGCCGTGATCGCCGCCGTCAGCGCCGTCCTCGGCCGCAACTACCAGCTGACCCTGGCCACCCTCGTCACCGGGCCGCTGCACGGCGGCGCCGGCGCCTACGGCCTGGTCTCCGCGCTGCTCGCCGTCGGCGGCATCGTGGGCGCCGTGGTGGCCGGCCGGCTGCGGAAGCCGACCGTGCGGCTCGTGGCGCTGCTCGCCGCGGCGGGCGCGGTGCTCCAGATGGCGGCGGGCGTGAGCCCGATGCTGATGATGCTGCTGGTGATGGTGGTGCCGATGGCCATCGTCGAGTCCGTCTCCGACACGGCCACCACGACCGTCCTGCAGACCGACCCGCCGCCGCACATGCGCGGCCGCGTCCTCGGCGTCTGGCGCAGCGTGAGCACCGCCTGGGGCCTCGCCGGGCCGCCGCTGCTGGGCCTCCTCGTCCAGGGCGCGGGCGAGCGCGGCGCGCTCGTCATCGGCGGTGCGGTCATCACGGCCGTCATCGGCGCGGGCATGCTCTTCCGCCGCCGGCGGGGTGCGCCGGCCGCTCGCCCGGCGGTCGTCGCGCCGGTCGCCGAGCCGGCCTTCCAGACGGCGGCCTGAGCGAGGCCGGACGAGGCCCGGTGCCACCCCTGGGGCGGGGGCGGCACCGGGCCTCAACGCGTGCGCGGCCGAGGCCCGTGCGCCTCACACCAGCCTCACACCAGCGCGGCCCAGACGATCACCGTCACGACGAAGACCAGGACGAGCGTGCCGATCGCGACGAGCGGCCCCTTCGCCCAGCCCCGCGTCGGGTTGTAGGTCTCCTGGGGACCCGCGCCGCCCGTGCTGTCCTCGCCGGGCGGCGTCTCGCCCGGCGGTACGCCGCCGCCGGGCTCCAGGCCGGGCGTGCGGGACGGGTCCGGATCCGGGTTGCTGCCGGTCATGGCGGTTCGCCTTCCTGTCGTCCCCCGGTTGTCGTTCCCCAGCGGTGTCCGGTGGCTGTCGCCTTCGTCTTCAGGGTGCCGCGTGGCGGGGGCTGGGGCCACGCGGGACGCCGTGCCGGTCCGGTACGTGTGCCCCGGATCCGCCGCGTCCCTCCCGTCCCGTCGCGGCCTCCACCGCCGCCAGCACCTCGTCCACTCCGATCCGCAGCAGCAGCGGGTCCGGGCGGCGGCCGTGGGGGTCGCCCGGCGGGCCCGGGTGCCAGAGCGCCCGGTGGCGCGGGGACGGCGGCGGGCCCCAGAGCGCGGGGGAGACGGGACCGAAGAGGGTGACGCTGGGGGTGGCGTGGGCCACGGCCAGGTGGGCGACGCCCGTGTCCCCGCTGACGACCGCCTCCGCCCCCGCGACCAGCGCCGACAGGGCGGCGAACGGCAGCCCGCCGGCCAGCGGGCGCGCACCGGGCGCCGCCACGTCCCGTACGAGCTCCTCCTCGCCCGGCCCGCCCGTGACCACGACGTCCCGCCCCGCCGCGACGAGCTCGCGGACCACCGCCGCGTACCGCTCCCGCGGCCAGCGGCGGGCGGGGGAGGCCGCGCCGGGGTGGACGACCACCGCCCCCGGGGCCGGGGACGGGGTGTCCGGACGCGGGAGGGCCAGGTCGCCGGCGTCGGCCGGGACGCCGTAGGAGCGCAGCAGACGGCACCAGCGCTCGCGCTCGTGCTCGTCGGCGCGCCAGGGCGGGCCGGTGATCTCGGGGGTGTCCGGGTGGGCGAACGCCAGCAGCCGGCCCGGCCGCAGCGCGGTGAGCAGCCGGTGGCTCGGCGGCCCGTTGCCGTGCAGGTCGACGGCCACCTCCGGCGGCCGGCCCGTCCAGGCCAGGGAGCCCGGCACGGCCCGCCCGGGCGCGGACGCCGCCAGCAGCCGGTCGACGGCGCC
>NZ_JAIQLH010000326.1 GCF_020037025.1 Streptomyces huiliensis | reverse complement strand
GCCCGGCCCGCCGGCCCCTGCCCGGCCGAGGCCGCTCCCGGCGCGGGCGGCCCCGCCTACGAGGTGATCTACCTGCTTGAGGCGGACGACGCCGCCGTCGCCCGGCTCCGCGCCCGGCTCGACGCGCTGGGGGAGTCGCTCGTCGTCGTCGGGGGCGACGGCCTCTGGAACGTGCACGTCCACGTGGACGACGCGGGCGCCGCCGTCGAGGCAGGCGTCGACGCCGGACGCCCGTACCGGATCCGCGTCACCCACTTCGGCGCCGCCGCCGAGGAGCGCCCCCGAGCCCCCGAGCGCGTCCAGCGGGCCGTCGTGGCCGTCGTCCCCGGCGCGGGGCTGGCCGCCCTGTGCGCGGAGGCCGGCGCGACCGTCGTGCCCGTCCGGCCCGGCGAACCGCCCGCCAGCGGCGAGCTCGTCGAGGCGGTCCGGCGCGCGCACGCCCACGAGGTCGTCCTCCTGCCGAACGACCCCGACCTGCGGCACACCGCCGCCGCGGCGGCCGAGCAGGCCCGCACCGAGGGCGTCCGCGTCGCCCTCATCCCCACCCGCTCCCCGGTCCAGGGCGTCGCCGCCCTCGCCGTCCACGAACCCGGCCGCCGCTTCGACGAGGACGTCGTCGCCATGACCTCCGCCGCCGGCGCCACCCGCTACGCGGAACTGACCGTCGCCGAAAGCCGGTCCTGGACCATGGCGGGCGTCTGCCAGGCCGGCGACGTGCTGGGGCTGATCGACGGGGACGTCGCCGTCATCGGCGCCGACCTCGCCGCGACCGCCGCCACCGTGCTGGACCGGATGCTCGCGGCCGGCGGCGAACTCGTCACCCTCGTCGTCGCCGACGACGTCCCGGCCGGCTTCGCCGAGGGACTGGAGCGGCACGTACGCGGCGGCCACCTCGCCGTGGACACCGTCGTCTACCAGGGCGGCCGGCAGTCGGCGCCCCTGCTCATCGGCGTCGAATAGCTGTGCCGCCCGGCGTTGTCAGTGCCGTGGTGTGCAATGGGACCGTGCCCGTACCCGTACCCGACGTCCGGAGAACCCGGAGAACACCGTGCAGCTCGATCAGCCCCTGAAGAAGATCCTCGGCGGCACCACCGCGAAGGTGATGGCCGAGCACCTCGGCCTGCACACCGCCGGCGACCTCCTGCACCACTACCCGCGCCGCTACGCCGAGCGCGGCGAGCTGACCCGCCTCGCCGACCTGCCGCTCGACGAGCACGTCACGGTCGTCGCACGGGTCGACAAGGCCGCCGTGAAGACCTTCAACCAGGGCCGCGGCGTCCGGCTGGAGGTCGTCGTCACCGACGGCAGCGGCGCCCTGACCCTGGTCTTCTTCGGACGCGGCGCCTACGCGCGCGAAAAGGAGCTCGTCCCCGGCCGCCGCGGCATGTTCGCCGGCAAGGTGTCCCTGTTCAACCGCACCCGGCAGTTGCTCCACCCCGACTACGAGCTGCTCGACCGGGACA
>NZ_JAIQLH010000325.1 GCF_020037025.1 Streptomyces huiliensis | reverse complement strand
AGTTGCTCCACCCCGACTACGAGCTGCTCGACCGGGACAGCGGCGCGGACGCCGCCGCCGACTTCGCGGGCCGGCTGCTGCCGCTCTACCCGGCCTGCAAGCAGTTCCAGTCCTGGAAGCTCACCAAGGCCGTCGACACCCTCCTCGACCTCTTCGAGGCCGACGGCTGGCGCGGCCTCGTCGACCCCCTGCCGCCCGCGCTCCGCGAGGGCCGCGGCCTGGCCGAGCTGCCGGACGCCTTCCGCAAGGTCCACCGGCCGCGCACCAAGGCCGACATCGACGACGCCCGCGCCCGCCTCAAGTGGGACGAGGCGTTCGTCCTCCAGGTCGCCCTCGCCCGTCGCCGGCACGCCGAGACCCAGCTCCCGGCCGTTCCGCGCAAGCCCGCGCCCGGCGGCCTGCTCGACGCCTTCGACGCCAAGCTGCCGTTCACCCTCACCGACGGCCAGCGCACCGTCTCCGCCGAGATCTTCGACGACCTGGCCACCGAGCACCCCATGCACCGGCTGCTCCAGGGCGAGGTGGGGTCCGGGAAGACGATGGTCGCGCTGCGCGCCATGCTCGCCGTCGTGGACGCGGGCGGGCAGGCGGCGATGCTGGCGCCCACCGAGGTGCTGGCCCAGCAGCACCACCGGTCGATCACCGAGATGATGGGCGAGCTCGCCGAGGGCGGCCTGCTCGGCGGCGCGGAACAGGGCACCAAGGTCGTCCTCCTCACCGGCTCCATGGGCGCCCCGGCGCGCCGCCGCGCCCTGCTGGACCTGACCACCGGCGAGGCGGGGATCGTGATCGGCACCCACGCCCTGATCGAGGACAAGGTGCAATTCCATGACCTGGGCCTGGTCGTCGTCGACGAGCAGCACCGCTTCGGCGTCGAGCAGCGGGACGCGCTGCGCTCGAAGGGAAAGCAGCCGCCGCACCTGCTGGTGATGACGGCCACGCCGATCCCGCGCACGGTGGCCATGACCGTCTTCGGCGACCTGGAGACCTCCGTCCTCGACCAGCTCCCGGCCGGCCGCTCGCCCATCGCCACCCACGTCGTCCCCGCCAAGGACAAGCCGCACTTCCTGACCCGCGCCTGGGAGCGGGTGCGCGAGGAGGTCGAGGGTGGCCACCAGGCGTACGTGGTGTGCCCGCGCATCGGGGACGAGGAGGAGGGCGGCCCCAAGGGCGGGAAGAAGCAGGCCGCCGAGGGGCCGGACGATCCCGAGAAGCGGCCGCCGCTCGCCGTCCTCGACGTCGCCGGGCAGCTGGCGAAGGGGCCGCTGGCCGGCCTGCGGGTGGAGGTGCTGCACGGGCGGATGCAGCCCGAGGCCAAGGACGACGTCATGCGCCGCTTCGCCGCCGGCGAGGTGGACGTTCTGGTGGCCACCACCGTGATCGAGGTGGGCGTGAACGTCCCCAACTCCACCGTGATGGTGATCATGGACGCGGACCGGTTCGGCGTCTCGCAGCTGCACCAGCTGCGCGGCCGGGTCGGCCGCGGCTCCGCTCCCGGCCTGTGCCTGCTGGTCACCGAGGCCGGCGAGGCGAGCCCGGCCCGGGCCAGGCTCGGCGCGGTCGCCGGCACCCTGGACGGCTTCGAGCTCTCCCGCATCGACCTCGAACAGCGCCGCGAGGGCGACGTCCTCGGCCAGGCCCAGTCCGGCGTCCGGTCCTCCCTCCGGATGCTCACCGTCATCGACGACGAGGAGGTCATCGCCGCCGCGCGGGACGAGGCGGCGGCCGTGGTCGCCGCCGACCCCGAGCTGGAGTCCCTCCCGGAGCTCCGCACGGCCCTGGACGCCCTGCTGGACGAGGAACGGGAGCAGTACCTGGACAAGGGGTGATCCCGGGAGCGGCGCGTGTTGCCAATCGCGCAACAAACGTTGCTCGTCCGGATACGGCCGCCGCAGTCTGATGCCCGGCCGACAGGGGCCGCCAGCGATCAGGGAGGCAGACGATGACCGTCCAGCAGAACGCCGCGACCACGCCGGGCACCGACGGGGACGCGCGGCCCAACAACCGCGTCCACCACGTCCGCGCGGGCGAGCTCGACGGCTACGCCGCCATCAGCGGCCACACCGTCGGCTCCAGGAAGCTGTGGATGGGCATGGTGGAGAACCCGCCGCTGAGCGCGACCGACAACCACCACCACGGCGCCTCGGAGGCGGGCATCTACGTGGTCAGCGGTCACCCGGTGTTCGTCTTCCACGACGGCACCGAGGAGGTGCGGATCACCGCCCACCCCGGCGACTTCCTCCTCGTCCCGCCGTTCGTCCCGCACCGGGAGGAGAACCCCTCCGCGGACGAGCCGGTGGTCGTCGTGATCGCGCGCACCACGCAGGAGCCGATCAAGGTCTCGGTCCCCGAGCTCTACCAGCTGACCGAGATCCCGGCGGAGTAGGGGCGCGGGGGAGTAGGCGGCGCGGGGGAGAGCCCCGGGGCGGGCCCCCGGGGCACGGCCTACGCTGAGGGCAGCGGCGAACCCCCGCCGCCCTCCGCCGAGCACCCCGAAGGACCCGAGCCCCATGACCCGCGTGATCGCCGGCACCGCCGGCGGACGCCGCCTCGCCGTACCGCCCGGCACCGGCACCCGTCCGACCTCCGACCGGGCGCGCGAGGGCCTGTTCTCGACCTGGACGGCCCTGCTGGGCCCGCTGGACGGGGCCCGCGTCCTCGACCTCTACGGCGGGTCGGGCGCCGTCGGCCTGGAGGCGCTGTCGCGCGGCGCGGGGCACGCGCTGCTGGTGGAGGCCGACGCCCGGGCGGCCAAGGTCATCCGGGACAACGTCCGGACCGTCGGCCTGCCGGGCGCCGAGGTGCGCACCGGCCGGGCCGAGCAGATCGCGGCGGGGCCCGCCCCGGCCGCCCCCTACGACATCGTCTTCCTCGACCCGCCCTACGTGGTCACGGATGACGAACTCCGGGAGATCCTCCTCACACTCCGCACCGGCGGCTGGCTCGCCGAGGACGCGCTGGTCACCGTCGAGCGCGCGACCCGCGGCGGCACGTTCCACTGGCCCGAGGGCTTCGAGGGGCTGAGGGCCCGTCGTTACGGCGAGGGAACGCTTTGGTACGGTCGCGCCGCCTCGGCGTGCAGCACCGACACCGCTCCGAATCCGAGCACGTCACGCACGCCATGAACGCACCGGAGAGCGAGGAACCACCGTTGTTGCGCCGCGCCGTCTGTCCGGGGTCGTTCGACCCCGTCACCAATGGACACCTCGACATCATCGCCCGCGCTTCCAGGCTGTACGACGTCGTGCACGTGGCCGTGATGATCAACAAATCCAAACAGGGCCTCTTCACGGTGGACGAGCGGATAGACCTGCTCCGCGAGGTCACCGCCGAGTACGGGAACGTGGAGGTGGAGTCCTTCCACGGCCTCCTCGTCGACTTCTGCAAGGACCGCGGCATCCCGGCCATCGTCAAGGGCCTGCGCGCGGTCAGCGACTTCGACTACGAGCTCCAGATGGCCCAGATGAACAACGGGCTCTCGGGCGTCGAGACCCTGTTCGTCCCCACCAACCCCACCTACAGCTTCCTCTCCTCCAGCCTGGTCAAGGAGGTCGCGGCCTGGGGCGGCGACGTCTCCCACCTGGTGCCGCCGGCCGTCCTGGAGGCCCTCACCGAGCGCCTCGCGCGCGGCTGAACCGGCACCCGGCCCGCCACCGGCCCGCCACCCGGAACTGACGACTCGTCAGTAGCCGCCGGGCGGCGCCCGGCGGCCGTACAGTCGTGGCGTTCGTAGCCGTCGTCCCGGAGAGAGTGGCGAGCGTCAAGGTGGACGTCCAGAAGAAGCTCGACGAGATCGTCGCGACGGTCTCCGGCGCCCGTTCGCTGCCCATGTCCGCGTCCTGCGTGGTCAACCGGGCCGAGCTGCTCGGCCTCCTGGAGGAGGTGCGGGCCGCCCTGCCGGACTCCCTCGCGCAGGCGCGGGAGCTGATCGGCGGCCGGGAACGGATGGTCGCCGACGCCCGCGAGGAGGCCGAGCGGATCATCGAGTCCGCGCGCGCCCAGCGCGGCTCCCTGATCTCCGACACCGAGGTCGCCCGGGAGTCCCGCGAGGAGGCCGACCGCATCCTCGCGGAGGCCCGCCGGGAGGCCGCCGTGATCCGCGCCCAGGCCGACGACTACGTGGACGGCAAGCTCGCCAACTTCGAGGTCGTCCTCACCAAGACCCGCGGCTCGGTCGAGCGCGGCCGTGAGAAGCTCCTCGGCCTCGGCGACGGCTACGACCCCGAGGACCCCCAGGGCACCGGGACCCCCGAGCGCAGCGGCGACCCCGCCACCCAGCGCCACAACGCCGACGCCTACGTGGACGCCAAGCTCACGGCCGTCTCCGCGGTGCTGGCGAAGACGCTGGAGGCCGTCGGCCGCGGCCGGGAGCAGCTGCTGGGCGCCCGCCCGGTGGACGAGCTGGGCGCCCACCTCGCCGCTCAGGACGCCGCCCAGGAGGGTCGCCCGGCCGAGCGCCCCGCCACGGACGCCGACTTCCTGGCGGAGCTCGCGGCCCACCCGGCCCCGGCCGCCGCCGAGGCCCGGTCCGGCTGGGCCGCCCCCCAGGAGCCGGCCGCCGCGTACCCGCAGGCGGCGACGGACTACGGCTGGCAGCCGTACCCCGGGCAGGCGGACCCGTACGCGGCGGGAGCGACCGGCGGCCACTCCGGGGCCGAGGCCGGCTACGGCTGGCAGGCCCAGGACGCGGGCCAGGGGTACGGGTACGGGCAGGGGCCGGCGTACGGTGATCAGGGATATCCGGGCCACCAGGCCCCGCACGGCGCTCCGGTGGAAGGCGCGGTCGTCCCGCCGCAGGGCGGCGGCGCGCTCGACGAGACCAGCTTCTTCGACACGAGCATGATCGACCTGGAGCAGCTCAGGCGCTACGAGCAGGGGCGCTGAGCCGGTCCTTCCGGTGGCGCCTGGGCGGCCTTCCCGACCGTCCGAGGTCGGCCGGAAAGGCACGATTGGGCCAGGAGCGGGCCGTCCAGTATCCTGACTGTTCGGTCGCGCGTACATTCGCGATCCCGGCTGCCCGCGGCGTGGCGTACGAGTGTCGTACGACATGTGGATACGGGCCGCCATCGCCGCAGCGTAGAAAGCAGGAAGCCCTGAACGCCCGCCTCGATCACCGCGCCCCCCTCGTGTTCGACACGCACGAGCTGGGCCGGCGTCCCGGTGCGCTGAAGCGGCTCTCCCGCTCGATCCCGGCCCCCGCCGACCTCGGTATCGAGGTCATCGGGGTCGCCGAGGGCGCGACCGTGGAGCTCGACCTCCGACTGGAGTCGGTCATGGAAGGGGTGCTCGTCACAGGCACCGCCCGTGCACCGCTCACCGGGGAGTGCGTAAGGTGTCTGGAGCCGCTGGAGCGAGAGCTCGAAGCGGACTTCCAGGAGATGTACTCCTACCCCGACGCCGACAGCCGGAACCGCCCCGTGGCGGAACCGGAGGACGACGCCGAGGACGAGGAGGACACGCTCTTCCTCGAGGGCGACCTGTTCGACCTCGAACCCGTGCTGCGCGACGCGGTGGTGCTCGCACTGCCGCTGCAGCCGGTGTGCCGGGAAGACTGCCCCGGCCTGTGCTCCGAGTGCGGAGCGCGGCTGGCGGACGACCCGGACCACCACCACGACGTCCACGACATTCGCTGGGCGGCACTGCAGGGACTCGCCGGATCCGACCAGGACGGCGAGATGGACAACGCACCCCGGCCCGCCGGGGATGACTCACAGGAGAAGTAGCCGTGGCTGTTCCGAAGCGGAAGATGTCGCGCAGCAACACGCGCCACCGCCGGTCGCAGTGGAAGGCTGCGGTCCCCACCCTGGTGGCGTGCGAGCGCTGCCACGAGCCGAAGCAGCAGCACATCGCGTGCCCGAGCTGCGGCACCTACAACAAGCGCCAGGTCCTCGAGGTCTGATCGGCGGGTGACAGGCTCCATGTCAGACGCCAATACGCCGTCCCGCGGACGCGGGACAGGATCCGGACCGGCGCCACAGGACGCAGCCTCGTCTCACACGCTTCTGGAAGGGCGGCTCGGGTACAGACTCGAGACCGCCCTTCTGGTGCGTGCGCTGACCCACCGCTCCTACGCCTACGAGAACGGCGGTCTGCCCACCAACGAGCGGCTGGAGTTCCTCGGTGACTCCGTCCTCGGCCTGGTGGTCACGGACACGCTGTACCGCATCCACCCCGACCTGCCCGAAGGCCAGCTGGCCAAGCTGCGGGCCGCGGTGGTCAACTCGCGGGCGCTGGCGGAGGTGGGACGCGGTCTCGACCTGGGTTCCTTCATCCGGCTCGGCCGGGGTGAAGAGGGGACGGGCGGCCGTGACAAAGCCTCCATCCTCGCCGACACCCTGGAAGCGGTGATCGGTGCCGTCTACCTCGACCAGGGGCTCGACGCCGCCGCGGAACTGGTGCACAGGCTCTTCGATCCGCTGATCGAGAAGTCTTCGAACCTCGGCGCCGGCCTGGACTGGAAGACCAGCCTCCAGGAGCTCACGGCGACGGAGGGGCTGGGCGTGCCCGAGTACCTCGTCACCGAGACGGGTCCGGACCACGAGAAGACCTTCACGGCTGCTGCCCGCGTCGGTGGTGTCGAGTACGGCACCGGCACCGGCCGCAGCAAGAAGGAAGCAGAGCAGCAGGCGGCCGAGTCCGCCTGGCGCGCCATCCACGGCGCGGCCGAGGCCCGGGCCGAGGCGGCCGAGGCCGAACGGACCGGGAAGCCGGCCCCGTCGGCCAAGGCCGCTCCGCCGGCGAAGGCCGCGAAGCAGCAGGACAAGGCAGGCGGAGCGCAGCCCGCCACGCAGTGAGACACCGGCCGGCCCGGAGCGCTTCCCGCGCCCCGGGCCGGCCGTTTCACGTCCCCACCCGTCCGCGCCCGAACCGTTCCCGGAGGAGCACCGTGCCCGAACTGCCCGAGGTCGAGGTCGTCCGGCGCGGGCTGGCCGCCTGGGTGTGCGGCCGTACGGTGGCCTCCGTCGAGGTCCGGCACCCCCGGGCCGTCCGCCGGCACCCCGCCGGCGCCGCCGACTTCGCCGCGCAGCTCACCGGGGAGCGCCTCGGGCCCGCGCGGCGCCGGGGCAAGTACCTGTGGCTGCCGCTGGAGGGGCCCTCGGGCCGGGCCGTCCTCGCCCACCTGGGCATGAGCGGCCAGCTCCTCGTCCAGCCCGAGGACGCGCCCGACGAGAAGCACCTCCGGATCCGCTTCCGCTTCGACGACGCCGCCGGCACCGAGCTGCGCTTCGTCGACCAGCGCACCTTCGGCGGACTCTCGCTCCACGACACCGTGCCGGGCGACGACGAGGCGCTCCCCGACGTCATCTCCCACATCGCGCGGGACCCCCTGGACCCGGCCTTCGACGAGGCCGCGTTCCACGCCGCGCTGCGCCGCCGCCGTACGACGGTGAAGCGCGCCCTGCTCGACCAGTCGCTGATCAGCGGGGTCGGGAACATCTACGCCGACGAGGCGCTGTGGCGCTCGCGGCTGCACTTCGACCGGCCGACGGCCGGACTGACCCGCCCGCGCACGGCCGAGCTCGTCACGCACATCCGCGAGGTCATGAACGAGGCGCTGGCGGTCGGCGGCACCAGCTTCGACAGCCTCTACGTCAACGTGAACGGCGAATCAGGCTATTTCGACCGCTCGTTGGACGCCTACGGGCGGGAGGACGAGCCCTGCCGGCGCTGCGGCACGGCCATGCGGCGCAGCCCCTGGATGAACCGGTCCAGCTACTTCTGCCCGCGCTGTCAGCGCCCGCCGCGCGTCTGAGGTCTCCGGCGGGACCGCGTCAGGCGCGTTCCGCGTCGTACTTCTCCCGCGCCGCCTCGATGTCCCGCTGCCGGTCCTGCACCAGCTGGATCACGGCCAGCAGCCGTTCGGCGACCTCCTCGCCCATCGGCGTCAGGGCGTAGTCCACCCGCGGCGGATTGGTCGGCTGCGCCGTGCGGTGCACCAGGCCGTCCCGCTCCAGCGTCTGGAGCGTCTGGGACAGCATCTTCTCGCTCACACCCTCGACGCGGCGGCGCAGCTCGTTGAAGCGGAGCGTGCTCTCCAGCAGGGCGGTGAGCGCGAGCGTGCCCCAGCGGCCGGTGATGTCGAACAGCGTCTCCCGGGACGGGCAGTCGCGGGCGTAGACGTTGAAGGCGAGCGCCTCAGTACAGGTGATCTTCCTGGTCGGTGCTGCGGTGCCGTCGGCTGTCATGGGCCCAGCCTACTCGTCCACAGCGCTTCCCTATGGGTTGCGCTAACCAAAAGTTAGTGCTTTCCTTTGGTTATCGAACCGGCCCGCAGGGGTCGATCGGCCCCCCTTTGCCCTGCCTCAGGAGACCACCATGACCACGCCCGTTGTCTCGATCGCCTTCCACTCCGGCTTCGGCCACACCGCCGTCATCGCCGAGGCCGTCCGTGCCGGCGCCGCCGAGGCCGGTGCGACCGTCCACCTGATCGAGGTCGACAAGATCACCGAGGAGCAGTGGGCGCTGCTCGACGCCTCCGACGCGATCGTCTTCGGCTCGCCGACCTACATGGGCACCGCCTCCGGCGCCTTCCACACCTTCGCCGAGGCGACCTCCAAGCGCTGGTTCACCCACGCCTGGCGCGACAAGCTGGCCGCCGGCTTCACCAACTCCGGCTCCAAGAGCGGCGACAAGCTGCACACCCTGCAGTTCTTCGGCATCCTGGCCGGCCAGCACGGCATGCACTGGGTGAGCCTCGGCCTGCACCCGGGCTGGAACACCTCCGAGGCGTCGGAGAACGACCTCAACCGCCTCGGCTTCTTCCTCGGCGCGGCGGCCCAGAGCAACAACGACCAGGGCCCCGAGGGCGTGCACAAGGCCGACATCGAGACCGCCGCCCACCTCGGCCGCCGGGTCGCCGAGCAGGCCCGCGTCTTCGCGGCAGGCCGCGCCGCCCTCTGACGGCGGCGCGCCCCCCCCACGGCGCCGACCCGCTGCTCCCCCCCACACGCCGACGGGCGGACCCGTCCCGGAATCCCGGGACACAGTCCGCCCGCCGGCGTACGTGCGGGAAACCGCCTCCGTACCCGAAGTCCCCTCAGTACCCGAAGTCCTGCGTCCACCACGGGCCGCCGGCGCCGCGCTGCACGCCGACGCCGAGCGTCCGGTAGTCGCAGTTGAGGATGTTCTGCCGGTGTCCCGCGCTGCGCATCCACGCGTCGACCACCGCGTGCGCGTCGGCATGGCCGCGGGCGATGTTCTCCCCGCCCAGGTTCCGGACGCCGTGGCGGGCCGCCCGGTCCCAGGGTGAGCGGCCGTCCGGGTCGGTGTGGTCGAAGAAGCCGCGCCGCGCCATGTCCTCGCTCATCGACTGGGCGAGGGAGGTGAGCCGCGTGTCCGTGCGCAGCGGCCGGCAGCCGGCCTTCGCCCGCTCGGCGTTGACCAGGGCGACGACCGTCCGCGCCGCGGCGCCCCGGGTGTCGGCGACGGCCTCCGCGGACGCCCGCTCGGCCGCGTCGTCGGCCCGCAGCCGGGCGGTCGCC
>NZ_JAIQLH010000324.1 GCF_020037025.1 Streptomyces huiliensis | reverse complement strand
GGTCTGCTCCGCAGACACGACGCGCCGTCGCTACGCGACGGAAAGACGGCACCGCACTCCGTGCGGTATTCCGGGACTTCGTCCCGGGAATCCGGGCCACTCCGTGGCCCGGGAGGCCAACTCCGTTGGCCTCGGGCTCGGATCGCTCCGCGATCCGGCCAGACGGAACACGCTCCGCGCGTTCCTTGGGCTGGCTAGAGGGGAGAGGGGGTGCCTCGGGTGCGGGGGATTCAGTGGACCGGTGGCGGGCTGCCGTTGGGGCGGGGTGCGGCCGCAAAGTGTCACTGACGCTCACCGCGAGGGCTTCGGACGGCAGAAACGAACAGGCCCGAACACTTCCAGTAAGCTGAATGCGTCATCTTGCACGGCCCGCTACCTTATGGAGAGATGAGCCACCACCGCCGCAGGTTCTGGAAACCTAGATGGGATATCGAGCACGGCCAGAAGGGTCCTTCTTAAAGAGGGAAGAAACCCAAATCGCCCGACCCGCTGCTTTCCAGTGCAACTGGATTCTAACAGGCCGATACACCGTCAGATGCGTGCGAGGAAAGGGAATTTTACATGCCGGGGAAAGAACTGTTTCCGCATCAGGTGGAGGCGGTCGATGCCGTCCTTCGCGCTCTGCAGACACCT
Source organism: Streptomyces huiliensis (assembly GCF_020037025.1). Taxonomy (GTDB): domain Bacteria; phylum Actinomycetota; class Actinomycetes; order Streptomycetales; family Streptomycetaceae; genus Streptomyces; species Streptomyces huiliensis. Next base: position 2,860 of record NZ_JAIQLH010000324.1, on the reverse strand, counting down.
GCCAGCGGGCACATGCCGGCCGAGGGATTGCGGACCCAGGTCATCGCCGCGACCGGCTCGGGCAAGACACTAATCGCCGCCGAGGCCGCCCGGAAACTGGGGGCGCAGCGGGTGCTGGTCCTGGTGCCGACTCTGGACCTGCTGACGCAGACTGCGGCCGCCTGGCGGGAAGGCGGCCGTACGGGGGCGATGGTCGGGGTCTGCCGGCTACCGGCCGAGGACTCCGACGGCGTGCCCTGCACGACGGATCCCGCCGAGCTCGTGGCGTGGCTGCGGGGGCTGGACCAGGTGACGGTGTTCGCCACCTACGCCGCCGTGGGCCGCGGCGTTCTCCAGCGCGCCCACGCCCAGGGCTTGGGCGTGTGGGACCTGATGGTCGTGGACGAAGCGCACCGCACCAGCGGGGACGCGGGCAAGCCGTGGGCGGCCGTGCACGACCAGGCCAAGATCCCGGCGGCCCGCCGGCTCTACATGACCGCCACGGCCCGGATCTGGGAAGCCTCCGGGGCCGGTCGTGACGGAGCGCCGGGGCTGATCGCGAGCATGGACCCGGATTCCCCTGTGTTTGGTCCTGTGGCATTCAAGCTGGGGTTGTCCGAGGCCATCAGCCGCGGCTTGGTCGCCCCCTATCAAGTCGTGTGCGTGGACATTGCCGATCCTGAGCTGCATGTTGCGCGCCTGGAGGGGGGCCTCGGGTCGGACGCGGTGCGCGGCGCCAGGCTCGCCGCCCTGCAGACCGGGGTGTTGACAGCAGCGGTGCAGGAGCGGCTGCGCAAGGTACTGGCGTTCCATAGCAAGATCAGCGAGGCCGAGGCTATGGCCGAAGGCTTCGTCGGGACCACGTGGAAAGCGTGGGAGGAAGACCCGGACCGATTCCCGCGGCCGGACCGCGTGTGGGCGGACTGGCTCTACGGCGAGCACCCGCCCCGCCACCGTCGGGCGGTGCTGGAGGAGTTCGCCTCCGACGTCCTTGAGGGCGGGCCCGGCGACGAGCCCCAGCCGGCTGCGCTGCGCGTGCTCAGCTCCGTCCGTGTACTCGGGGAAGGGGTCGACACAGCAAATTGCGATTCCGTCGCCTTTTGCGACGCACGAGGGTCAATGATTGACATTGTGCAAATGGTCGGACGCGCACTCCGTATTCGTCCGGGAGAAGGGAAAATCGCGTCACTGATCGTTCCGGTATTCCTCGCTCCCGGAGAGAAACCAAGCGATCTCCTGACGTCGGACGGGTACGCGACCCTCGCGAAGGTGCTCGGGGCGCTGCGCGCGCACGACACCGATACGATCGAGGCTCTCGCCGACCCCAGGCGGCGCAGCGGCAATTATCCGACCCGGCGGGCGCGTGAGGGCGCCGGGGCACGTGAAGCTGGCGGCGGCGAAGCCGGGTTCGAGGACCAGGCGGGCGAAGATGCCGAGGAGGCCGTCGAGGGGCCGGCCGCTCAGCTGGTCGCTGGTGGGGTGGGCCCGAGTAGGCCGGCGCGGGAACTGCTGAAGTTCTCCACCCCCAGGGACCCGGTGGCCCTCGCGCAGTTCATCCGGCTGCGGGTGATCAACCCCGAGACCACGTTCTGGCGGCGCGGCATCGAGGCCGCCACCCGTTGGAAGACCGAAACCGGGGCGCAGCAGCTGCGCGTGCCCTACGGGTACACCACCCCAGCCGACTGGAAGCCTGCGGGGTTCCCGCTCGGGACGTGGCTGGTTGACCAGCGGAAGTTCGCCAAGGCTGGCAACCTGGACAGGACGCGGGTGGAGGAGCTGGACCGGCTGGGGATGGTCTGGTCGCACCAGGACGTCGCGTTCGAGGAAGGACTCGCCGCCGCCCGCGCGTGGGCGGCTGTCCACGGACACTTTCTCCCGCCCGCCACGGCTGTCTGGGAGGGGTATCCGGTCGGGACCTGGGCGAAGAACCTGCGCACCGCTGCCAGGCTCGCGGATGCCCTTGCGGAGCGCCGGGAGGCCGGCCTTCCTCCCGGGTCCAGTACCAAGGTCCTGACCGAAGCGCGGCGGGAGGCGCTGGAGGAGATCGACCCGGGCTGGTGCCCGGCCTGGGATGCGGGGTGGCAGCGCTGCTTCCGCCTCGCCCAGACCCACATCGAAGGCGGCGGAGCTGTACCGACAGCGGCGGGCGAGATCGTGGTGCAGGGTGAAGACCTCGGCCGCTGGGTGACAGCCTGTCGCCTCGGCTGGGACAAGCTCCTGCCCGTCCAGCAATGGCTCCTCGAGAACGTCCTCGGCCTGGAGCCGGCCGAAGAGCACGAGCGGCCGGTGAAGCAGACGCAGGACACCAAATGGGCTCTCAACCTCGCCGCGGCGCAGCAGTTCCACGCCCGCGAAGGCCACCTACGCGTCCCCCGCAAGCACGTAGAACGCCTGGAACCAGATCACGGTCCGCGAGGAGCCCGGCCAGGCGCTGAACGCGCCGTAGAGGTCAAGCTCGGCACCTGGCTCGATAACACCCGCCGCCGCGCCAGCAAACTCAGCGCCGAGCGCCGGGCCGAACTCGATGCTTTGGGGATGCGCTGGTGATGGCAGGTGGGGTCTTCCGCGTTTCTCCCGTGGCTGGGGAGACGACGCTCTCGTTCCTGTCCCGGATCGCGGTCCGCTACGGGATGGACAGCAAGGCCGTTCTTTCCCACTGGCAGTGGCACAACCACCCGCCACGGCACGACAGCGGGGCACTGCGTGCGGACGCGGAGGTGCTGCTGGATACGGCAGGCCGGCGGGTGCTGACGGAACTGTGCGGAGCCGGGGAGGAGACGCTGAAGCGGGCACTGCCGTCCTGGGGACGGGAAGACGCCAAGCTCGCGGGCCGGGAAGGCGGCGCAGCGCGGGGTGTGTGGCGGGTGGGGGGTGCGGTGGT
>NZ_JAIQLH010000323.1 GCF_020037025.1 Streptomyces huiliensis | reverse complement strand
GCGGGGTGTGTGGCGGGTGGGGGGTGCGGTGGTGGGGCCGGTGGCGTTCGGGTGCCGGTTGTGTACGGCGCGGCGTACCGGGGCTGCGGTGCGGGTGGTGCGGTACGCGCAGCGGTGGGAGCGGGTGTGCATCCGGCACGGGCGGTGGGCTCTGGACGCGGACGCCGATCAGAAGCTGGAGCACCTGGATCTGCGTGGGATCCCGGAGATGGCTGCGGCGCAGCGGCGGTGGTGCGGGGTGGCCCGGCGTGCGGCACGGGCGGGAGCTGATGCGGGTGAGGTGTTCGCGTTGGCGTATGCGGTGGTGGCCCGGTGGTGGGAGGGGGCGTACGGGTGGGAGCGGGAGGAGATCTGGCCGCGCCGCCTGCACCAGGTCGCGGGCGGCAACGCGGGGAGTGATCTGGAGTGGTGGCGGGTGGTGGGGCGGGATGCGGTGATCTTCCCAGAGGTGGTGGCGGTCGCGGATGCACTGCTGGATCCCGTCATGGCGCAGCGAGTGTGGGCGGACAGCGGCGGGGAGCGTCCGCGGCCGTTGCCTGCGGACGGGGAGTTCTGCCGCCGGCTCGGGGAGCGGGTGGGGCGTCCATGGCTGGGGCCGCTGGTGGCGGTCGACCACGGGGGCCCGCTGCTTGCGTGGATGGGGACCGTGATCCGCCGGCGCCGCCACTCCGGAGGGCGGCCCGGGCCGTTCGCGCGGTTCGACGAGAACCTGTGGTGGGTGCGCCAGGAACACCAGCCGTCGACCATGGCCGCCGGGTTGCGTGCTGTGTCCAAGGAGAGGAAGACGCCCGGTTCCGGCACGAACTGGCGCGCTGTGGTGTCCGCGGAACAGCGGTTCCTGATCGAAAACCTGCTGGGTGACGCGGAGGAGCAGTTGCTGCAGCTGCGTGGCGCGCAGAGCGGTACCACCGCGGATGCGGCGCAGTACCTGCTGCAGGGCCTTGGCCGGGGTCTTGAACTGCTCGACCAGGCGCTGCTGCGGGTCATGGTGGCGGCGGTGAGTGCCGGGGTGGGGATGGAGGAGGTGGCCCGGTGGGCCCGGATGTCCGTGGATGAGGCAGCGGAGGTCCTCGGGTCGTACAGGGACGGGGAAGGCCGGTAGCCGGACAGGGCGGGTGTTGCTGGTGGAGGGTGCGGGGCGCGGTGTGTGCAGGTCTCGCTGTCGTGGGGCAGGGGGCTTTATCGCATCGCGTGGTGGCGTGGGGCCAGAACACGGGAAGCGCCCCCGGCACGGTGGGAATGCGGTTTGGCTGGGGCGGGTGATCGGCGAGAGTGCGGCAGCCGGGGCCGGTGGCGGGCCCGGGCGGGCGGAGGTGGACGTCGCGGCGGGGTTCGAGGCAGTGTTCCTTGATCCGGTGGGGCGGGTGGTGCAGCAGCGGTGGGCGGACGCGGCTGTCGCGGTGGCTTTCGAGGAGCTGGATCCGGTGTCGGCGTTCCCGGTCGTACCGGGGCGCAGGTGGGGTCCGGGTCTGTGGTGGTCGGCGACCTGTGGGCGGCATGTGGCTTCGGGGTCGAACGCGATGCGAGTCCAGCTGATGGTCCTTGACCGTGATCCGCGAGTGGTCGGCATGGCGGGGCGGCCGGTGCGGCTGCTGTGGCGCGATGGCGGGGGGCGGGTGCGTTCGTGGGTGCCGCAGCTTTTCGCCCGGTACGCGGACGGCACCGGCCTGCTGGCCGACTGCCCCAGTCACACCGAGGCCGGTGGTGAACGGGCCATGAAGGCCGCGGCGGCGGTGGCGGAAGCGTGTGCGCGGGTGGGGTTCGTCTACCGGCGGCTTGAGCGGCTGGACGAGGTGGTCGAGGCCAACGTGAAGTGGCTGGCCGGCTACCGGCATCCCCGCAACCAGGGCCGTAAGGGGCTAGCGGCGGTGCGGGAGGCGTTCGCACAGCCGCGGCCGCTGATGGAGGGCGTCGAAGCGGCCGGCGACCCGATCGAGGTCCTCCCCGTTGTATTCCATGCCCTGTGGGCCGGGCAGCTGACGGCGCCGCTGGATGTTCCGCTGCACGAACACGTCCTGGTCCACGCTGCCGGGAGCGGAGCAGAATCCGCCGCCGGGCGGAAAGAGGGCGCTGGCCGTAGTGGTGCCGAAGACGGCGGTGCGGGCGAGGGTGCCAGCGAAGCGCAGGCCCCGGAGGCCGACGGTGATGGCGTGGGTCCTGGTGGCGGCGCAGGCCGTGGCAGTACCAGCAGCGGCCGGGGCGGGGAGGCAGGGTGAGCAGCGTGCGGCGGGGCGGGCGGCCGGTGGTGGCCCTCGGAGCGCACGTCCGATTTCGTGGGGTGCGGTGGCAGGTCGTCGCGCTGGCCGGGCAGCGCTTCCATCTGGCCGGCGAGGACGGAGCGGATGAGGTGGTGCTGGCCGGGCACCTGTTCGCCGACGCCGGCTTCGCGGTACTGGGTGCGGAAGCGGAGCAGCCTCAGGCGGTGCCGCAGTGGGGGCTGTTCGAGACCGCTCCTGCCGCGGCGCGGGAGAAGGCTCTGGCCTGGCAGCGGCACATCCGGGAGGTGGAGTGTGGCCTGCCCGGTGGGGTGGGCAGCGGCGGGACGGTGCGCCCGGAGTACGACCCGGACCGGTGGACCCTGGCCCAGCGGGAGCAGGCCAAAGCGCAGGAGCTGACGGCTCTGGGCTTTGGGCGGGTGTCGAGGACGACGGTGCAGCGCATGCGGCTGGCCTACCGCAAGCAGGGACTGTGGGGGCTGGTCGACCACCGCACCACCCGCAGCCCTAACGGAGGCGGACGGCAGGACGAGCGGGTCGTCGCCGCGGTCAAGGACGTACTGCGCGGGCGGCGGGGGCGCTCCAAGGGCACCGTCAAAGCGCTGATGCCGCTGGTCGCGCAGCTCCTCAAAGACCGGCACGGGGATACGGTGCCCCTGCCTGCGCAGGCCACCTTCTACCGGCTCGTCCACCAGCTCGCCCACCCCGCCGACCATCCCGCGCACCGGGTCCGCAATCCGCCGATCACGGAAGACGGGCGTAAGTTCACCCCGACCGTGGCGCTGCGGCCCGGGGAGCAGGTCCAGATCGACACCACCCGCCTCGACGTCCTCGCGCTCTTCGAGGACGGCAGCCTGGGTCGGCCCGAACTCACCATCGCCGTCGACGTCGCCACCCGGGCGATCCTCGCGGCCGTGCTGTGCCCGGGCGGGACGCAGGCCGTGGACGCGGCTTTGCTGCTGGCGGAGATGGCCGTCCCGCATCCGGCGAGGCCGTCGTGGCCCGACGCCCTGCGCTTCGCCCACAGCACGGTGCTGCCCCGGGAGCGGCTGCTGCCGCTGGACGAGCGCCTCGAAGGCGCGGCCGCGCGGCCGGTGGCCGTGCCGGAGACGATCGTGGTGGACCGGGGGAAGGTGTACCTGTCGAGGGCGTTCACGGGGGCGTGTGAAGCCCTCGGGATCAGTGTGCAGGCCGCCCCGCCCTTCGCGCCGACGGCCAAGAGCATCGTGGAGCGGACCTTCGGGTCGATCAACACCCTGTTCTGCCAGCACCTGCCCGGCTACACCGGCTCCGACGTCACCCGCCGCGGCAGGGATGTCGCGCGCGACGCGTGTTACAGCGTCGCCCAGCTCCAGGACCTCCTCGATGAATGGCTCGTGCACTGGCACCACCGCCCCCACGAAGGCCTGCGCCACCCCGTGCTCCCGAAGATCGCGCTGACCCCGAACCAGATGTGGGCCGCCCTGGTCGCGGTCGCCGGGTACGTGCCGGTACCGCTGAGCGGGAGCGACTACCTGGAGCTGCTGCCGGTGCGGTGGCAGGCCATCACCGAACGCGGGATCCGCCTGCACCACCGCACCTACGACCACGACCTGCTCGGCCTGCACCGGGGGCAGAGCTCCGAAGTGGCGGCCCGCGGCGGGAAATGGGAAGTCCACACCAACCCCCACGACGTCCGCCAGATCTGGGTCCGCCTGCCCGGGCTCGGCCTGGCAGAGATCCCGTGGATCCACCGCGACCACGCCCACCAGCCGTTCAACGACCGCACCTGGCAGTACCTGAAGACCATCACCACGCACGAGGCGGACCACGACGTGTACGAGGCCCGCCTCGCCGAGGCCCTCGATGAGCTCATGCGCCGCGCACGTGCCGGATCCGCCACCCGCACCGAGCAGCACCTCCTCGCCCGCGCCGCAACCGTCCGCACTCCCCCACCACCACATCCCAAGCCCGATACGCAGGCGCAGGAACCAAGCGTGCCGGCCACGGAGACGGGACAGGACAGCCTCGACGACCTCGACCAAGACACCGAAGGCCCTGCCGAGGGCGAAGCACCAGACGGCCCGGCCGCTCCTGTGACCGGGTACGGGCTCTACGACGCCCAGACGGAGGCCCTCAAGTGGTAGACCACCACGGCCCCGGCACGCCCCGCGCCGTCACGAAGACAGGCACGGGTGCGGGCGGGCAGAGCATGCGGGGGACGGGCGGGACAGCCGGCGAGGGCCCGGCCGGCGCAGTGTGGCCGGTGACCACCTGGCAAGGCTGGCAGCACTTCGCCACCACCCCTCCCCCGGCCCCGCCCGCACCCGGCGAAGGGGAACGCAGCGAGGAGGAACGCCTCGCCTACCACTCCGCGTTCGTCACCGTCCGCACCCCGGTGATCGACACCCTCACCACCAGTGTGCGCACGCTGATGATCCTGGGACGGCACCAGCAGACCACCGCCCGCCCCTCGCTGATCGTCACCGGCCCCGCAGCGGCCGGGAAGACCACCGCGCTCCTGCATGTCGGGCGCGCCTGCCACCTCGCCCACACCAGGGGCCATCCCCAACCGGCCCGGTCCGCGCGTGCCCAGGTCCCGGTCGCCTACGTGCTGGTCCCGCCCGGCGCGAGCGCGAAAGCCCTCGCCACCGAGTTCGCCCGCTACCTCGGCATCCCCCTCACCACCCGCATGACACAAGCGGCGATCACCGACGCCGTCTGCCACACCTACAACCAGGCCGGCGTGCGCCTCATCCTCATCGACGAGATCCACCGGCTCAACCCCCGCACCACCACCGGTGCCGAAACAGCCGACCTGCTCAAAGACCTCACCGAACGCATCCGGGCGACCTTCGTGTACGCGGGCATCGACGTCACCAGCACCGCCCTGTTCAGCGGGGTCCGCGGGGCACAACTCGCCGCACGCGCCAGCCTGGTGGAATGCGGGGCATTCCCCGCACGATCCGGGAAACATGAACCCTTCCGCGAGCTGATCACGGGAGTGGAAGCCGCACTCGACCTGAGAGCGCACCGGCCCGGGACCCTCCCCCGCCACGCCTCATACCTCCACCAGCGCACCGCGGGCCGCATCGGGAGCCTGACCCGCCTCATCCGCCAAGCAGCGATCACCAGCATCCTCGACGGCACCGAACGCATCACCAAGACGTCACTGGATGCTGTGCGCCTGGACCATCTCGCCGAACAACACCACCGCCCCACCACCCCGGCCCGGAACCGCCCCCGCACCACACCACGCTGACCAGGCACAACACCCCTTGACCAGCATGAACACGAACAGCGCCATTAGACGCAGAAGGTAAGTGCAACAGCCCGAGCTTCTCTCAACGAACCCGCAACACCCACAGGCCAGCCCACCCAACACCCCGGCAAAGACCACCCCCACCGGTTCTCACCCGATCTGCAACATCCCAGCACACACCACCCACAACACCTCAACTCACACCCCCACCAGTGTTACCCCACCGCCGCCTCGCGACTGCGTAAGACGCCGCAATCGAACCCGTCCGCCCCGTGGAACGACGGCAGCGGCACCACCGCGGCGGTCTCGGAGGAGCCGAAGAACCTCTCCCGCTCCTCCGCGGGTTCAACCAGCCCAATGTGGAGCGCCTTGACACCGTTGCGGCGGGCGGACGGGTCGCGCGGCTCCAGCAACCGAGCCAGGTAGTCGGCGAGCGCCCGGTGCCGCGGCACTCGAGACCTGTGTGAAGACGCGCCCCAACCTTGCTTTCACTCACCTACGTGGATCTTCTCCGCGCAGCGGCGCAGCTCGGCAGAATGGGCCTAGGGCCTGTCCGAGGGGTCGAGTGACCATACAGATAGAGGATCGTTTCGGGAGGCGTGGGGCGGGGTGACTTGTCGGACGAGGAATGGGCGAGGCTGGAGCCGCACTTGCCGAAGAACGCGGGTCGGGGTGGCCGCTGGAAAGATCACCGCGTGGTGATCAACGGCATCCTGTTCCGGCCGGACTGGGATTCCCTGGCGGGACCTCCCGCTCCGTTTTGGAGCGTGGAAGACGATTCATGACCGTCATCGGCGCTGGTCGGCTGACGGTACATGGGAAAAGATCTTCCGTGCTCTCCAGGCCAGGGCCGATACGGAAGGCCGCATTGACTGGAGCCTTGTCAGCGTGGACTCGACCGTGTGCCGTGCCCACCAGCATGCCGCAGGAGCCCGTAAGTGTGCCCCGAACGTTCCAGGGCGCCGCCGTCAGCCGGTCCGGCACCGGCTTGACGAGGCGCTGGGACGTTCACGCGGAGGGTTCACGACCAAGATTCACCTAGCCAGTGAGGGTGGCCGACGGCCTCTCGCCTTCGTACTTACGCCAGGTCAATGGGGCGATGCCCCACAGATGATCCCGGTCCTGGACCTCATCCGTGTTCCTCGCCTGGGCGGCGGCCACCCGAGGACCCGCCCCGACCGTCTCTGCGCGGACCGGGCGTACAGCTCGCGCCGAAATCGCCGGTACCTGCGGCGTCGGCAGATCAAGCACACCATTCCGGAGCCGGCCAACCAGCAGGCCAACCGCCAGCGCCGCGGTAGCGCGGGTGGCCGGCCCACCGGCTTTGCTGACACGATCTACAAGCGCCGCAACGAAGTCGAGCGGACAATCAGTGCCTTGAAGGGACTTCGGGCTGTAGCCACGCGCTTTGACAAGCGAGCGTACGTCTTTCATGGCACCGTAACCGTCGCTGCCGTGCGCCTATGGCTCCGCTCATGACGTCATGCCGCACGGACAGCTTCTGGCAAGGATCAGGACTGCTGTGCGGGCTCGACCTTGTACGTCGCCAGGACGTTTCCGGACGCGTCGACAACGGGAATGAGATGAGGGATTTCGGTCCCCTCGACCTTGAGGACCGGCACGCCGTCCGCTATGCCCAGAGCAAGAGCATTCTGCCCTTCGCCCAGGTCGGCAGGGGCTTCGGCAGGCGCGCTCTCGGCGGAGATGACCATTGGGGTGCTGGGGGACACGTTATAGACAGGGGCGTTGCCAACGTTGTGATAGCGAACGTTCGCGTTCAGGTAAGCGGCTTGGCCGGTGTTGATTCCGAGCTGGGCGTCCCAGTCATCAGCGGACACAACTCTCCCTCCTCTGGTCGGCACGGTACCGACCTGCTGGTGATCATGACAGGGGCGAGCTCCAGAGCGGCTACTGGGGGGTGATTCCAGCCCAGAGATGGCTGAGAGTAGAACCGGAAGCCAAGGTCGCGAGCTGGCACATCGGCTGTCCACCCAGCACGGACCCACCGGACAAGCCCTAAAGGCTGTCCCGTAAA
>NZ_JAIQLH010000322.1 GCF_020037025.1 Streptomyces huiliensis | reverse complement strand
GGCGGCCTGGTGCTTCGGCGGGCACGGCGGCCAGTGGCCGGGCATGGGCCGCGCCCTGGCCCGCTGGTCGCCCGTGGCCGCCGGGGTGTTCGCCGAACTCGACGGGCTGCTGCCCGGCGGCGTCACCGGACCGCTCGCCCGGCCGCCCGGCGGAGGGGACGAGGGGCCGGACGTCGTCCAGCCGCTCATCTTCGCGGTGCAGGTGGCCACCGCCCGCTGGCTGCTGTCGCTCGGGCTGCGGCCGGCCGCGGTGGTGGGGCACAGCCTCGGCGAGGTCGCCGCCGCCCACGTCGCGGGCGTCCTCACCCTCCCCGAGGCGGCCCGGGTCGTCGCCGTCCGCTCCCGGCTGCTCGCCCGGGCGGCGCGCGGCGGGGCGATGGCCACGGTCGGCCTGGACCGGCACACCGTCGCACAGCGCTGCGCGGCGACCCCGGGAACGGTGGTCGTCGCCGCCCACAGCGCGCCCCGGGAGACGGTGGTCACCGGGGCGGCGGACGCGGTGGGGGCGCTGGTCGGCGCCCTGGAGGCGGAGGGGGTGCGGTGCCGGACGATCCGGATCGACGCGGCGTCGCACAGTCCGTTCGTCGACGGCGTGCTGCCCGAACTCCGCGCCGCGCTCGCCGGGCTGGCCCCGGCCGCACCGCGCGTCCCCTGGGTGTCGACCGTCGACGCGGGCCCGGAGCCGCCCGGTGCCGGTACCGGCACGTCGTCCGACACCGGCACCAAGTCCGACGCCGGCACAACGTCCGACCCCGGCACCGCGTCCGGCACTGAAACCACGTCCGACTCCGGCACCGCGGACTACTGGGCGCGCAACCTCCGGCGTCCCGTCCGCTTCACCCAGGCGGTGTCCGCGCTGGCGGCCCGGGGCGTCCGGGCGTTCGTGGAGGTCGGCCCGCACCCGGTGCTGGCCCGCCCGCTCCGGGACACGCTGCGCGCCGAGGGGGTCGCGGCCCCGCTCGTGGCCGCCTCGGGGCACCGGGGCACCCCCGAACCGGTCGCCCTGCCGCGCCTGCTGGGCGCCCTGTACTGCCGGGGCCTGGACGTCCCCGGCCTTCCCGCGCCGCTCGCCGCCCACGGCGCCGCGCCGCAGGAGAGCCCGTCCGCCGCTCCGGAGGAAAGGCAGCCATGACCCTCCTCACACCGTCCGCGACCGTACTGGTGGCGGGCGCCACCGGCCTCGTGGGCTCGGCCCTGCTCCGCCGGCTGGCGGCCGAGGGGTTCGGCTCGGTCGTCGGCGTCGCCTCCGCCGACGTGGACCTGACCGACGCCCGGGCCGCGTCCGCCCTTCTCGCCGCGGTCCGCCCGGACGTGGTGATCGACGCCGCCGCCCGGGTCGGCGGCATCGCCGCCAACGACGCGGAACCGGTCGAGTTCCTCACCGACAACCTCATGATCCAGACCAACCTGTTCACCGCCGCGCACGCCGCGGGCGTCGACCGGCTGCTGTTCCTCGGCTCGTCGTGCATCTACCCCAAGCTCAGCCCGCAGCCCATCCCCGAGTCCGCGCTGCTCACCGGCCCTTTGGAGGAGACCAACGACGCCTACGCCATCGCCAAGATCGCCGGGGTGGTGGCGGTGCGCTCGTACCGCAGGCAGTACGGCCGGCGGTGGATCTCCGTGATGCCCACCAATCTCTACGGCCCCGGGGACAGCTTCCACCCCACCCGTTCCCATGTCCTCCCCGCGCTGGTCCGACGGTTCCACGAGGCGGCGCGGACCGGCGCCGAGGAGGTCGTCGTCTGGGGGACGGGCACACCGCGCCGGGAGTTCCTGCACGTCGACGACCTCGCGGCGGCCTGCCTGCACCTGCTGCGGCACTACGACGACGCGTCGCCGGTCAACGTCGGCACCGGCCGGGACCTCTCCATCGCGGAGCTGGCCGGGATGGTGGCCGACGCGGTCGGGTACACCGGGCGGATCGTCTGGGACCCGAGCCGGCCGGACGGGACGCCGCGCAAACTCCTGGACGTCACGCGGCTGTTCGCCACCGGCTGGCGGCCGTCGATCGGACTGCCGGACGGGCTGCGGAGCACGGTGCGCTGGTACGCCGAGCGCTACACGGACACCCCCTAGGGGGTGTCTGACGGATCTCCGCGGCGTCGCGACGCCCGGCACGCACTCTCGCCGCACCGGCCGAAAGCCCACGTACGCCCAGTACGAGGGCTTCCGGCCGGCACGCCGAGAGCACGCACCGGACGCCGCTCCTTCCCCGCGGAGATCCGTCAGACACCCCCTAGCCGCCGCGCGGGGCGAACCGCCCCCGCCCCAGCACCACCCGCCCGTGCGAGCGGACCTCGAACAGGGCCCCGCCGGCCGTCTCCCAGATCCGTACGGTCAGGTCCCGGCCCGGCAGCACGGGCGCGGTGAAGGCGGCGGACACCGTCCCGAACCGGGCCGGGTCGCCCCCGCACAGCGCGTGCAGCAGGGCCCGCCCGGCGAACCCGAAGGTGCACAGCCCGTGCAGCGGCGGCCTGAGGAGGCCGATCCGCGCGGCCACGGCGGGGTCGGAGTGCAGCGGGTTGCGGTCGCCGCAGAGCCGGTAGAGCAGGGCCTGGTGGGGGGCGGTGCGGTAACCGACGGTGTGGTCGGGCTCCCGCTCCGGCCGCCGCCACGGCTCGTCCTCGCCCGGCTCGCCGCCGAAGCCGCCTTCGTGCCGGATGGTCAGCCCGGTCCGCAGGTCGGCGAGCGGCCGGCCGGTGGCCGCGTCCGCGCAGCGGGAGTCGATGACCGCGAGCGCGGCGCTCCCCCGGTCGTGGAGCGCGGTCAGCCGGGACTCCGTGACCGCCGCCCCTTCTACGGGCAGCGGGCCGTGCAGCGTCAGCGACTGGTGGCTGTGCAGCAGCCGGGTGACGTCGAAGTCGCCGAGGGCGGGCCGCTCCCCCGGCGGGACGAGGGTGGTGGCGAAGGTCGGCAGCACGGCCGGGGTGACGCCCGCGGAGTTCTCCGTGGTGAACTCCCGTTCGCGGGCGGGGTCGTCGGCCCCGGCGCCGACGCCGAGCGCGTAGAGGGCGGTGTCGGCGAACGTCCACCGCAGGGGTCCGGTGGCCCAGGCGCGGCCGACGAGGTGGCGGTGGAGGGACATGGCGGAACCGGCCCGTCTACGAGAGGTGGCTCAGAACTCGCTGACGCCCGCGTCCACCGCCAGGGCGTGCGCGGTGACGTGCCGGGAGGCGTCCGACAGCAGGAACAGCACGGCCTCGGCCACGTCCTCGGCCGCGATCCCGTCCACCGGCTGCATGTTGACCAGCATCCCGCGCAGCCGGGGGTCGGCCATGCTCGCCTCGGCGACCTTGGCGAGCATGGGCCGGCTGCCCATGGCGGTGTCGACGCCGGTCGGGTGCACGCTGTTGACCCGGATCCCGAACCGGGCGAGCTCGGCGGCGAAGGCCTTCGCCATCCCGCGCACCGCGAACTTGCTGACGGTGTAAGGGATCATGAACGGCTGGACCTTCAGCCCCGCCGACGAGCTCATCAGCACGACGGAGCCGCCGCCCGCCGCCACCAGGTGCGGCGCGGCCGCCATCACCGTGTTCCAGGTGCCGCGCACGTTGACGTCCATGGTGTCCCGGAAGATCTCCTCGGTGACCCGGTCCCAGGCGCAGGGGATGCAGATGCCCGCGTTGGCCACGACGGCGTCCAACCGGCCGAGCCGTTCCACGGCTCCGTCCACGGCCTTCCGCAGCCCGGCGAGGTCGCGGACGTCGGCGACCAGGGGGACGATCCGCCGGCCGTGCGCCTCGCCGAGGGCGACGGTCTCGTCCAGGTCCTCGGGCACCGGGGAGGCGTAGGCGACGCCGGGCAGCCGGCCGCACAGGTCGACGGCGATCACGTCGGCGCCCTCGCGGGCCAGCCGCACGACGTGCGCGCGGCCCTGGCCGCGGGCCGCGCCGGTGACGAGAGCGATCTTGTCCCGCATGGATCCGTTCACCGATTCGTGTCCTCTCCGGCGTGTCCCGGGCAGGTCGGATGCGCGGGGGCCGCCGGTGCCGGCGGGCCCTCGAGCGAAGGCGGTGGTGGGAGGTGTCCCGGAAGGGCGAAGTGGCCGTCATGCGGGCCTTGTAGCGGTTCGCCCCGTCCACGGTAGCGGAGCGGCCGGGGGCGTTCACCCGGTTCTGCCGGTCCCGCACGACTCGGTCCGGCCCTCGCGAACGCCGGCCCCGGCGACTCGAACTCCCTTCCACGGAACCGGGGTTCCTGAGAGCATGGACGGAACGGCGGCGCCCGCTCCCCCAACCGAACGTCCGGCCGGACATTCGCCCTGATGTGCGGCGACGGGCCGGGCGGCGGCCGTCTGTGCCATGCTCGGCACGTGACGAGCGAGTCTGTCCAGGACGAGAAGTCCGGCGTCGAACCCGACGTCGCCGCACTGGCGAAGGTGGTGGCCAGGCTACGGGCGGAGAACGAGCGGCTGGAGCACCTGGCGTCCACCACGGCCGTGCTGGAACGCGCCAAGGGTGTGCTGATGGCGCGCTCCCACTGCTCCGCCCCGGCGGCCTACGAGCAGCTGACGCGGCGGGCGCGCACCGCCGGCCGGACGCTGATGGAGGAGTGCTGGATCGTCCTCGGCGACCTGCCGCAGGGCGGCGGCGTCCCCGCCGCCCGGAGGCCCCCGGGTCGGGAGGGGCCGGAGGAGCCCGAAGGCGGCGGCTCGGTGTTCGACCCCGCGCGGTACGCCCGCGGCGCCCTCCCGCGGCCCGCCGGGCACCGGACGCACGAGGAGGTCCTGGGCGCCGTCGGCCAGGCCCTGGCCCGCGTCTCCGGCCTGCCCGAGCTCGCCGGGACGCTGCTGGACCAGCTGGCGGGGGCGCCGGTGCGCGCCGACGCCGTGATGATCTTCCTCGGCCGCCCGGACGGCGTGCTGGAGCTGGGGGGCCACGCCGGCACCGGGGCCGCCGTCGCCGCCCAGTGGCGGTCCGTGCCGCCCGTCAGCGGCATCGCCGCGCAGGACGTCGTCCGCCGGGGCGAGGCCGTCTGGCTGGAGGACCCCGAGCGGGACGCGCTGCGGTACCACCTGATCGGCGAGCCGGCCCGCCGGTGGCCCAGCCGGGCCTGGCTCCCGGTGGTCACCGGCGGCGCGGTCACCGCGGCCCTGGGCGTCCTCCGCACCGTCGACGCCCCCTTCGACCCCGCCGTCCGGGACCTGCTGCGGGCGGTGGCGCGGCTCTGCGCGGGGAGCCTGCGCATGTGCGGCACCCCGGCCCGCCGGCCCGTCCCGGCGGTCACGGAACCGGCCCAGGCGGTCTTCGACGCGCTCATGGAACCGGCGGCCCTGCTCACCCCCGTCCGGTCGGCGACGGGCGAGGTCGAGGACTTCCGGATCGACGCCGCCGCGCCGCGCTCCGTCGACGTCACCGGCCGGCGCGGCCGCCAACTCGTCGGCCTGCGCGTCCTGGAGTGCTACCCCACCATGGCGGGATCGGCCGTCTGGCAGGGCTACCTGCGCACCCTGGAGACCGGGCGGCCGTACCAGAGCGAGCCGTTCGCCTACGAGGAGGTCGTCGCGGGCGTCCGCCGGCAGTCCGTCTACTCGGTGCGGGTGGCGCGCCTGGGCGGCTCGCTCGTCGTCAGCTGGACCGGCCACGACACGGAGGCCCGGCAGCAGGAGCTGCTCGCCGACCTCCAGCGGCTGGGCAACCTCGGCTGGACGGACTGGGACCTGGCCACCGGCACCGCCACCTGGTCGCCGCAGGTCTACGACATCCTGGGCCGCGACCCGTCGCTGGGGCCGATGGGCCTCGACGAGATGCCGCGCCACCTGCTGCCCGAGGACCTGCCGGACTTCGCCCGGGCCGTGCAGGCGCTCCTCGGCGACGGGATGCCCATGGACCACCTGTTCCGGTTCGCGACGGCGTCCGGCGTCAAGCACCTGCGGATCGTCGCCGAGACGGTGCGGGACGCCGACGGCACGCCCGTCGAGGTGCACGGCGTCATCATGGACCTCACCGCCCGGCGCCGCGCCGAACTGGCCCTGCTGGAGTCCCAGCAGGCGGTGCTCGCCCAGCGCAACGTGCTCCAGGCCGAACGCCTGGTGGCGGCGCGGCTCCAGCACGCTCTGCTGCCGCTGCCGACCCAGTCGCTGAACCTCGCGGACCTCCGGGTCGACGTCGTCTACCTGCCGTCGCACGACGACCTCAGCGTGGGCGGCGACTGGTACAGCGCCGTCGAGATGCCCGACGGGTGCGTCCTCTTCGCCGTCGGGGACGTCGCCGGGCACGGCATCGACGCGGTGGCCACCATGGCGCAACTGCGCTTCACCGCGAAGGGGATGGTGTTCACCGGCTCCTCCCTGACCGGCGCCCTGCACCGGCTCAACACGCTGCTGCTGCACACCCCTGACGGGCACGCCACGGCCACCCTGGTCCTCGGCCGGTACGACCCCGCCGAGCGCTGCCTGACCTGGGCCCAGGCCGGTCACCCGCCGCCGCTCCTGGTGCGGCAGGGCAAGCCGGAGTACCTGACGCCGCCGGAGGGTGTGCTGCTCGGCGCGACCCTGCGGCCCTCCTACGGCGAGGCCACCTGCCGGATCGAGCCCGGCGACCACCTGCTGATGTACACCGACGGGCTGATCGAGCGCCCCGGCGAGCACCTCGACACCGGCCTCGACCGGCTCGCCGAGGCCGTCGGGAACGTGTCCGCGCGGGGCGGCTCCGGCTCCCTCGACGCGCTGCTCGCCCGGCTGCTCCCCGACGAGCAGCGGGACGACGTGTGCCTGCTCTCCGTCCGCCTTCCTCCCGAGTCGGCGCCGCGCGGCGGACGGGCGTAAGGCCCGGTAAGTCCCCGGCCGGCTGCGGCGTCCGTCGTGCCCTGATGTCTCACCGTACCCGGGTGTTTCGCCGCGCCCGGGTGTTCCGGTGTGTTTTCGGCCGGAAGCTACGGTGTTCCGGCCCAACTGGCTGCATAGAGCACTCGGTTCCGGACAACTGAGGCCGACGGGGGTTGCGGGGACACCGGGGACCGTGAAATCCATGGGTCCCGAAGCCGGAGCCCGAGTCGACGACCGCCTTTCCGACCCCGGCTCCGCGTGTCGTATTCCCCTGCCTCAGGAGGAACATCACCATGCGCAAATTCAGGCGAATGCGTTTCGCCGCCTGCACGGTGGCCGCCGCCGTCACGGGTATCGCCCTGGCCGCGGGACCGGCGTCGGCCGACATTCCGATCGGCCAGAAGATGACCGGCAAGATGACCTATTACAACGACCGGGGTTACGGCGCCTGCGGGACGCCGATCGACGCCTCGTCGCAGGATCTGGTGGCGATACCCGCCGCGTGGTGGACCACCCCGAACCCGAACAACGACCCGCTGTGCAGAGGCGTTTCGGTGGAGGTCTCCTACAACGGCAAGACCATACGCGTTCCGGTCCGGGACAAGTGTCCGTCCTGCGACCGGACGCACATCGACCTCAGCCAGACGGCGTTTGGGAAACTCGCGCCGCTCGACCGGGGCGTGGTGAACGGGATCACCTGGAAGTTCGTCCGCTGACCCGAGCCGGTGACAAGCCGGGCCCCCTTCCCCTCGCCCGGGAAGGGGGCCCGGCGGCCCCGGAGGGACCGGCGCGTCAGCCAAAGCAGCCGATCTTCTCGTTGAAGCCGGCGCAGTGCCACTTGCCCCACCAGTAGCAGGCCTCACCGCTCACCCAGAGGCACTTGTCGTTGCCGTAGATGCCGACGGTGAGCTTTCCGGAGACCACCGCGAAGGTCTTCTCCCACGTGATGCTGTTCATCTTCGAGGTGAGGTGGAACCCCTCTTTCCAGATCACCTTGCCGGACAGCTTGATGCCCACTTCGGCGCGGACCGTCCAGTCCGAGCCGCCGGAGAACTCGATGCCTCCGTAGACGCTCAGCGGCCCGATGACCCGCACTTCCCAGGGGTCCCACTTGTCGGCCTCACCCGACACCCGCTCAATGACCGCGGGCGGTTCCTCGCCCTTGTCCTCGACGCGCTGAGCTTCCGCGACGTAGAGCTGTTTCAGCTCGTCGGCTGTGATGTCGGGCCGGCCCTCCTCCTTCAGTTCATTGGCGGACCGGGCCAGTTGCTCCCAGGTGGCCGGGTCGATTCCCTGGAGCCCGGTGTCGGGATCCATCGCCATGTCACCCATCTCCTTCCGGAATCGGATGTCCGGCCCATGCCCCCGGCCCCGTGCGAAATCCCGGCATCCATTCGGATTCGCGGCAAAGCGTGAACGTTCGCTTCTCTGTGTGCGGCGCGCGAGGGGCTGGTTCCGCGGCCGGTGCCGCGCCCGCGCGCCACACGGCGGACGGGCGCGCGGTCAGCCGTGGGCGGCCAGGCGCTCCCGCCACCACGCGACCGTCGCCCCGGCCTGCTCGTCGACGGGCGTGGCGCGGACCGTGAACGCGGCCTGGTAGGCGCCGGAGTCGACGACGAAGGGGCGGTCGAACTGGTAGCGGACCTCCTTCAGTTCCCGCAGCAGCGGGGAGAACAGCGAGGCGACGCCGAGGACGGCCGGCGGCATCGCGCGGACGGCGACCGGTGCCGTCCCGGCCGCCGCGGCGAGGCGGTCCGCCATCTCCCGGACGGACAGCGGGGGTTCCGTCGGAACGTGCCAGGCGCGCCCCCAGGCCCGCTCCTCGCCCGCGGCCTCCACCAGGGCCCTGGCCACGTCGGGGAGGTAGCTCCAGCTGTGCGGGGCGTCGGGGTCGCCCAGCGCGGTGACCGCCTTGCCGCGCAGCAGCGGGGGCACGAAGCGCGCCGCCAGGTGGCCGCCGTCGGTGACGCCGGGCCC
Source organism: Streptomyces huiliensis (assembly GCF_020037025.1). Classification (GTDB taxonomy): domain Bacteria; phylum Actinomycetota; class Actinomycetes; order Streptomycetales; family Streptomycetaceae; genus Streptomyces; species Streptomyces huiliensis. Next base: position 2,253 of record NZ_JAIQLH010000322.1, on the reverse strand, counting down.
GAAGAAGTCGGAGGCCCGCACCTCGGCCGCCCGGACGCGCCCCTGCTCGTGCAGGGCCCGGAGCCGCTCCCACGCGGCGGCGCGCACCCGCCCCTTGGGGCCCGTCGCCGCGAGCGGCAGGTCCTCGGTCAGGGGCCCGTCGACCGGGCCGTAGCCGTAGAGGTTGCCCAGCATGACCAGGACGGCCCCGGTCGCCTCGGCCGCCCCGGCGAGCGACGCGGTCAGCGCCGGCCACTCCTTCGTCCAGCGGTGGTAGGGCGGCGCGGCGCAGCCGAGGATCGCGGTGGCGCCGCGCGCGGCCTCGGCGAGCCGCGCTCCGTCCGCCGCGTCCAGGGCGAGGTGCTCGATGCCGGGTTCGGGTGCGCGGCCGGACCGGGTGACGACGCGTACCTCGTGGCCCTGCTCGGCCAGCAGCCGGGCGGCGGCCGCTCCGCCGGGCCCGAATCCGACGACGATATAGAGACTCATCCGGCGCACCCTAGCGCGGGCGGCCGGCGTTCCGGTGGCCGCCCCTGGGCTCGTGACCGGCGGAAACGCGCCTGTCGCGAGCCGAGGTGCGATCTACGGCGCGGCGTGGTGACGATGGGAGGGAGCGGTCACCGTCGGTCGCCCCACCCCGCGCGGAAAAAGCGCGGGGCCGGGGGCCCGTGAAAGCCCCCTGGACGCCTGGGCCGGACTCATCCGCCGCCGCATTCACAGGAGGAAGACCATGTCGCACTCCTCGTCGCACCCGCACTCCCCGCATCACCAGACCGACCGGTCCACGACGGTCGCCGCCGGGCTGACCATCTTCGCCGCGGTGATGCTCCTGATCGACGGGTTCCTGAACGTGCTCAGGGGCGTCTCGGCGATCGTCCACGACTCCGTGTACGTCAACGCGCCCGACTACGTCTACAAGTTCAACGTGGCCGGCTGGGGATGGGTCCACCTCTTCCTCGGCATCGCGGCCATCATGGTCGGCGTCGGCCTGTTCAAGGTCTCCCCGTGGGCCCGGGTGCTGGGCGTCTTCATCGCGACGCTCATCCTGATCGCCAACTTCCTGTCCCTGCCCTACTTCCCGCTGTGGTCGATCGTCGTGATGGCGGCGTGCGCGCTCGTCATCTGGGCGCTCTGCGTCGTCCGCCAAGACTGACGACTGCCGACCGGCGGCAGACGCCCGACGACCCTCGTCAGACGACCCACGTCAGACGACCGACGGCCGCCGGGTCACGCGTCCGACGCGGCCAGTTCCGTCAGCACCAGCTCCGCGGCCTCCACGGAGGACCGCCGGGCGGCGCGCGAGGCGGAGCGCCGCAGCCGGGTGAGGCCGACGGCGGCCCCGGCGTAGCCGGCCGCTAGGGCCCAGGCCGCCCGGGGCGGCGGCAGGACCCGCTCGGCGGTCCGCAACAGGGCCTGGTGGGCGGAGACGAGGGAGAGCGCGCCGAGGGCGCCGCTCAGCGCCATCGCGGTCCCGGCGACGCGCGCCCGGCCGACCGCCGCGGTCAGCGGACCGCCGGGGCCCCCGGCCTCCGCGCGGACCAGCCCGGACACGTCCCGCCAGAGCCGTCCGGCCGCCTCGGGCCACGGCGCGCCGCCCGGTCCCGCACTCGCCGCCATGATGTGCCTCCGTTCCTCCCGTCCACCACGGCCGCCGTTCACGGCGGCATGACGCGGGTGCCACGGATCCGTCCGGCGAAACCGGGCGGGCGGGCGCCGGGAGTCCGTCCGCAGGGGACGAGGAGACATGGCCCGGTCGGGTCAGGGCCCGCCCCAGGGCCCGGCGAGGCGGGCCGCGCACTCCAGCATCAGGGCGTGGACGAACGCCTGCGGGAGGTTGCCGCGGAGCTGGTGCTGGGCGACGTCGTACTCCTCCGAGTAGAGGCCGGCGGGGCCGCAGGCGGCGCGGTTGCGTTCGAACCAGCGGAAGGCGGACGCCTCGCGGCCCTGCTGGTGCTCGGCCAGGGCGGTGACGAAGCCGCAGAGTAGGAAGGCCCCTTCGGCCTCCTCCAGCGGCTGGTCGCCGTGGCGGAAGCGGTAGGCGTAGTGGTCCTCGGTGAGCTCGTCGACGTAGGCGCGGAGCGTGGCGCGGGTGCGCGGGTCGTCGGCGGGGACGGCGCCGCGCAACGGGGGCAGCAGCAGGGCGCCGTCCAGGCCGGGGTCCTCGGGGGAGCGCTGCCAGCGGCCGGAGGGGTGGAGGCAGCGGGCGGCGGTGTCGGCCACCAGGCGGTCGGCGAGCGCGCTCCACTCGGCCGCCCGTCCGCCGGGGGCGCCGGC
>NZ_JAIQLH010000321.1 GCF_020037025.1 Streptomyces huiliensis | reverse complement strand
GCGCGGCGCCCGCGGGGGCCGCCACGCCGCCGGGGCCGGGCGCCGCCCAGCCGACGGCGCCGTCCGTGCCGCAGCAGGAGTGGGCCGAGGACGGGCGTACGGGCGGGACGCCCGGGTTCACCGGTTCGTTCCGCGGCGAGAAGGTGCTGATCGTCGACGACGACATCCGCAACGTCTTCGCCCTCACCAGCGTGCTGGAGCAGCACGGGCTGACGGTGCTCTACGCGGAGAACGGGCGCGAGGGCATCGAGGTGCTGGAGCAGCACGACGACGTCGTGGTGGTCCTGATGGACATCATGATGCCGGAGATGGACGGCTACGCGACCACGGCGGCGATCCGCAAGATGCCGCAGTTCGCCGAGCTGCCGATCATCGCGCTCACGGCGAAGGCGATGAAGGGCGACCGGGAGAAGAGCATCGAGGCCGGGGCGTCGAACTATGTGACCAAGCCGGTCGATACTGATCATCTGTTGACGGTGATGAAGCAGTACATGAGCGCAGAGTGACGGACTCCGGATCGGTCCTCCCCATTTTCCTGACCGGGAGTGGCCGACGACGTGTGGGACCGCGGCATTCCGGGAACTTTCACGTCCCGTGCCGCGTTTCCGCTACGTGCACAGTGACATCGCGGTGACAGGGTGTGGTGACAGGCGGGGTGCGGCTACCATGACCGGCACAAGGACGGGCGGCGCAAGGGAGTCGTCCCCTGGGGCGGCGCCCGGTGCACTTCCGGGGCGAGGAGGACGGGCCATGGTGCAGAAGGCCAAGATCCTCCTGGTCGATGACCGGCCGGAAAATCTGCTGGCGCTGGAGGCCATCCTCTCGGCGCTCGATCAGACACTGGTGCGGGCATCGTCAGGGGAGGAGGCGCTCAAGGCGCTGCTGACGGACGACTTCGCGGTGATCCTGCTGGACGTCCAGATGCCGGGAATGGACGGGTTCGAGACCGCGGCGCACATCAAGCGCCGGGAGCGGACGCGGGACATCCCGATCATCTTCCTCACGGCCATCAACCACGGCCCGCACCACACCTTCCGCGGCTACGCGGCCGGCGCGGTGGACTACATCTCCAAGCCGTTCGACCCGTGGGTGCTGCGCGCGAAGGTCTCCGTCTTCGTCGAGCTGTACATGAAGAACTGCCAGCTCCGGGAGCAGGCCGCGCTGCTGCGCCTGCAGATGGAGAACGGCCAGGGCGCCGGCCGGCCCGCCGCCGGCGAGCCCCCGGAGACCGCCGGGCTGCTCGCCGAGCTGTCGGCGCGGCTCGCCGCCGTCGAGGAGCAGGCCGAGGCGCTGTCCAAACAGCTGGACGAGTCGGCCGACGCCGCCGCGGTCGCCACCGCCGCCCACCTGGAGCGCAAGCTCAGCGGGCTGCGGCGCGCCCTGGACGCCCTGGAGCCGGGCGCCGGCAGCAGCGTCCCGCCGGTGGCCTCGCAGAGCTGACGGGCCGTCGCCCGGGGCCGTCCCGCGTTCGACCCGGGGCCATCCCGCGTCCGACGCCGCGTCAGACGCGTCGGCATCCGGCCATGACACGAACGGGTGAACGACCGGGCGCACGTGTCCCGTACGCCCGTCGACGGTAACCTCGGCACCATGGCCTCACGTACGTCCGGCAAGGGTTCCCAGAGCACGGCGGGCACCAGGCAGCGCACCGGACGCGCCGGGGGAGCCGCCGCCAAGCCGCCCGCCAAGAAGAGCGCGGCCAAGCCCGTCCAGAAGCGGCCCGCGGCCCGGCCGGCGCGGAAGGCACCCGCCAAGAAGGCGGCGCCGCCCCGCCCGTCTGTGGCCGGCCGCGCCGGACGCGGCCTGGCGCACGGCGTCGGAGCCCTGTTCCGGGGCGTGGGGCGCGGTGCTCGCAGCCTCGACCCCGCGCACCGCAAGGACGGCGTCGCGCTGCTCCTCCTCGGTCTCGCCCTGGTCGTCGCCGCGGGCACCTGGTCGGGGCTGGAGGGGCCGGTGGGCGAGCTGGTACGGATGCTGGTCACCGGCGCGTTCGGGCGGCTGGACCTGGTGGTGCCGATACTGCTCGGCATCGTGGCGATCCGGCTGTTCCGCCACCCCGAGCGGCCCGAGGCCAACGGACGGATCGTCATCGGCCTGTCGGCGCTGGTCCTCGGCGTGCTCGGGCAGGTGCACGTGGCCTGCGGGACGCCCGGCCGCGGCGAGGGCTCGCAGGCCCTGCAGGACGCCGGCGGCCTCATCGGCTGGGCCGCGTCCAAGCCGCTGGTCTTCACCGTCGGCGACGTCCTCGCCGTACCGCTGCTCGTGCTGCTCACGATCTTCGGGCTGCTGGTCGTCACCGCCACGCCCGTCAACGCCATCCCCCGGCGGCTGCGGCAGCTGGCCATACGGCTCGGGGTGCTCGAGCCGTATCCCGGCGAGTACGCGGACCCGGTGGCGGGGGAGTACGAGGCCGAGTGGCGCGAGGCGCCGCCCAAGCGCCCCCGCCGCGCCGCCGCGAGCCGGGCCGCCGCGGCGGAGGAGGGCGTCGAGGCCGCCGAGACGGCCGCCCTGGAGGGCCGCAAGCGCGCCCGGAAGACGCCCGCCCGGAAGTCCGGCCCGGACGCCGTGGACCTCGCGGCGGCGGCCGCCGTGGACCTGGACGGCGCGGTGCTGCACGGCGTCCAGCCCTCGCCGCTGGTCGCCGGGCTCAGCAGCGGCATCCGGCAGGACACCGAGCAGACGCTCCCCGTGCCCTCCGGCCGGGACGACACCGCGCCCACCGTGGCCGTGCCCGACCTCACCAAGCCGGCCCCCGAGCCGCCGGCCGCCGGCCTCCCCCCGCGCGCCGAGCAGCTCCAGCTCGCCGGGGACATCACGTACGCCCTGCCCTCCCTCGACCTGCTGGAGCGCGGCGGTCCAGGCAAGGCGCGCAGCGCGGCCAACGACGCCATAGTGGCCGCCCTGACCACCGTGTTCGCGGAGTTCAAGGTGGACGCGGCGGTCACCGGCTTCACCCGCGGCCCGACGGTCACGCGGTACGAGGTCGAGCTCGGCCCGGCGGTCAAGGTCGAGCGCATCACCGCCCTCACCAAGAACATCGCCTACGCCGTGGCCAGCCCCGACGTCCGGATCATCAGCCCGATCCCCGGCAAGTCCGCCGTCGGCATCGAGATCCCCAACACCGACCGCGAGATGGTCAACCTGGGCGACGTGCTGCGGCTGGCGGAGGCGGCCGGCGACGACCACCCGATGCTCGTGGCGCTCGGCAAGGACGTCGAGGGCGGCTACGTGACGGCCAACCTCACGAAGATGCCGCACGTCCTGGTCGCCGGTGCCACCGGCTCCGGAAAGTCGTCCTGCATCAACTGCCTCATCACGTCGCTGATGGTGCGGGCCACCCCGGAGGAGGTCCGGATGGTGCTGGTCGACCCCAAGCGCGTCGAACTGACCGCCTACGAGGGCATCCCGCACCTGATCACGCCGATCATCACCAACCCCAAGCGGGCGGCCGAGGCCCTGCAGTGGGTCGTCCGCGAGATGGACCTGCGCTACGACGACCTGGCCGCCTACGGCTTCCGGCACATCGACGACTTCAACGCCGCGGTGCGCGAGGGCCGGGTCAGCCCGCCGGAGGGCAGCGGGCGCGAGCTGTCGCCGTACCCGTACCTGCTGGTCATCGTGGACGAGCTCGCCGACCTGATGATGGTGGCCCCGCGCGACGTCGAGGACTCCATCGTCCGGATCACCCAGCTCGCGCGCGCCGCCGGCATCCACCTCGTGCTGGCCACCCAGCGGCCGTCCGTGGACGTCGTCACCGGCCTCATCAAGGCCAACGTCCCCTCCCGCCTCGCCTTCGCCACCTCCTCGCTCGCCGACAGCCGCGTCATCCTCGACCAGCCCGGCGCGGAGAAGCTGATCGGCAAGGGCGACGGTCTCTTCCTGCCGATGGGCGCCAACAAGCCGGTCCGGCTCCAGGGCGCGTTCGTCAGCGAGGCCGAGGTCGCCGCCGTCGTCAAGCACTGCAAGGACCAGATGGCGCCGGTCTTCCGAGAGGACGTCACGGTCGGCTCCGCCCGGAAGAAGGAGATCGACGAGGACATCGGCGACGACCTCGACCTGCTGTGCCAGGCCGCCGAACTGGTGGTCTCCACCCAGTTCGGCTCCACGTCGATGCTCCAGCGCAAACTGCGTGTGGGATTCGCCAAGGCGGGCAGGCTCATGGACCTGATGGAGTCGCGCAACATCGTGGGCCCGAGCGAGGGGTCGAAGGCCCGGGACGTGCTCGTCAAGCCGGACGAGCTGGACGGAGTCCTCGCACTGATCCGCGGGGAGACCGCGGGCTGACGGACGGCCGGGGCGGGCGCGCCGTCCCGGCCGACGCCTCTCCCCGGGGTGTCCCCGGCGTTTCCCGGGGCCCGTGCGGCGCCCGCGGGAAGGAGGGACGATGTGCCGCGGCCGGTACGGCAGAGCCGCCTGAGGCCCGGGTCTTCTGATGGCCTACAAAGACCGGCTTCCCGCTTGCCGGACCCTTTTGCGTCCCCCCTAGACTGAACTTCCAGCAGGTGGCTGCACGCTCGAAAGGCGCCCACGTGTCCATCGGCAACTCACCCCCGGAAGACGACCGGCCGTCCGTCGGCCGCGCTCTCCAGCAGGCCCGGATCCAAGCCGGGCTGACCGTCGACCAGATCAGCACGACGACCCGCGTGCGCATCCCGATCGTGCACGCGATCGAACAGGACGACTTCTCCCGCTGCGGCGGGCACGTCTACGCCCGAGGACATATCCGCACGCTGGCGCGCGCCGCCGGCCTCGACCCCGCCCACCTCATCGAGCAGTACGACGCCGAGCACGGCGGGCGCCCCCGGCCGAGCCGGGCGGCCCCGGTCTTCGAGGCGGAACGGATCCGGCCCGAGCCGCGGCGGCCCAACTGGACCGCCGCCATGGTCGCGGCGATCGTCGCCGTCGTCGGCTTCGTCGGGTTCACCCTCTTCAACGGCGGCGCCGGCGGCCGGGACGACGCGGTCGAGGCCGGCCGGGCCTCGGCCAAGCCGTCCAAGGCCCCCGCCAAGGCACCGCCGAACCGGCCCGGCGACGCCAAGCCCGAGCCGTCCGACAGCGCCATCGCCGGCGCCCCGGCGAACAAGGTCACCGTCAAGCTCACCGCCGAGCGCGACCAGACCTGGATGTCGGCGAAGGACCACAACGGCAAGCTGCTGGAGGAAGGCGTCCTCCAGCGCGGGGCCTCCAAGACCTTCACCGACAGCAACCGCATCGACCTGGTGCTCGGCAACGCCGGGGCGGTCCAGCTGTTCGTCAACGGCAAGGAGATCAAGAACGTCGGCGACGACGGCCAGGTGCAGCGGCTGAGCTACACCAAGGGCGACCCGGCGGCCGGCTGACCAAGCCGTTCCTCGGGTCCCGGTGCGGAGAGCCGGTGGGTGACCAGGCTCTCCGCACCGGGCGGCCACTCGGCAGCGGAAGCGGCGCCCGGACAAAGTAGGCTGAGCCCTATGCCCGAACGCCGTACCGTCGCTCTTGTCACACTTGGCTGCGCCCGTAACGAGGTGGACTCGGAGGAGCTGGCAGGCCGTCTGTCGGCGGACGGCTGGGACCTCGTCGAGGACGCCGCCGACGCCGATGTGGCCGTCGTCAACACCTGCGGTTTCGTCGAAGCCGCCAAGAAGGACTCCGTCGACGCCCTCCTCGAAGCCAACGACCTCAAGGACCACGGCCGCACCCAGGCCGTGGTCGCCGTCGGCTGCATGGCCGAGCGGTACGGCAAGGAGCTGGCCGACGCCCTGCCCGAGGCGGACGGCGTGCTCGGCTTCGACGACTACGCCGACATCTCCGACCGGCTCCAGACCATCCTCTCGGGCGGCGTCCACGCCTCCCACACCCCCCGCGACCGCCGCAAGCTCCTGCCGATCAGCCCCGCCGCGCGCCAGGACGCCGCCGTGGCGCTCCCCGGCCACGCGCAGGAGGCGCCCGCGCCGGCCCCCGAGGACCTGCCCGAGGGCGTCGCCCCCGCCTCCGGCCCGCGCGCGCCGCTGCGCCGCAGGCTCGGCGACAGCCCGGTGGCCTCCGTCAAGCTGGCCTCCGGCTGCGACCGCCGCTGCTCCTTCTGCGCCATCCCCTCCTTCCGCGGCTCCTTCGTCTCCCGCCGCCCCTCGGACGTGCTGGGCGAGGCCCGCTGGCTCGCGGAGCAGGGCGTGAAGGAGGTCATGCTGGTCTCCGAGAACAACACCTCGTACGGCAAGGACCTGGGCGACATCCGGCTGCTGGAGACGCTGCTGCCGGAGATCGCGGCGGTGGACGGCCTGGAGCGGGTCCGCGTCAGCTACCTCCAGCCCGCCGAGATGCGGCCGGGCCTGATCGACGTCCTGACCTCCACCGACAAGGTCGCCCCCTACTTCGACCTGTCCTTCCAGCACTCGGCGCCCGGCGTGCTCCGGGCCATGCGGCGCTTCGGCGACACCGAGCGCTTCCTGGAGCTGCTGGACACCATCCGCTCCAAGGCGCCGCAGGCCGGCGCCCGGTCCAACTTCATCGTCGGCTTCCCCGGGGAGACCGAGGAGGACGTCGCGGAGCTGGAGCGCTTCCTCACCGCCGCCCGGCTCGACGCCATCGGCGTCTTCGGCTACTCCGACGAGGACGGCACCGAGGCCGCCGGGTACGAGGAGAAGAACGACCCCGAGGTCGTCGCCGAGCGGCTGGCGCGCGTGTCGCGGCTGGCCGAGGAGCTGACCGCGCAGCGCGCCGAGGACCGGATCGGAGAGACAATCGAAGTACTGGTCGACCGCGTGGACGACGAGGACGGCGTGATCGGCCGGGCCGCGCACCAGGCGCCGGAGACCGACGGCCAGGTCAGGCTGCTCACCGAGGGCCTGGACAGCCCGCCGGTGCCCGGACGCATGGTCGTCGCCACGGTCGTGGCGAGCGAGGGGGTCGACCTCGTCGCGGAGCCGGTCCGAGACGGCGGACGCACCGAGGAGGCGGGCAGATGAGCGGAGTCCCGGCATCGGCCGCGGGCCGTCCCCCCGCGGCGCCGGGAGTGCGGCGGGTCAGGCTGTGGAACATCGCCAACATCCTGACCATGGGGCGCCTGTTCCTGGTGCCCGGTTTCGTGCTGCTGATGCTCCACAACGGCGGATACGACCCGGCGTGGCGCTCGTTCGCCTGGGCCGCGTTCGCCATCGCCATGATCACCGACCTGTTCGACGGGCACCTGGCCCGGACGTACAACCTGGTCACCGACTTCGGCAAGATCGCCGACCCGATCGCCGACAAGGCGATCATGGGCGCGGCGCTGCTCTGCCTCTCCGCCCTGCACGACCTGCCCTGGTGGGTCACCGGCGTGATCCTCGCGCGCGAGATCGGCATCACGCTGATGCGTTTCTGGGTGATCAAACACGGCGTGATCCCCGCCAGCCGGGGCGGCAAGATGAAGACGCTCGCCCAGGGCGTGGCCGTGGGCATGTACATCCTCGCCCTGGAGGGACCGCTGGCCACCGTCCGCTTCTGGGTGATGGCCGTGGCCGTCGTCTTGACGGTCCTCACCGGCCTGGACTACGTACGGCAGGCGGTCGTGCTGCGCCGGAACGCCCGGGCCGCGGAGTCCGCGCGGTGACCCCCGGGGTCCCGCGGGAGGCGGAGCGGGCCCTGGCCGCGCTGGTCTCCCGGGGCCGGACGGTGGCGGTCGCGGAGTCGCTCACCGGCGGGCTGGTGGCCGCCGCACTGACCGCCGTCCCGGGTGCCTCCCGCGCGGTCCGCGGCGCGGTCACCGCGTACGCCACGGACGTCAAGCGCGAGGTGCTGGGCGTGGACGGCGGGCTGCTGGCCGAGCGGGGGGCGGTCGACCCCGAGGTCGCCCGGCGGATGGCCCGCGGAGTGCGCGCGCTGCTGGCCGCGGACTGGGGCCTCGCCACGACCGGCGTGGCCGGTCCCGACCCGCAGGACGGCAAGGCCGTGGGCACGGTGTTCGTCGCCGCGGCCGGCCCGGACGGGACGTGCGCGGTGCGCGAGCTCGCGCTGGACGGCGGCAGGGAAACGATCCGGACGGAATCCGTGCGCGCGGTTCTCGGCCTGCTGCTGGACGAATTGACGGCGAACGCGGGGGCAAAGGATACGGAACACAAGGGGGGGAATGGATGTTTGCAGCCCTGAGTGAACACGACATAGCTCCCCGCACGGCCGCACCCCGAGGCGGTACGGTGGGGCGTGAAGGATCCGGATTCGCGGTCCAAGGAGGGAGCCACCGATGATTCTGCTCCGTCGCCTGCTCGGTGACGTGCTGCGTCGGCAGCGCCAACGCCAGGGCCGCACTCTGCGCGAGGTCTCCTCTTCCGCCCGGGTCTCGCTCGGTTACCTCTCCGAGGTCGAGCGGGGGCAGAAGGAGGCGTCCTCCGAGCTTCTCTCCGCAATCTGCGACGCTCTGGACGTGAGGATGTCCGAGGTCATGCGTGAGGTGAGCGACGAGCTGTCGCTCGCCGAGCTGGCGCAGTCGGCGGCGGCGAGCGAGCCGGTACCCGCGCCGATGCGGCCGATGTTCAACCCGGTGTCCGTGACGTCCGTGACCGGCGTCCCGGGCGAGCGCGTGACCATCAAGGCGCCTGCCGAGGCCGTCGACGTGGTCGCGGCGTAACGGCGGCGACGGGGCGGGCCTTACCTTTCGGCGGTCCCGTCCGTCTTCGACTCCTCCGGTCCCCGCGGGCCCTTCCGGCCCGCGGGGACCGGTGTTTTCCGTGCGATGTTCCGCTTGAAGTCCGATGCCGGGCATTTCCGACCCGACCCCTTTCTTCTCTCCCTCCGGCCCGTTTCGAGTCGCTGTGGGATGGTAGGTGCAACGGAGGAAAGCGAAACGACGTCGACGGTGAAGGAGCAGTACATGTCTGTCGTGAAGAGCCCCCTGTCCGAGCAGGACCGCAAGACCGTCGGTGACGCCCTCCAGGGAGCCCTGGTCGACCTGGTGGACCTCTCGCTCGTGGCGAAGCAGGTCCACTGGACGATCGTGGGCCCGCGCTTCCGCTCGGTGCACCTCCAGCTGGACGAGGTCGTGACGACGGCCCGGCAGCACGCCGACACCGTCGCGGAGCGCGCCTCCGCCCTCGGCATCGCCCCGGACGGCCGTGCCGAGACCGTGGCGAAGACCAGCGCCATCGACACCGTGGGCAGCGGCTGGAACAAGGACGTCGACGCGGTCCGCATCATGGTCGAGGCGCTGGGCGCCGTGATCTCCCGGATGCGGGAGCGCATCCGCGACACCGACGAGCCGGACCCGGTGACCCAGGACATCATCATCGGCCTCACTGCCGACCTCGAGAAGCATCACTGGATGTTCCAGGCGGAGAACGCCTGAGCGGGCGAATGTGACGCCTCTTGACGGCGAGGGCTTCCCGACGGAATGCGGTCGGGGAGCCCTCCGGTCTGTCCGGGGCGTTTGCGGGCGTCCTCGGTAAGAGAGGCGTCGGACGTCCCGCGTGCCGACAAGCACTCATTCGGAGGGTTTCGCCGCACGACCGCGGTCACGCGCGGTCACGCCGTGGACCATGGTGCCGTGGGGATCGGCGACGCGGCCGACGAGCCGTTCGCCGGACGTGCCGGGCCCCGCGGGACACGGAGGGGGTATCCATGCGATCACGTCTTCTCGCCAGGGCACTCGTCGGTCTGACCGCCGCCGTCGGCCTCGCCGTCGGGGGCCTGGCCGGTGCGGGCACCGGCTTCGCGGCCTCCGCGCCGGTTTTCGAGCCGGTCTCTGAGCAGCAGGTGGCGGTCCCGGCTCCCGCCGTCGCTCGGCTCGCGGTGGAGAACCTGGGGCTGAGCGCCACGCAGGCGCGGAACGTGCAGTGCTGGCTGCGGAAGTACTGGGGGTACACCGGTGCCCTCGACGGGCAGTTGGGCACCAGCAGTTGGCAGGCGTATCAGAGAGGGCTCCAGCACGACTGGGGCTATACCGGCGCGATCGACGGTGTCGTCGGGAGCGGCACGGTGATGGCGTTGCAGCGTCAGATGCGGGACGCGGGCTGGGGTTACACCGGGGCGATCGACGGCGTGGCCGGGCCCGACACCAGGGCCGCGTTCCAGCGGTTCGCGGACGCCTGCCTCAGCGTGTGCCGGGAGGGGCTCTCCGCGTGAGGTGACGTGTGGTGAGGCGGGACGGTCGTGGGTGGTGTGTCCGCCGGGCGCCCGGGGTCCGGTGCGAGGACCGGCTGGGCCCGGCGGACCGGGGGCGAATCCGGGCGAGGCGGTGGTGACGGGAATGCGAGGCCCTAACCTGAGACGCATGTCTGCCGACCCCGCGGACGGGCCCTGTCCCGCCGAGGAGATCAACCGCGCGATCCGCGCCTTCCTGACCGACCGCGACGGCCGGCCGCTGACCCCGGCCGAGCGGCGGCAGTACGAGCAGTTGCGGGCCCGGTGGCTGGAGGCCGTGCGCCGGCGCAGGGGCTGCGTGGCGCCCTGAACGCCTGAACGGGCGCATGGCCCGGGACGGGCCGCTCGGGTGGCGGGCCGGGGCCGGGCGGGGTCTCCTGGGGGCATGGACGAGCACCCGGTGATTCGGTTCACGAACGAGCTCATGGTGGTGTCGGATCTCGACCAGCGTGCCGCCGGCGCGTTCGTGCGCAGCGTCTATCAGGAAGGCGCGCGCGAGGGCGAGCAGCGGGTGATCGTCGAACTGCACCGGCGCGACCGCAGGATCACGGAGCTCGAAGCGGAACTGGCGCGGCTGCGCGGTGAGGACGCGGAGACGACCGGCTGACGGCCGGCGTCCGGTGGGCGCTCCGCCGCGGGGACGCGGGCTCCGGTGTCCCGCCGAAGGAGGCGGCATGCTCTTGCTCTGGCGCGAGATACGGCGGCGGCGTCCGCTCCTCCGGCTGCTGCCCGTCGCGATGGGCGGGGTGTGGTGGTGGGCGGTCTGCCGGCTCGTCGACGAACCGGGGCGGGCGGACTCCGTGGAGGGGCTGGTGGTGACCGGGGGGTGGGGGTTGAGCCTGTTGCCCGTGCACTGCGTGCCCTGGTCACGGGGGCGGCGGGGCGGGGCGCGGAGGGGTGAGGGGTGGGGTGGCGAGCGGGGCGGTGGGGAGGCGGACGGGGGTCGGTAGGGGAACGGTCCGCGCGGATAGGGGAACGGTCGGCGCGGATCCGGGTCACCCGTATGGGTGGATGAGGCAGGCCGGGCGTGTGGTTCGCCCCGGCGGGCTCGTCAGGTCTGCCGGACGCCGGACGCCGGAC
>NZ_JAIQLH010000320.1 GCF_020037025.1 Streptomyces huiliensis | reverse complement strand
ACGCGGGCGCCGCCGACGGGGCGCCCGCCGACGAACCCGCCGCCCTGGCCTGGTTCCAGGCCGAACGGCCCGGCCTGCTGGCCGCCCTGGTCCACGCCGACGAACACGGCCTCGACCACCACGCCGTCCGGCTGGCCCTCGCGCTGGCCCCCTGCCTCCGGCTGCGCGGCCACACCGAGGACGAACGCCAGGTGCTCGGCGTCGCCGCGGCCGCCGCCCGCCGCCTCGGCGACGACGAGCGGCTGCTCACGGCCCTGACCGCGCTCGCCACCTCGTGCTGGCACCTCGGCCGCGTCGCGGAGGGCCTGGAGAGCGCACAACAGGCCCTGGTCATCGCCGAGGAGCTGGACGACGGGCCGGGCACCGCCCTGTGCCTCAGCAGGATCAGCATGTTCTACACCACCCTCGGCCGGTACGAGGAGGCCATCGACTTCCTGCACCGCGCCCTGGCGCTGTTCAGCGGGACCGGCACCGGCGGAGAGGAGGGCACCACCGCCCTCGCCTGCCTCGGCACCGCGCAGAGCGCCCTCGGCCGGCACGCCGAGGCGCTGCAGACCAGCCGCCTGATCACGCTCGGCAGCAGGACGGCCGGCGACGCGCACGGCGAGATCACCGGCCTCACCGGCGAGGCCGCCTCGCACGCGGCGGCCGGCGTCTTCGACACGGCGCTGCGCCGACTCGCCGAGGCGTCCGCGCTGGCCCACCGCATCGTCACTCCCCACGGCCAGGCCGTCGTCCTCGCCCGCTACGCCGACGTCTACCGCCGCCAGGGCCGGCACGCCGAGGCCCTGCGCGCCGGCCACGCCGCCCTGGGGCTGCTGCGCACCGTACGCCGGCCGGCCCTCGCCGCCACCGTGCACAACGTCCTGGGCGCGGTGCACCGCGCCCGCGGCGACCTCGACCTCGCCCGGCGCCACCACCAGCAGGCCCGCCGCCTGGCCCGGTACACCGGCCTGCGCAGCGAACTCGTCCTGGCCCTGGACGGCATCGCCAAGTCCCGCGCCCCC
>NZ_JAIQLH010000032.1 GCF_020037025.1 Streptomyces huiliensis | reverse complement strand
GGGCCGAGCTGCTGCGGATGCAGCGCGGCGGCTGCCACCCCAAGGACGGCTGCTTCGAGAAGCGCAAGAAGTTCCGGGGCGCGGACTTCCCCTACCTCGCCGCGAACGTCACCGACGAGAAGACCGGCAAGCCCATCCTCAAGCCGTACACGGTCTGGCGGCACAAGGGCGTGAAGATCGGCATCATCGGCCTCACCCTCAAGGGCACCCCCGACGTGGTCACGGCCGAGGGCGTCAAGGGCCTGAAGTTCGCCGACGAGGTCGCGACCATCGACAAGTACGCCAAGGAGCTCGACCGCCAGGGTGTCAAGGCGATCGTCACCCTCGTCCACGAGGGCGGCATGCCGGCCTCCGGCGCGTACAACGACGACTGCGACAGCCCGGGCGCCGGCGCCGGCATCTCCGGCCCGATCGTCGACATCGCCAAGAAGGTCACCCCGAAGGTCGACGCCTTCATCACCGGCCACACACACCAGGCGTACGCCTGCACCATCGCCGACCCGGCCGGCAACCCGCGCACCGTGACCTCGGCCGCCTCCTTCGGCCGGCTGTACACGGACACCAAGCTGACGTACGACCGCCGCACCCGCGACATCGTCCGCACCCCGGTCGCCCGGCCGCACGCCACCAACCACGTCGTCGACCGCGACCGGCCCAAGGCCGCGGACATGACCTCCCTCATCGCCCGCTGGAACGCCCTCGCCGCCCCGATCGCCAACCGGCCCGTCGGTTACACCACCGCCGACATCAACGGCCGCGGCTCCGAGGCGTACGAGAAGCCGCTCGGCGACGTGATCGCCGACTCCCAGCTGGAGGCCCTGGCCCCGGCCGACAAGGGCGGCGCGCAGATCGCCTTCATGAACCCCGGAGGCATCCGCTCCGACCTCGCCTACAAGGCGGCGGGCAGTGAGGGCGACGGCGTCGTCACCTACGGCAAGGCGTTCACCGTCCAGCCGTTCACCAACATGATGCAGACCGCCGACCTCACCGGCGCGCAGGTCATCTCCGTCCTCCGGCAGCAGGTCAGCGGCGCGGTCAACGGCCCCCAGCCGAAGATCCTGCAGATCAGCAAGGGTTTGACCTACACCCTGGACCTGACGAAGACCGGCGCCGACCGCGTCGTCGCCTCCTCCGTGAAGCTCGACGGCACGGCGATCGACCCGGCGAAGACGTACCGCGTCGCGGCCAACGAGTTCCTGATGGGCGGCGGCGACGGCTTCACCACCTTCAAGGAGGCCAAGAACAAGCGGGTCGGCGCGTCGGACCTGGACGTCTTCCTCGCCTACCTGGGCGCCCACTCCTCCAAGGCCGCCCCGCTGTCCCCGCCGAAGGCGGACCGGATCACGGTCGTGAAGTAGCCGGTCCCGGCCGGTGAACTTCTCTCCCGCCGCCGGGTGCGCCGGCCCGGCGGCGGGAGAGAAGCTACGACACCACCGCCGTCAGCAGCTTTGGTCGAAGATCTCCTCGGCCCGGGAGACCGTGCACGCACGGTCCACCCAGGTACCCAGCACCTCAAGGTCCGAGCAACCGATGACGCGCTCCCGGAGCTCTGCCGGCACGGTGATCCCGCGGACCTCCAGCATGCGCAGCACCGTCTCGGCCCGCTCCTGGGCCCGCTCCGCACGCTCCTCGGCGCGGCCCCTGGCCATGCCCTCCTGGAGCGTCTCCTCGATGATCGTCCCGCGTCCGGGAAAGTACGTGCGGATGGCCATGAGCTTCCTCCAGGTCTCCCTCGTCTTGGTGTCTCCCAAGGCGATGTCCAACAGCTCCACGTAGTAGGGGACGACAGCCCGGTCGGCCGCCCCCAAGGCGCTTGCCAGTGCCTTCAGTATGTCCGCGATCCCGGGGTCCCGCGCGTGAGTCATCGCGGAGAACGCCGCGAGCGTCAGGTCGCGCGCCGCCTCCTCCGCGTCGAGGATCTTCGGAACGTTCCCCGGGCCGAGGACCATGGGACGCACCGAGAGCGAGTGCCAGCTCTCCGGCCCCAGGTGGAACGGGCCGGCCGCCCAGTCAGCGGTCGCCTTGTCCTGGCAGCACACGAGGAGCAGCACCGGGCAGGTGTACTTCGACTTCAGGAACGCCAGGTAGTAGGCCCAGCTCACCACCTTGTCCGCGTCCTTGCGGCCCTGCGATTCGATCGCGACCAGGAAGGTGCCGCTGCCGTCGCTCGGCTCCACGCGCAACAGGCTGTCGACGCACCGCTCCAGCGGTCTGATCTCCGTGAGGTCGGGCGACAGGATCTCCACCGACCTCTCGGGAGGCATGTGGACCCCCAGAAGCCGGAAGACAGGGGCCAGTAGCGGCGGTTGTTCCTGGAAGACCCGGTGCGAGGCCTCGTGTTGCGATGTGACCATGAGCCGAACGTAGGACTGCCGCAGGGCGCGCATCCCGCTTTCGTCAAGCGATCACCCATTCGATCCCTGGCGCGGTCAAGCGTTCCATGGCGAACTCGCGTTCCTCATCGTTCGCCACGGCGCGCGGCACACGCTGAAGGGCCCCCCTCGTCCACCTACGAGCTGCACGTCGAGCGCGCCAAGGAACCCTGACCGGACCCGGATTCCTCCAGCCGCGCCTCAGACGCCCCGCACGTCCGCCGGTGGCTCCACCGACGCGCCGGGCAGGCGGACGACGGCGAGTGTGCCGCCGCCCTCCGCCGGGCGGAGGCCGACCTCGCCGCCGGCGCGGCGGACGGTGCGGGCGACGATGGAGAGGCCGAGGCCGCTGCCGGGGAGGCCGCGGGCGGCCGGGGAGCGCCAGAACCGGTCGAAGACGTGCGGGAGTTCCTCGGCCGGGATGCCC
>NZ_JAIQLH010000319.1 GCF_020037025.1 Streptomyces huiliensis | reverse complement strand
GGCCCTGGACGGCATCGCCAAGTCCCGCGCCCCCAGGGGCGGGAGCCGGCCCGGCACCCGCCCCGCCCACGCCACCGACCCCTTCACCCCGTCCGCCGTCGCCCACCCCAACTGAGGCCGGTTCCAACGGCGTTCACCGGCTACAGCGCGCCTCCGCGTACTCCTTCGCGTACCGCAGCGTCAGCCGGCTGTCCGCCCGCAGCACGCTCCGGACGGCGTCCTTCGCCTGCGCCACGCCGGCGCCCGCGCCGAGCACCGCGCCGATGGCCGCCGGGTCGACCACCACGGTGTGCCGGGAGGTGGCCGTCACCGTCCCCCCGCACGGCGTGAACACCCAACTGCCCGTGTGCAGGCTGAGCAGCTCGGGCAGCCGCGTCTGCTTGTAGACGATCCGGCGCGGGGGGAAACAGACCCGGACCGTCCCGTTCCGGCCCGCGTCCCGGCCGGTGCCGTCCGCCCGCCCCCAGCCGCGCGGCGTCCGCCCGCACACCCGCGTGGTCGTGGTCAGCACCGTCCCCGCCCCGCCGGCCGACGGCAGCCGCTCCGACCACAGCTGCGCCTCGCGGACGAAGGCGTAGGCGTCGTCGGCCGAACCGGCGATGCGCACGCTGTCCTCGAAGGACAGCAGCAACTCGTGGCCCCGTACGCCCAGTTCTGCGCTGCGGCGCAGCGCCTCCAGCTCGGCCCTGGCCCGGCGCACCACCGTCCGGCCGATCCGGGCCAGCTGCCGCGGATCGTCGTCGACGGCCCGGTACTCGTGCAGCAGCCGGACCCGGCACTCCCGGGCCGAGACCGGTTCGAACTCCCACCGGCCGCCGAGGAAGGCCAGCGGCGGCGCCGGCATCTCCCGCCGGAACCCGATGCACCGCCGGTCCGGCGCCAGGACACGGCGCGAGACGCAGCCGCGCGGCTCGCCGTCCGCGACCGTCCACACCCGGATCACGTCCCGGCGGCCGGTCCGTTCGAGGCAGTCGACGTGCACCAGCGGCGGGAAGACCCGCGGCCAGTCCTCCGCCGCGGCCACCAGCCCGTAGACCCGCTCGACGGGAGCCCGCACGGTCATGGTGTGCTCGGCTCCGCGCCGGTCCTCTCCTGCCATCGTTGTCAGTCTCCTTCGAATCCGGGGGCGCCCGGCGCCCGGCCCGGCCCGCACCGGCGGACCGGGGAGGAACGGGCCGTCCGCCGGCCGCCGGAGTGCCCGTCCGCACGGCCGACGGGCGCACGGGCACGACGGCCCGCGGCTCGGGACAGGGCAGGGGCCGCTTTCGACGCGCGGAAGCCGTCGCGGGCGGTGCACGGGAAGCGGCGCCCACCGCACGGGGCCGCGGCCTTCGGAAGCCGGGGCACGGGCGGCGCCGGCCGGGGCGGGAGGTCTCCTCCGTCCGCGTCCCGGCGCGCAGGGTGCAGGGGCACCAGTGTGGTGGGCATCGTCTTGGCTCGACGATCCCGGTGTCAAGACCACCCTCCCGCGGAGGCGGCCCGTCCGCGGCGCGGCGGCTGCCTCCGGACCACCATCGCCGAGGGGCACGGCTCAGGCCCCGCCGGAACCAGGACCGGGAACAGGGGGAGCGGGACGGGAACGGACCGGTACCGGGGCGGTAACGGGGTCCGGCAGGCTCGGAGCACAGCCGTTCGAGGCGCCTTTCCCACTCCTGGAGCCCCTGATGCCGCACGCCCCTGCCCCGGCCGACGCCAGCCCGGCCCGCCGCCTGATCGAGGACCTCGCCGTCCTGCGGTGGCTGTACGACGAACTGGCCGGCGCCCTCACCCGCTCCCGCAGAGTCGTGGAAAAGGTCAGCGAGCGTGGCTCGCCCGGTATCCCGCTCGACACCCGGGTCCTGGACGCCAGGGCCGACATCCGGACGGTGCTGACCGGATGGGCGGCCCTGGTGCGTGAGGAGCGCGGGGTCGGGGCCCCGGTCCGTGACGCGGCGGCACTGACCGGGTTCCTGGCCCGGCACGCCGACTGGCTGGCGGCGCATCCGGCCGCCGCCGAGCTCACCGCCGAGACCAAGGAGCTGATCCGGGCCGGCTGGGCCGCGCTGTCCGGTCCGCGCGACCGGCACGTCGCCGTCGGCAGCTGCGTCCGGCCGGGGTGCGACGGCCGGCTGGCCGCCCGGCTGGACACCCGTGCCGCCACCGGCGAGGCCGCGATCGTCTGCTCCGCCGACACCGGCCACACCTGGTCGCCGGACGCGTGGCACACGCTGGGCCCCCGCCCCGGCCGGCCCCGGCCGAGCGCGGGCTTCACCGCCCAGGAGATCTCCGTCCGGTGGCGCGTCGCCTCCGGCACCGTCTACTGGCTCGCCAGCACCCACGAATGGGGCCGCCGCAAGGAAGGGCGGCGCGTCCTGTACGACCGGGACGACGTCATCGCCACCATGCGGGACCGCCGCACCGATCCGGCCCTCGCCGGGTAGCGGCCTTTCCGCGCCTCTCCGGCCGTCTCCCTCCGAATGGCCGTCCCTCTTCGAACGGATCGGCCGGGCGAAGCGTTTCCCCGCCCGGCCGGGCTCGTTGAGCGGTGACAGGTCGCCCCAATTCGGAATTCGGAAAGACGGAGAGCGGAGAATGCCTGTGTACCGCATGTACCGCATGAGTGTCGTCCCGGCCGCGGTCGTCGCGATCGGAGCCCTGTCGGCCCTGTCCCTGCCGGCCGTGGCCCAGGCCCGGACGGCGGTCCCGCCGGCCGGACCGGTCGTCCACGTCGTGCCTGCCGACCAGCCCCCCTTCCCCTACGCCGACTGCATCAGCGCCGCGAAGAAGAACGGTGAGAGCGCGGCGCACGCCAAGTGGCACTGCGACGAGCTCGTGAAGAAGGGCTGGGTCAAGCCGCCCAAGCGCTGACGCCCGCACCGGGGCCCGGCCGCCGTCAGCCGGCGGCCGGGCCCCGGCGCGCTCCCATCCCGTCGAGCAGGTACTCCAGGCCCGCCGCGAAGGTGCCGTCCCAGTCGTCGTCGGTGACGTAGCTGTGGGCCGCGACGGTCGGGTACCGGTCGCGCCGCCCGTCGAGGTACGCCTGCCCGGCCCGGGCCTCCTCGGGGGAGAGCCGCAGGCTCGACTGGGCGGCGGTGGCGCCCATCACGTGGTTGTACAGCGCCCACGTCGCGGCGTTCAGCCGGTCCTCGGGCAGCCCGGCCCGGAGCAGCGCCGACTGCAGGAACTCCATCCACGTCAGGAAGTTCGGCCCCAGCAGCGGCCGCCGGCGGGCCGGGAGCCCGGCCGACCAGGGGTGGCGCAGCACGGCCCGCCGCCAGTCGTGCAGCAGCCGCGCGATGTCGTCGCGGGGCCGGTCGGTGTGCCGGCCGGGAACCGGCGTCTCGCCGAAGACGGCGTCGACGGCCAGGTCGACGACGTCGTCCTTCGTCGTCACGTGCCAGTAGAGCGTGGTCGCCCCCGCCCCGAGCCGTTCGGCCAGCCGGCGCATCGTCAGCCGGTCGAAGCCCTCCTCGTCCAGCAGCGCCACGGCCGCCCCGACGATCCGCTCCCGTGTGAGCGGCGCCTCCCCGCTCCTGCCGGCCCGTGCGGGCCGCAGCCAGACGCTCCCCACGCCGCCGCGGTGGGCCCGGCCGCCCTCCGACGCGTGCTCGCTGCCGGTGATGGCCTTCACCTCCCCCTGTACGTCATGTACGTGATCACCTGGAAAAACGCGCACAACGTATCACCCCGGCGGCACGGCCCCCTGGGCCCGGTCCGGGGCGCTTCTCGTCGGGTGTGACCAGGGTGTGAGCACGGTGTGAGCAGGGCGATTCCTGGCCGCGCGGCCTGGGGCGCGCGCGTTCGCCCGGAGGACAACTGGCGTCCGGCGCACGGGGGTTCGGTCTTGTTCGGGTGTTCGACGGCGTAGTACGCTCCCGGCGACTCGACCAATGTTCGAGTTGCTCGATCGATGTGCGAGTCCGCTGCCCGCTCCCCGCAGAGGAGGGTTCCATGGCCATGGACCACGACCCCGACGGTTTCGTCCCGATCATCGACCTGTCGGACCGGCACACCCCGCACGGCCGCGCCGCCGTCGCGGCGGCGATCGGCCGGGCCTGCGAGGAGTCCGGCTTCTACGTCGTCGTCGGCCACGGGGTCCCCCGGGACCTGGTCCGGCGCATGGACGCCGTCACCCGGGACTTCTTCGCGCTCCCGGACGCCGAGAAGGACCGGGTCGCCCACCGCCCCGGCGTCTCGGGGTACCGGCGCGTCGGCGGCACGAGCGCGCACAGCATCGACCGCGCCTCGCCGCCCGACCTGTGTGAGGCGTTCGGCGTCCACGTCACGGGCGACCTGGACGCGGCGGAACGCGCGCGGCTGGGCGACCGGTGGGCCACCTGGACGCTGGCCAACGTCTGGCCGGAGCGCCCGGCCGGCTTCCGCGAGACGTGGCTCGCCTACCTGGCCGCCGTCCGCGACCTGGCCGCCGACCTGATGCGGCTGTCCGCGCTCGCCCTCGGACTGGACGAGGAGTTCTTCGCCGACAAGTTCGACCACGACGGGTCCTCGCTCGCCGCCAACCACTACCGCCCCCGGCCGCGGCACCCCCTGCCCGGCCAGCTGCGCCGCGGCCCGCACACCGACTTCGGCGCGCTGACCGTCCTCCACCAGCAGGACGGCCGCGGCGGGCTGCAGGTGGAGGACACGGCCGGCCGGTGGCGGGACGTGGCCGCCGTCCCGGGGGGCTTCGTCGTCAACATCGGCGACCTGATGGCCCGCTGGACCGGCGGGCGCTGGGTCTCCACCATGCACCGGGTGGTCAACCCGCCGCCCGGGGACACCTCGTCCCGGCTGTCCGTCCCCTTCTTCTACCTGCCCGACCACGACGCCGTCGTGGAGCCCCCGCCGAGCCTGGCCGGGGCCGCGGCCGGGGGCGGGGACGGCCGGGCGTACGAGAGGGTGACGGCCGGGCCGTGGATGTCCGGCAAGCTCCGGAAGCTGTTCGCCGCGGCCGACTGACCAGGGCCGTGGGCGCCGCGCGGTTCCCGGGACGGGGGAGGGTCAGCGGGTCCGGCGGCGCCGGGCGCCGGCGCCGCGCGGGGTGCCGCCGGACTTGCGCGCGGCGGTACCGCCCTTTCCGCCGCTCTTCGCCGCGCCCTTGCCCGTGGACTTCCCGGCGCTCTTCGCCGCGCCCTTCCGGGGCGCGCCGCCGCCCTGGCGGCCGCCGGCCCCCGCCCCGGCGGACCGGCGCTCCTGGGCCGCGGGCGGCTTGGGTCCGCGGGTGCTGTTCGGCGTACGGCCGCGGACGACGCCGATGAAGTGCTCGACGAGGTCCGTGGTCCGCTCCTCGGGCCAGGACAGGGCGACCCGGGACTGCGGGGCGTCGGTCAGCGGCCGGTAGGTGAGGTCCTTGCGGTGGTGGAGCCGGGCGAGGGACTGCGGGACGACGAGGACGCCGATGCCGGCCGCGACCAGCTCGACGGCGTCCGCGGTCGTGGCGGGCCGCTCCAGCGCGGGCCTGCCCGGCAGCCGCTCCCAGGTCAGGGAGTCGTCCAGGGGGTGCAGGACGATCTCGTCGGCGAGGTCGGCGACCGTCGCCTCGTCGACCGCCGTGAGCAGGTGGTCCTTGGGGACGATCACCACGGTGGTCTCGGTGTAGAGAGGGATCGCGCTGAGGTCCGTCCCGTCGACCGGCAGCCGGAGCAGCGCGGCGTCGGCGCCGTCGGCGCGGAGCACGCCGGGCGCCTCGTGCGGGGGCACCGACAGCAGGGTCAGCGGCACCTCGGGCAGGCGGTCGTTCCAGATACGCACCCATTTGTCGGGTGTCACTCCCGGGACGTAGGCGAGCCGGAACGTGGGGGAGTCTTGCGAGCCTGTCACCCGCCCAGGTTACCGGTCACGGAGCGTGCCGATCGCCCCGTACCCTTGGTCGCATGACCACGCACAAAACCGCCCAGACGATGAAGCCCGCGACCGCGGCGAAGAAGCTGGGTGTGTACCTGGAAGCCACCCCCGCCTCGTTCCGGGAGGGTGTGGTCTCCCGCCAGGAGCTGAACGCGCTCCAGGCCGACCCGCCGGAGTGGCTGCGCGACCTGCGGCGCGACGGGCCGCACCCGCGTCCCGTGGTCGCCGCGAAGCTCGGCGTCTCCATCGCGGGCCTGGCCCGGGGCGGCGTCACCGAGGCGCTCACCACCGAGCAGATCGAGGCGCTCAAGGACGAGCGGCCCGAGTGGCTGGAGCGCGAGCGTGCCACGCAGGCCGGGGTCCGCAAGGAGGCGCAGCGCATCAAGGAGCGGGACGCCCAGCGGGCCGCCGACTCCTCGTCCGACGCCGCCGCGCGGCGCTCCTGACGCCGCTCCCTCCTTCTCAGCCGCCGCTCAGGCCCGGCCCGGGATCCGTCCCGGACCGGGCCTGCCGTCTTTCCGCCGCCTCCTCCTTGCCGGCGATTCGGCCATGGCTTCCTCCTGCAATCTGCCCCCCCTCCTGCAATCTGCCCGAATCAGGCCGTCCGGTTTGATGGCTTGTCGTCGGCTATGCCCTGACGGCCGGTCAGGGAGCGGTGCGAGCGTGGTGCAGGATGGCGTTTTGTGCCAGGTCGTGTTTGTGTCCTGGTGCATTGACGATCGCTTGGGACAGGTAGGGACGACGAAGTGACGGTTGGTTATGTCGGACTGCCGACGGCGCGGAGTGCCGCCGGCGCGCGGTCCGGGAACGGAGGGCGCCGGTGACCGGGGACCTGACGCTGCACGACGGGATGGTCGCGGGCATCGCGGTGGCCGCGGGGCTGGTGGCGGCGCTCCTGCTGCGGGTGATCCTGCGGTGGCTCGCCGAACGGGCCCTCCGGACGCGCTGGATCGGGGACGACATCATCGTCGACATCCTGCGCACCCTCGCCCCCTGCGCCGCGGTGGCGGCCGGCGTGGCGGCGGGGGCCGCGGCCCTCCCGCTGAACCACCAGGTGGGGCACACCGTGAACCAGATCCTGGTGGCGGTGGTGATGCTGAGCGCGACGTTCACCGCGGCGCGCGTGATCAGCGGCCTGGTGCGGACGGTGACGCAGTCCCGGTCCGGGGTGGCCGGCTCGGCCACGATATTCGTCAACATCACGCGCATCACGGTCCTGGCGATGGGCTTCCTGGTCATCCTGGAGACCCTCGGCATCTCCATAGCGCCGCTGCTCACCGCCCTCGGCGTGGGCGGTCTGGCCATCGCCCTGGCCATGCGGGACACTCTGGCCAACCTCTTCGCGGGCGTCCACATCCTGGTCTCGAAGACGGTGCAGCCCGGTGACTACATCCGGCTGAGCAGCGGCGAGGAGGGCTACGTCGTCGACATCAACTGGCGCAACACCGTCGTCGAGCAGCTCTCCAACAACCTGGTCATCATCCCCAACGCCCAGCTGGCGGGCACCAACATGACCAACTTCAGCCGGCCGGAGCAGCCGCTCACCGTCACCGTGCAGGTGGGCGTCGGCTACGACAGCGACCTGGAGCACGTGGAGAAGGTCACCAACGAGGTCGTCGCGGACGTGATGCGGGACGTCGAGGGGGCCGTGCCGGACCACGAGCCCGCGGTGCGCTTCCACACCTTCGGCGACTCCCGGATCGGCTTCACCGCGATCCTCGGGGTCGGCGAGTACAGCGACAAGTACCGGATCAAGCACGAGTTCATCAAGCGCCTGCACCAGCGCTACCGGGCCGAGGGCATCCGCATCCCGGCCCCCGCGCGCACAGTTGCCCTGCAGGGCGGCGAGGGCGATGCGCTGATCCCGCACCCGCGTACCCCGTCCGAGGGCGTGAGCGGCCGGGCGGCGTCCCGGTCGTAGCGGACGGTGTCCCGTGACCCCGGCCGCCGCGGACGCGGCCGGGGCCTCTCCGGACCGGACCCGGCTGAATCCGATCGAAAAGGACCATTGAAGCGAGTACAGCGCTCGCTGTACTGTCATCGGACGGGGTAGGTCGTTTCATCGTACGTCGTGATAAACGGCGTGCAATGGGTCGGTCGGGTCATACATCCATGCGGCCGTGCCCCCGCCCTCAGCCGGGACGCGCGGCGGCTTCCGTTCGGGAGGTGCGGATGGCGTCGGTCGGCGCGACCGGTCGGGGGAGCGAACTGGCTCGCCTGACCAGACTGTTCGACGGGGCCCGCACAGGGCGGCCGGTCACCGCCCTGGTCCGGGGCGAACCGGGAGTGGGGAAGTCCGCCGTCCTGGAGGCGGCCGCCGGACTCGCCGCCGCCGCGGGGTTCCGGGTGGCCGCCGGAGACGCGCGCGGCCTGCCCGGCAGGCCGTTCGCCGCCGCCACCTGCCTACTCGACCGGTTACCCGACCCCGGGGCCCGGCCCGGCCCTTTACCGGAGTCCGAGCCCGGCCCGGACCCCCTGGGCGAACTCGTGGAGCGGGCCCGCCGGCAGGCCGCCCACGCCCCCCTGGCCCTCTGCCTGGACGACGCCTCCCACCTCGACCCCGGATCCCTGCGCTGGCTGCTCGCGCTCTCCCACACCATGCCCCCGGCCCGGCTGGTGATCGTGCTGGCGGACCGGGACCTCGCCGCGGCCCCCGAGGCCGAACTCGCCGTCGGCGCCGAATGCCTGGACCTCACCGGCCTGCCGGCGGACGCCGTCGCCGCCTTCGCCGAGACCCGCTGCGGCGTCGCACTCGACACGGACGCCGCCCTGACCTGCCACGAACTCACCGGCGGCAACCCGGCGTTACTGCTGGCCCTGCTGGCCGGCCGGTCGGGGTCCGCGCCCACCGCCGACGACCTGCGGCCCGCCACCGGCGCGGCCGCGCTCCCCGGCGCCGAGCGCTGGCTCGGCGGGCTCACCCGCCCCGCCCTGGAACTGGCCCGGGCCGTCGCCGTCCTCGGTGCCGACGCGGAGATCACCCAGGCCGCCCGGCTCGCCGAACTCGACGTCGGGAAAACGTTGTCGTCCGTCGACGAACTCGTCGGCCGATGTCTGCTCGCCAACCGCACCCCCCTGACGTTCCGCCACCCGCTGCTCGCGACCATGGTCGCCGAGCGGATCCCCGCCGGCACCCGGGCCGCCCTGCACCTGCGGGCGGCCGAACTGCTGCGCGACGGCGGCTTCGGCGCCACCCGGGTGGCCCGGCACCTCGTCGCGGCGGGCCCGCTCGGCCTGAGCTGGACCGTCGAACCCCTGCTGACGGCCGCCCGCCGGCTGGCCCGCGAGGGGCGGAGCAAGGAGGCGGCCCAGCACCTCCGGGGCCTGCTGCGCGAACGGCTGCGGCCCCGGGTGCGGTCGGCCGTCCGCTGCGAACTCGCCCGGCTGGACGGGTTCGTGAACCCCGACCGTGCCATCCGGCTGCTGGACGCCGCCCGGCAGGAGGCCGACGACGCCGGGGTCGCCACCGACTACGCCCTCGACCTCGCCGCGCTGCTCGCCGGATACGGCAGACCGGTCGACGCGGTGGCCGTCCTCGACGACACGGCCGACCGGATCGGCCCGGACGCGCCCGGACAGCGCCGGCGGCTGCGGCTGCACCAGGCGCTGGTCCGCGTGGCCGGCCCGGCCCGGCTGTTCCCCGGCGGCGCACGACTCGACGACCCGCCCGCGGGCGAGACGGACTCCGCGGCGGCCTCCGAGACTCCTGAGGTATCCGAAGCCCCGGACACCGCGGGCCGTCCCGCAGCCCTGCGCGCCGTCCACGCCGTCCGCACCGGCGAGGACCGGACGGACGCCGTCCGGTACGCCCGGGAGGCACTGGCCGCGGGCGGCGAGAGCGGCACGGCCACCGTCCTCTGGTACGGCTGCCGCGCGCTGATCCATGCCGACGAGCTGACCGAAGCGGTGACGTGGTGCGGCCGGTACCGGCCGGTCGGCGGGGCGCGGCCGGGGCGCTGGACGGACGTCGCCGTGGACCTGCTCCGAGCCACCGTCCGCCGGGTCCAGGGCGACCTCCCGGGCGTCACCGAGATGCTGGCGCCCCTCGCCGAACCGCTGTGCGCGGAGCCCGCCGCGTCGCACGTCCTCACCCGGCTCGCCGTCGCCGCCCTGATCGAGGCCGGTGCCACGGCCGGGGACACGGACACCGCGCGGACGCTGCTCACCCGCTGGGGGCTGGACCGCGAACAGCCGCCGCGCCAGGACACCGTGGCGGTGCTGGCCGCCCGCGCGGTGCTCCGGGCCAGGACCGGCGAGGTGCCGGGCGCGGTGGAGGACTGGTACGCGGCCGGCCGGGCCCTGACCGAACTCGGCGTGCGCAACCCGGCGGTCCTGCCCTGGCGTTCCCGGGCGGCCCACCTGCTGGCCGCCGAGGGGGAGACCGCCGAGGCCGCCCGCCTCGCGCGGGCCGAACTCGACGACGCCCGCCGCTGGGGCACGCCCCGGACCGTGGGAACCGCCCTGCACGCCGTCGCCGTGACCGAGGCCGGCCCGCGCCGGATCGACCTCCTCGACGGCGCCGTCGCCCTCCTCGGCCGCTCGCCCGCCCGGCTCGGCGTCGCGGCGGCCCGGCTG
>NZ_JAIQLH010000318.1 GCF_020037025.1 Streptomyces huiliensis | reverse complement strand
CCTCGCCGCCGCCCTGGCCGACGCGCGCGGGCGGTCGCCGTTCGGCGGCTGGCGCAACGTCCCGTCCGGGCCGCAGGTGAAACGGTTCCGTTCCGAGCCGGACGGGACGGAGTACGTGGTCCGCTACCGCGTCGGCCGGGACGGCGGCCTGGTCGAGCCGTCGGGGCCGGAGGCGCCGCGGCTGTGCGCGGTGGACGGGGCCGGTGGGGTCGGCGGGGCCAGCGGGGCCAGCGGGGCGGGGGCCGGCGCGCGGGTGGTCCTGGAGACGCCCGACGGCGTGCGGCGGCCGTACGCCGTCGCGTTCCACGACGGCTCGGTGTACGTGGACGGGCCGTCCGACGCCTGGTCGTTCACCCTCCTGCCGCGCTTCCCGGAACCGGCCCCCGCCGAGGAACCCGGTTCGCTGCACGCGCCCATGCCGGGCACGGTCGTGCGCGTCGCCGACGGTGTCGCGCCCGGGCGGGGGGTGGCGGCCGGGCAGCCGCTGCTCTGGCTGGAGGCCATGAAGATGGAACACCGCGTGACCGCGCCCACCGCCGGCACGCTCACCGCCCTGCACGTGGCCCCCGGCCACCAGGTGGCCACCGGAGACCTGCTCGCCGTCGTCACACCGGCGTCCCCGGAGGGAACGGGGGGTGGACCGGACGAGCGTCCGGGCTGGCCGGACGGCTGCCCGGCGGCGCGGGAGCGGCCGGCCGCGCCGGAACCGGGCCCTTCCGCTCCGGACAAGTCCGGTTCCGCACCGGGCACATGCCCGCCCGCACCGGACAAGCCCGCGTCCATATCGGACAAGCACATGTCCGCGCCGGACGAGGCCGTGTCCGTACCGGTCAAGTCGGCGCCCCTATCGGGGAATGCTCTGGCCGTACTCGACGCGCCCGAGTCGGTACCGGCCGATCCGCCGGACGTACCGGCCGAGTCTCCGGCCGCACCGGACAAGTCCGCCTCCGCACCAGGCGCATGCCCGGCCGCACCGGACAAGCGCGTGACCGAGCGAGGCGCACCCGAGTCCGTACCGGACAAGCGCGCGCCCGCGCGGGACGAGTCCGCCCCCGTTCCGGCCGAACCGTCGGCCGTACCCGAAAAGGATCCGCCTGTACCGGACGAACCCGAGGCGTTGCCGGCCAACCCCTCGGCCGCACCGGACAAGTATCGGACGGTACCGGTCAAGTGCTCGGGCGGGCCGGACAAGTACCAGCCAGCACCGGTCAAGTCCGCAGCCGCCCCGGACAACTACCCGCCCGCGCCGGACGAGGACACGCCCGCACCGGACGGCCCCACGCCCGTACCGGACGAGCCGCCTGCCGCGGCCGACCGGCCCCCGACCCCACCGGCCGACCCTCCACCCGCCACGCCCCTCACCTCCGCCCCACCCGCCCCGGACCCCGCCCCGGACAAGGAGGCACAGCCATGACCATCGCACCGCACGGCACCGCCGAGCAGCAGGCGCTCCGCGCGGCCGTCGCCGCCCTCGGGGAACGGTCGCTCTCGCCGGACGCGCTCTGGGCGGAGGCCGGGAAGCTCGGGTATCTCGGGGTGAACCTGCCCGAGGAGTACGGCGGAGGCGGTGCCGGGGTGGTCGAGCTCGCCATCGTGCTGGAGGAGCTGGCGGCCGCCGGTAACCCCCTCCTCCTGATGGTGGTGTCCCCGGCCATCTGCGGCACCGTGATCGCCCGCTTCGGCACCGGCGAGCAGAAGCGGCGGTGGCTCCCCGGCCTGGCGTCCGGGTCCACGCGCATGGCGTTCGGCATCACCGAGCCCGACGCCGGTTCCAACTCACACCGCATCACGACCACCGCCCGCCGCGACGGCGGCGACTGGCTGCTCACCGGCCGCAAGGTCTTCGTCTCCGGCGTGGACATCGCCGACGCCACCCTGATCGTCGGCCGCACGGAGGACGCCAGGACGGGCCGGCTCAAGCCGTGCCTCTTCGTCGTCGACCGCGACGCGCCCGGTTTCCACCGCACCCCCATCCCCATGGAACTCTCCGGCGACATCCGGCAGTTCGAACTCGTCCTCGACGACGTCCGGTTACCGGCCGACGCGCTGGTCGGCGACGAGGACGCCGGGCTGCTCCAGCTGTTCGCGGGGCTCAACCCGGAACGCGTGATGACCGCCGCGTTCGCCCTGGGCCTGGCCCGGTACGCGCTCCGCAGGGCCGTCGAGTACGCCCGCGTCCGGCAGGTGTGGGACCGGCCCATCGGCGCCCACCAGGCCGTCGCCCACCCGCTCGCCGACGCGCACGTCGGCATCGAGCTGGCCCGGCTGATGACGTACCGGGCCGCCGGGCTCTACGACGCGGGCGACGACGCCGCCGCGGGCGAGGCCGCGAACATGGCGAAGTACGCGGCGGCCGAGGTCGCCGTCCACACGGTGGACCGGGCCGTGCACACCCTCGGCGGCAATGGACTCACCAAGGAGTACGGCCTCGCGGCGCTCCTCACGGCGGTGCGGGTGGCGCGCGTGGCACCGGTGAGCCGCGAGATGATCCTCAACTACGTGTCCCACCGCACTCTGGGACTGCCCAAGTCGTACTGAGGGCCGTACCGTTCGTCCGGACGACGACCCGGGCCGTACCGGGAGACAGGAGGGGCCATGCCCGCGAACCTCGAACCCGTACAACCCGGACCCGTACAACCCGGACCCGTACCCGCCGTACCCGCCGGACCCGTGCGCACCGGCACCACCGCCGGCATCACCACCCTCACCCTCGACCGTCCCACCCGCCGCAACGCCCTATCCGCCACCCTGATCGACGGGCTCCGCGCCGGGCTCGCCCGCGCGGCGGACGACCCGGACACCCGGGCCGTCGTCCTCACACACGCCGGCGGCACCTTCTGCGCCGGCGCCGACCTGGAAGAACCCCCGGGCGCGGCCGAACTGGCAGCGCTGTTACGGGAGATCGTCGAACTGTCCAAACCGGTCGTCGCGCGCGTCGCCGGGCACGTCCGCGCCGGCGGTCTCGGCATCGTCGGGGCCTGCGACATCGCGGTGGCGGGGGCGGGGGA
>NZ_JAIQLH010000317.1 GCF_020037025.1 Streptomyces huiliensis | reverse complement strand
GGGCCTGCGACATCGCGGTGGCGGGGGCGGGGGAGGGGGTCACGTTCGCGTTCACCGAGGCCCGGCTCGGGCTCGCCCCGGCGGTGATCTCGCTCCCGCTGCTGCCCCGGCTCGACCCGCGCGCGGCCGGCCGCTACTACCTCACCGGCGAGACGTTCGACGCCCACGACGCGGTGCGCGCCGGTCTGGTCACGGTGGCGGCGCCGGACGTCGACGCGGCCCTGGAGACCGTCCTCGACGGGCTGCGCGCCGCGTCCCCGCAGGGCGTCGCGGAGTCCAAACGCCTGGTCACGGCCGACGTGCGGGCCGCGTTCGCACGCGAGACGGAACGGCTGGTGGCGCTGTCCGAGCGGCTGTTCACGACGGACGAGGCCCGCGAGGGCATCGCCGCCTTCCTGGAGCGGAGGAGGCCCGCGTGGCGACAGTGACCACCGGTACCGGGGAGACCGGAGACACCGGGCAGCGCCGCGGCCGGGCCACGCGCCGGCGCGTCATGGACGCCGCCGTCGACTGCCTCGCCGAGTACGGCTGGACGGGCTCGACGGTCACCGTCGTGGCGGAACGGGCGGGCGTCTCGCGCGGCGCCCTGCAGCACCACTTCCCCACCCGCGAGGACCTGTTCACGTCGGCCGTCGAGCACGTGGCCGAGCAACAGTCGGCGGCCCTGCGCGCGCTCGTCGAGAGCGCGGCCCCGGTCGTCGGCCCGGCCCGCAGGTACCTCGCCGTCACCGAACTCGTCGACCTCTACACCGGCCCCCTCTTCCGCGCCGCCCTCCAGCTCTGGGTGGCCGCGGCGACCGAGGAGCCGCTGCGCCCGCGCGTCGTCGAACTGGAGGCCCGCATCGGCCGCGAGGCACACCGCATGGCCGTCGAACTGCTCGGCGCGAACGAGAAGGAGCCGGGCGTCCGGGAGACCGTCCAGGGCCTGCTCGACATGGCCCGCGGCCTGGGACTCGCCTCGCTCCTCACGGACGACGGGGCGCGGCGGCGGCGCGTGGTGCGGCAGTGGATGGCGATCCTGGACGACGTGCTGTGAGCCCGGACGGCGTGCTGTGAGGGGGGGTGGGGGCGGCGCGGGCCGCCCCCACCGCCGTCAGCGCTCCTGGAACCCGGGGATCGCCCGCGGGTCGCGCGGGCCGGGGCCCACATACTTCGCCGACGGCCGCACGAGGCGGCCGGTCCGCTTCTGCTCCAGGATGTGTGCGCTCCACCCGGCCGTCCGGGCGCAGGTGAACATGGAGGTGAACATGTGCGCCGGCACCTCGGCGAAGTCCAGCACGATCGCCGCCCAGAACTCGACGTTGGTGGCGAGCACCCGGTCGGGACGGCGGTTGTGCAGCTCCTCCAGGGCCGCCTTCTCCAGCGCCTCGGCGACCTCGAAGCGCGGCGCGCCGAGCTCGCGGGCCGTACGGCGGAGCACCCGCGCGCGGGGGTCCTCGGCGCGGTAGACGCGGTGGCCGAAGCCCATCAGGCGCTCGCCCTTGTCCAGGGCCTGCTTGACGTAGGCGGTGGCGTCGCCGGTCCGCTCGATCTCCTCGATCATGCCGAGGACGCGGGACGGCGCGCCGCCGTGCAGCGGACCCGACATGGCGCCGACCGCGCCGGACAGCGCCGCGGCGACGTCCGCGCCGGTGGAGGCGATGACGCGGGCGGTGAACGTGGAGGCGTTCATGCCGTGTTCGGCGGCGGATGTCCAGTACGCGTCGACGGCGGCGACGTGCTTGGGGTCGGGCTCGCCGCGCCACCGCTTCATGAAGCGCTCGACGACGGTCTCCGCCTTGTCGATCTCCCGCTGCGGCACCATCGGCAGACCCTGGCCGCGCGCCGACTGGGCCACGTAGGAGAGGGCCATGACGGCAGCGCGGGCGAGGTTGTCGCGCGCGGTGGCCTCGTCGATGTCGAGCAGCGGCTTCAGGCCCCACACGGGGGCGAGCATGGCGAGCGCGGACTGCACGTCGACGCGGATGTCGCCGGAGTGGACGGGGATGGGGAAGGGCTCGGCGGGCGGCAGCCCGGGGTTGAACGAGCCGTCGACCAGCAGGCCCCAGACGTTCCCGAAGGAGACGTGGCCGACCAAGTCCTCGATGTCGACGCCCCGGTAGCGGAGGGCGCCGCCTTCCTTGTCGGGTTCGGCGATCTCCGTCTCGAACGCGACGACTCCTTCGAGTCCGGGTACGAAGTCGGACATCAGGCGGCTCCTCGTGAGGTGTTCGACAAGCGGCTGCCGACCGTGGCGGTGTCCCCGGCCGGTGGTCAGCGGGAGGTGTGGTGGTGCGTGCGCTGGCTGTGCGTGCGCTGTCTGCTGGTGCTGCTGCGGCTGTTGCCGCCCCGGGCCCGCCCCGGGCCCGCCCCGGGCCCGTCCCGGACTGCGGCGGGGCGGGTGCCGGCCGGATGCGCGGCCGTGGCTCGCGCTCCGTGGTGGTGCTCGGGGGTCGTGCTCGGGTCGTGCTCGGGTCGTGCCTGGGGGTCGTGCTCGGCTCGGTCGCGGCTCGTGGTCACCGGTCTCGGCTGGTCGTCACCGGTCATGGCTCGTTGTCACCGGTCATGCCCCGTGCGGGAGCACTTCACCCGGCACTTCGCCCGTCTCCTCGGCGAGCCGGGTCAGGCCGGAAACGATAGCCGGTGCTGTGGGGCGTCCACAGCCATCCACCTGGCGATTTTGGTGGGTTCGCCACATGCGGGGAAGGGTGATGTCCGGCACACAGTGCATTTCACCACGGGAAGGGTTGAGGGGGACGGTGACGGGGCAGGATCAACGGTTTCTTCGTGGAGAAGTTCATGGAGAAGTCCGTGGCAAGTTCGCAGGAAGGCGGAAGGCCGTCGCGTCGGCCGGATCCGTCGGCCCGTCGCGTCGGCCGGATCCATCGCTCGCCACATCGGCCCGTCCCGTCGCCCGAGCAGATGTTCCCGCGTTCCCGCGCAGGTGCTGCGGACGTCCCCGCGCGTGCTGCAAGATGAGCGGATGCCCGACCTCTTCCCCCTGCCGCCGGCCGAGGGCCCCGACAGCCCCTCGGACCCCGACAGCCCCCTGGACCCGGCCGCCATGCGCGCCCAGTACCGCACGTCCGGGCTGCTGGAGCGGGACCTGGCGGACGGCCCGTTCGGACAGTTCGCCCGGTGGTTCGCGGAGGCGACGGCGAGCGGCCTCGAGGAGCCGAACGCCATGATCGTCTCGACGGCGGACGCGGCGGGCCGGCCGAGCTCGCGGACGGTGCTGCTGAAGGCGTACGACGAGCGCGGGTTCGTCTTCTTCACCAACTACGGTTCGCGTAAGGGCCTGGAGATCGCGGCCAACCCCTATGTGTCGCTGCTGTTCCCGTGGCACCCGCTGGCCCGTCAGGTCATCGTGGCGGGCCGGGCGGAGCGCGTGGCTCCGGAGGAGACGGCGGCGTACTTCCACTCCCGCCCGCACGGTTCGCAGGTCGGCGCCCTGGCGAGCGCCCAGTCGACGGTGGTCGGCTCCCGGGCGGAGATCGACGCGGCGTACGCCCGGCTGGCGGCGCGCTATCCGGAGGGCACGGAGGTGCCGGTTCCGACGGAGTGGGGCGGGCTGCGGGTGGTGCCGGAGAGCGTGGAGTTCTGGCAGGGGCGGGAGAACCGGCTGCACGATCGGTTGCGATTCGTACGGGTGACCGAGCCGGAGCGGCGGGAAACGGCGTGGCGGGTGGAGCGGCTGTGCCCGTAGGGGCGCGGGCCGCCGCTCCGGAACGCAGACGATCCGTGGGCCGCTGACCGGCGCGCCGGATGGCGCGGCGGTGCCGAGCGGACGACTCGGCGGCCCACGGATCGGGTGACTGCTGGGAATTGGGCCGGCTTCCCCGGGGCCCGTCAGGACCCGGAAGACCCGGCGCTGCGCTCTGCGCGACGACGGGCGCTAGCCCGCAGTCACCTCACGCGTCCGGACTGAAACCATCTGTCCGATCACCTCCCTTCTCGTGTGCCCCACACAGTAGGCAGCCCCCAGGAGGGCCACAACCGAATTTCCGCACCCGGCGATTGGCCCGCCGATTCGCCCACCGACCCGTACACCGCACGCGCACCGATTCACGCACCGATTTCGCCGAAGACGGTGTGGTCTCCGGCGGTGTCGAGTTGAATGGCCCGTCGTGCAGGACATGCAGACGCGTCCAGCTGGGGGTATGTCGTGACCGCTCCACACCACTCCGGTCCCGCCCGTCACGAGGCCCGGCCGGCGGCGGAGGACACCGGCGCCGACGGCCCCGGGCTCGTCCCCGGTGCCGACGGTCGCGGGTCGCCGTCCGAGGGTGACGACCACGACCTCCTCGCCGCCCTCCTCGACGGCATGGACGCCGCGCTCTGCGCGTTCGACGCCGAAGGCACGGTGACCCACTGGAACCGGGAGGCCGAACGCATCCTCGGCTGGACGGCGGAGGAGGCGGTGGGCCGGCGGGGCCTGGCCGGCTGGGCGGTGCGCGAGGCGGACGCGGCGCCGCTCACTGACCGGCTGGCGGACGCGATGCGCGGCCACGGGCGGCAGGTGGACGAGTTCGCGCTGCTCACCAAGGAGGGCGGCCGCGTCCTGGTCCGTACCCAGACCTCGGCCGTCCCCGGCCCCGACGGCGAGCCGGCCGGCGTGTACTGCGCGTTCAGCGAGGTCCACACCCAGATCGACCTGGAGCGCTCGGTGGCGCTCAGCGAGGCGCTGTTCGGGGACGCGTCGTGGGGCGTCCTGCTGATCGACGCCGACCTGCGGCCCGCCCTGGCCAACGCGCACGCGGCGCGGGCCCTGCGGTGCAGCCGCTCCGGGCTGCTCGGCCGCCCGCTCGGCGACCTGCTCGACCAGGGTCTGGAGGACGTGGAGAGCGCGCTCCAGCACGTCCTGGCGACCGGCGCGCCGCCCGCCCCCACCGAGCTCTGGGTCACCGTCCGGGGCGGTGCCGACGCCGCGTCGGACGGCCGCTCGGCGGGCGCGCCCGAACGGCGCTGCTGGCGGAGCGGGTTCCTCCGGCTGGCCACGCCGCTGGCCGAGGAGCCGGTGCCGCTGGGCGTGGCCTGGCTCTTCCTCGACGTCACCAAGGCCCGGCTGGCCGAGCAGGAGAGCGCGCGGCTGCGGTTCCGCGGCAGCCAACTGCACCGGGCCGGCCGGGCGGTCGCCGAGTGCGAGGACCCGATGGAAGCCGCCGCCCTCTACATGGACTTCGCCCTCGCGGGCTTCGCCGACCACGCCCTGATCGACCTGCTCTCCGACCCCGAACCCGACCCCGAGCACCCCATCCGGCTGCTCCGCGCCGCCGCCACGCCGGCGGGGGCGACGGGCGGGAGCGGCACCGCCTCCGTCCGCGGCTGCCTCCCGGTGCCGTACGGGGAGGGGCACCCGGCCCTCCAGGCGGTCGAGCGCTGCGGCTCGGTCCGGGCCGTCTCCGACCGCACCCGCGACTGGGCCGCCGCCCGCAAGTGGCCCGCCGGCACGCAGCACGCCCTCTCCACCGCGCTGCGCAGCCGGGGGCGCACGGTCGGCGTGGTCACGTTCCTGCGCGGCCCGTCCCGCCGGCCGTTCGACCGGGCGGACGCGACGTACGCGGAGGACATCGCGACGCGGGTGGCGGCGGCGGTGGACCTGGCGACGGCGACGGCGGGGTAGGGGCGTCGGGGACGTCAGAGGTTACAAACTCGGCCTAGTGGCGGAAGAAGATCCGGTCCCGGTACTCGGCGAGCACCCGCCCGTTCCACTCGTGCCCGCCGTCCACGTTCCCCGACCGCAGCATCGGCGGCTCGATCCCGCGCTCGGCGAGCTCTCCGGCGGCGGAGGCGATCACGGCCTGCATCAGGGCGCTGGTGACGACGGTGGAGGCGGGTGCGAAGGGGGCGGCGATGCCGTCGGCCGTCAACTCCGCGTCCCCGACTCCGATCTTGCTGTCGACGACGATGTCGCAGTGGTCCTTCAGGAACGTGCCCGACACGTGCCGGGACTTCGTGTGCTCGGCGTAGGCGAGCGAGGTGACGCCGACGACCTTGAGGCCGAGGGCGCGGGCGTTCATCGCCATCTCCACGGGGAGCGAGTTGCGGCCGGAGAGGGAGATCACGACGAGGACGTCGCCCGCCTGGACGGGGCTGGTGTCGAGCACCGCGCCCGCCAGCCCGTCCACCCGCTCCAGCGCGCTGCCGAGGGTGGCGGGGGTGACGTCGACGCCGACCGTCCCCGGGACGGCGAGCAGGTTGACCAGGGCCAGGCCGCCGGCCCGGTAGACGACGTCCTGGGCGGCGATGGACGAGTGCCCGGCGCCGAAGACGAAGATCCGCCCGCCGTCCGCGACGGTGTCGGCGATCAGGTGCGCCGCGGCGGCGATGTGCTCCGCCTCCTCGTCGCGGGCGCGCCGGAGCAGCTCGATCGCGGCGTCGAAGAACTGGCCGGCCAGCTTGTTCCCGCTCATCGCCATGGGCTCCTCGGCATCTCTGTCGGTGTCGGCATCTCTGTCGGCGTCATCGGGGTCAGGTCAGGTCGCCCGCACGCCGGAGGCCCGTCGGCGTCGTGCCGGCACCGCGGGGCCGTCGTGGTGGCGCGGCTCACGTTGCGGCTTTGACCTGCGCCCTGTCAATACGGCGGCCGCGGGCCGGGCGGTACGCACCCGGCTTGTCGGTGGTATGCGTCAGAATTGGGTCCAGGGCCAGCGCACGACTTATCGAGGGGCACGCATGTCCGGACTGATCGACACCACGGAGATGTATCTCCGCACCATCCTGGAGCTGGAGGAGGAAGGTGTGGTCCCGATGCGTGCGCGCATTGCGGAGCGGCTGGACCAGAGCGGCCCGACGGTGAGCCAGACGGTCGCGCGGATGGAGCGCGACGGCCTGGTCACGGTCGCCGGGGACCGTCACCTGGAGCTCACCGAGGAGGGCCGCCGGCTGGCGACGCGCGTCATGCGCAAGCACCGGCTCGCCGAGTGCCTGCTGGTCGACGTGATCGGCCTGGAGTGGGAGCAGGTCCACGAGGAGGCCTGCCGCTGGGAGCACGTGATGAGCGAGGCCGTCGAGCGGCGCGTGCTGGAGCTGCTGCGGCACCCGACCGAGTCGCCGTACGGCAACCCGATCCCGGGCCTGGAGGAGCTGGGCGAGAAGGCGGAGGCCGACCCGTACCTGAACGAGGACATGGTCAGCCTGCTGGACCTGACCGCCGGGACGGAGGGCAAGACCGTCGTCGTGCGGCGCATCGGCGAGCCGATCCAGAGCGACGCGCAGCTGATGCACACCCTGCGTCGGGTGGGAGTGCAGCCGGGTGCCGTGGTCAGCGTGACGGAGTCGCCCGGTGGGGTGATGGTCGGCAGCAGCGGCGAGTCCGCCGAGCTGGCCTCGGAGATCGCCTCGCACGTCTTCGTCGCCAAGCGCTGATCCGGGCGCTCCGCCCGGACGACCGGCGCTGACCGGTGGTTTTCCCTCCGCCACCGGTCGCGTGGCGGCTGCCCGTCCGGCCCGCGCGCGCCGGTCCCGCGCCGCCGCGCATGCCCGCGCGCCTCTGCCCGCGGGGTGCCGGTGCGGGCGGCGATGTGGTCAACTACCCATTCCTCGGCCGTAGTCGGCGGAAGTCGACGGATCGCGTACAGACGCCCCCGAGGCGTGTCACGCTGGCGTAGTGGCATATGCGCTCGCGCCGCCGACCTGGGAGGTGGCCCGATGAGGCACGGGACATCCCACCCGCTGCCCGCACCCTGCGGACCCCCACTCCCGGCCCCGCCCGATCCGGCACGCACCCCGGCCGACCAGGCACCTGCGGCCGGTGCCGCGGGCCCGGCGCTCACGGCGGTTGCCGCCCGTGTCGCCGGCTCGGCGGCGCCCACCGCGGTCGCCACCCGCGCCGTCGGCCCGATCCCTGCGGCTGCCGGCGCCCGCTCTGCCGCCCGCTCCACTGCCGCTGCCACCGTCGAGGCCGTAGCCGCCCGCTCCTCCGCCACCAGCGCGATCGCCGACCCCCCGAACCCCCCGCCGGTCATCCGGGCACCCATCGCGCCCGCCGCGCGGGCGGTGTCGACCGCGAGGTCCGGCTCCGGGCAGGAGACCGCGCAGTCGTCGCGGAGCGAGGCGTGCCCGGCGGTGAGCAGCGGCCAGGCCGCTGCTGGGGCCGCCGTCCTCCGGACTACGGCGGCCCGGGCCATCGCCACACGGAGGCCCCCGGTCCCGGGCCCCGTCCAGACGCCCGCCCCGGCGCCCCCGGACCGCGCGCCGCACGGGACACGGGCCTCGATGGCAGCGGTGCGCGCGAACGGCCGGACCCGCCCGGCAGGAGCGTCGCGCGCGATCGCTTCCGCGCGTTCGGTGCGGGCGCCGTACAGGGGGCAGGCGGGGGTCGGAGCGCCGGGTACGGGCGCGTCAGCCCGCCCGCTCGGAGTGCCGCGCGCAATCGCTCCCGCAGCGCCGCGCACGCCCGCCCCCGCCCGCTCGGCGCGGGCGCCGTACGGGCCGTCGACGTCGGCCGGAGTGCCGTGCGCGACCGCTCCCTCCCGCTCGGCGCGGGTGCCGTACCGGCCATTGGCGACGGCCGGAGCGTCGGCCACGAGCGCGTCGGCCACGAGCGCGTCGGCCACGAGCGCGTCGGCCACGAGCGCGTCGGCCACGAGCGCGTCGGCCACGAGCGCGTCGGCCCGCCTGGCCGGTGTGCCGCGTGCGGTCGCTGCCGTCTGCCGGGGGTGGGCCCCGCACGGAGCGTCGGCCGC
>NZ_JAIQLH010000316.1 GCF_020037025.1 Streptomyces huiliensis | reverse complement strand
CCCCGCGGCGACGGGAAGGGCGGCGGCGCGGCGCCGGACGGTGTGCAGGGCGGCGGCGTCCAGCAGGGCGAGGGCGGGGTCCCGACCGGGGCGCGGCCGGACCGGGGTGCCGCGCCGGCCGGTGCCGATCAGGGCGGAGGTGACGAGGTCGTCCCAGGAGACGTCCGGGGCCGGGGCCTCGTGGCTCGGTGTGTTCACGGATGACCTTTCCAATCCATCGCGGAGGGCGTCGACGTGGTCGCGGGCCATGCGGCCGTCACCTTCGCAAGGGCGCCAACTCCGGCCCCCAGACGGCCAAGGGCACGAATCCGCGGTGCCCGCACTCGCCGAAGACCCGAACCGGCCCGCCCGCGGACACCGCCACCAGTCGCCACCAGCCGGCCTCGTCCGTGCGGCTCGTGTCGACCGCCACCGCCGTATCGCCCTCCGCGTCGGCCAGCCGGCGACCCAGGTCCGGATCGGGCACGGGGACCACCCCGTCGAGGACCACCGGCCACGCGTCCAGCCACGGGTCGTCGCGCAGCGCCGTCCCGTAGGCGGCGAGGGCGGCCGCGACGCCCATGCCCGGAGGTGGCGCGGCGGCGGGCACGGGAGGGCCGTGGCGCGTCCCGAGCGCGGCGCGCAGCGGCACGGCGGCGGGGTGGAAGGCCAGGTCGGCGTCGAGGGAGCAGCCGACCGGGAGGGAGAGGTCGGGCGCCCGGCCGGCCACTCCGTAGGACAGCAGCAGCGCCGCGCGGCCGGTGCGTCTGCCGTGGAGCCGGATGCGCCGGGTGGTCAGCGGGCCGTCGTCGGCGGTGTCGTCCTGCGAGAGGACCAGCCAGTCGTCCCGGACGGGAGGCGCGGAGGCCAGCAGCGCGGCCGAGTCCACGGTGATCCCGACGCGGGCGCGCACGGTCGCGGCCAGCCCGGCGGGCAGCCGGTCGACGCGCGCGTAGGCGCGGTTGAGGGTGTGCAGCAGCGCGCACTCCTCCAGCAGCCGGGAGGCCCAGTCCGGTCCTGTCGCCGTCAGCGCACCCAACTCGCGTACGCGGGACGCCAGTCCGGGCGCTTGTGCGTCGACCATGCGGGCGGCTGCCCGGTCCCACTCGTCCCGGGCGCCGCCGCCGGACCCGACGAGGCCGCCGTGCACCAGATCGGCGAGCCGCCGCTCCAACTCCTCGGCCCCCGCGCCGATCCGGCGTGCCCGTTCCGCCGCCCGGCGATCGGTGGCGGCCGGAGCGGAAGGGAGGCGTACGGTCGGCTGCCCACCGCGCCTCTCCAGCCACTCGCTCACCCACGGCGGCGGCTCTTCCGCCGGCCGGACGGACTCCTCACCCGCCGCCCACAACAACAGCAGTCCCAGCGCGTGCTTGCACGGCACTTTGCGGCTGGGGCAATCACACCTGTAATCGGGCTTGTTGGGGTCCGAGACATCGGCCGCGGTCCGGTATCTCCGGCCGCCGCGGCCCGCGCACTCCCCCCACACGGAGTCCGGGCGCGCTCCCGTCCCCGACCATGATCCCGGCACCGCGAGCCTGCCGCCCGCCGTGCGCGACGCGGCGTCAGGCGCCAGCGCGAGCACCTGGTCCACCGTTCGGCGTTCCCCCTGCGGATTCATGTCACCGACGGTAGGGGGTGCCACTGACAATCGCCCTGACCTGCGCCTTCGTTGGAGCCGAGGCCGATTGTCAGTGGCGTGGTGCAGGGTGGTGACACAGCCCGGAACGCACGACGAGGGGGACTTGTGACCGTGCCCGGAAACCGCTTCGTACCCACCGACGCAGCCGTCACCATCGACGCGTCCGACACCGAGAACACACCCGCCACACGCGGCAACACCGCTCACCCGGCCGCCGGCCCGCCGGCCCCCACGGAAGCCCTCCGCCCGCACGCGGAAGAGGCGTTCGCGGACGAACTGGCCGCCCTGGCCGCGGCGGACGACCGGCCCCGGCCCGAGCGCTGGCGGCTGTCGCCGTGGGCCGTCGCCACCTACCTGCTCGGCGGCGTGCTCCCCGACGGCACCGTGATCACCCCGAAGTACGTGGGCCCGCGGCGGGTCGTCGAGGTCGCCGTCACCACGCTCGCCACGGACCGGGCGCTGCTGCTCCTCGGCGTCCCCGGCACGGCCAAGACCTGGGTGTCCGAGCACCTGGCCGCGGCCGTCAGCGGGGACTCAACCCTCCTCGTCCAGGGCACGGCCGGCACGGCCGAGGAAGCCGTCCGCTACGGCTGGGACTACGCCCGTCTACTGGCGCACGGGCCCAGCCGGGACGCCCTCGTGCCCAGCCCCGTCATGCGCGCGATGGCCCAGGGCATGACCGCCCGCGTCGAGGAGCTGACCCGCCTCCCCGCCGACGTGCAGGACTCGCTGATCACGGTGCTGTCCGAGAAGACCCTGCCCGTCCCCGAGCTGGGCGAGGAGGTCCAGGCCGTGCGCGGCTTCAACCTCATCGCCACGGCCAACGACCGCGACCGGGGCGTCAACGAGCTGTCCAGCGCCCTGCGCCGCCGCTTCAACACCGTCGTCCTGCCGCTCCCCGCCACGCACGAGGACGAGGTGGACATCGTCGTGCGGCGCGTCGACCAGATCGGCCGCTCCCTCGACCTGCCCGCCGCCCCGAGCGGCACGGACGAGATCCGCCGGGTCGTCACCGTCTTCCGCGAGCTGCGGGACGGGGTGACGGCGGACGGCCGGACCAGACTCAAATCCCCCTCCGGGACGCTCTCCACGGCCGAGGCGATCTCCGTCGTCACCGGCGGGCTGGCGCTGGCCGCGCACTTCGGCGACGGCGTGCTGCGCGCCGGAGACGTCGCGGCCGGCATCCTCGGGGCGGTCGTCCGCGACCCGGCGTCGGACCGCACGGTCTGGCACGAGTACCTGGAGACGGTCGTCCGGGAGCGGGCCGGCTGGCAGGACTTCTACCGCGCCTGCCGCGAGGTGTCGGCGTGAACGCGCCCGCCCTGCTGGGCGTGCGCCACCACGGCCCCGGCTCGGCGCGGGCCGTGCGCGCCGCCCTGGACCGGCTCCGGCCCCGGGCCGTGCTCGTCGAGGGCCCGCCCGAGGCCGACGGGATCGTCCGCTGCGCGGCGGACGAGGGCATGCGGCCCCCGGTCGCGCTGCTCGCCCACGCCGCGGACGACCCCGGCCGGGCCGCGTTCTGGCCGTTCGCGGCCTTCTCGCCGGAGTGGGTCGCCATCCGCTGGGCCCTCGCCCACGACGCCGAGGTGCGGTTCATCGACCTGCCCGCGGCGCACACCCTCGCCCTGCGGGGAGCGGCGGACCCCGGCGGGCCGGACGGTACGGGGACGCCGCCGCCCGACCCGCTGGCCCTGCTGGCGGGGGCCGCGGGCCACGACGACCCCGAACGCTGGTGGGAGGACGCCGTGGAACACCGCGGCGGCGACCGGCCGGACGACGGCGGACCGGGCGACGACCCCCTCGACCCCTTCCGGGCCGTCGCCGAGGCCATGGCCGAACTCCGCACGGACGGGGAGGAGGAGACGCCGCCCGGCCCGGGTGGCGACGCCGTCCGGGAGGCACACATGCGGCTCCGGCTCCGCGCGGCGGTCAAGGAGTTCGGGGACGGGATCGCCGTCGTCTGCGGCGCCTGGCATGTCCCCGCGCTGGCGGCCCGACGTCCCGTCACCGCCGACCGGCAGCTGCTCAAGGGGCTCCCGAAGGTGAAGACGGAGATCTCCTGGGTGCCCTGGACCCACCGCCGCCTGGCCCGCGGCAGCGGTTACGGCGCCGGGATCACCTCGCCCGGCTGGTACGCCCACCTCTTCGCCGCCCCGGACCGGCCGGTCGAACGCTGGCTGACCACCGTCGCCCGGCTGCTGCGCGAGGAGGGCAGGCCCGTCTCGTCCGCGCACGTCATCGAGTCCGCCCGGCTCGCCGGCACGCTCGCCGCCCTGCGCGGCCGGCCGCTTCCCGGCCTCACCGAGACCACCGACGCCGTACGGGCCGTGATGTGCGAGGGGTCGGACGTGCCGCTCGCCCTCGTCCGCGACCGGCTCGTCATCGGGGACGACCTCGGCGAGGTCCCCGACACCGCCCCCGCCACCCCGCTCCGGCGCGACCTCACGCGCCTCCAGCGCACCCTCCGCCTCAAACCGGAAGCGGAGCCGAAGGAACGGGAGTTGGACCTTCGCAAGGACACCGACGTCGAGCGCAGCCGGCTGCTGCACCGCCTCCGGCTCCTCGACACCGACTGGGGCGAACCGCTGGCCTCGCGCACCGGCCTCGGCACCTTCCGCGAGGCATGGCGCCTGTCCTGGCGGCCGGAACTGGCCGTCCGGCTCGCCGAAGCGGCCGCCTGGGGCACCACCGTCGAAGCCGCCGCGACCGCCCGGGCGGAAGCCGCCGCACGCGAGGCGGACACCCTCGCCGGCCTCACCACCCTGGCGGAACGGTGCCTGCTCGCCGCCCTGCCGGCCGCCCTCCCCGTGGTCCTGGGCGCCCTCGCCGACCGCGCCGCCCTAGACACGGACGTCGGCCACCTCGCCGAGGCCCTGCCCGCGCTCGTCCGCTCGGTGCGCTACGGGGATGTGCGCCGCACGGACACCGGGGCCCTCGACGACGTCGCGGCCGGCCTCGCCGACCGGATCTTCGTCGGCCTCCCGGCCGCCTGCGCCGGCCTCGATCGCGACGCCGCGCGGGAGATGCGGGCGCACATGGACGCCGTGCACCGGGCGGTGGCCCTGCTGGAACGCCCGGACGCCGGCGACCGCTGGACGGCGGTGCTCACCGTCCTCACCGACCGCGAACACCTCCCCGGTGAACTCCGCGGCCGGGCGGCCCGGCTCCTGCTCGACGAGGGCGCGCTGACCGCCGACCGGGTCGCCCGCCTCCTGGGACGCGCCCTCTCACCCGCCGTGGCGCCCGCCGAC
>NZ_JAIQLH010000315.1 GCF_020037025.1 Streptomyces huiliensis | reverse complement strand
CCTGGGACGCGCCCTCTCACCCGCCGTGGCGCCCGCCGACGCGGCGGCCTGGATCGAGGGGTTCACCGGCGGCACCGAGCCCGGCGGCGGCCTCCTGCTCCTCCACGACGAGCGGCTGCTCGGCCTGATCGACACCTGGCTCACCGGGGCCCCCGCCGACGCGTTCACCGACGTCCTGCCCCTGCTCCGGCGCAC
The DNA here is from genome assembly GCF_020037025.1 of Streptomyces huiliensis. Classification (GTDB taxonomy): domain Bacteria; phylum Actinomycetota; class Actinomycetes; order Streptomycetales; family Streptomycetaceae; genus Streptomyces; species Streptomyces huiliensis. The sequence continues at coordinate 5,457 of NZ_JAIQLH010000315.1, read as the reverse complement.
CTTCTCGGGCTGTGAACCGGCCCTGCGCCGCGCGCTCGGCGAACGAATAAGGAACGGCCCGGCCGGCGGCGCCGCACGCGGAAGCACCGCACCGGCCTGGGATCCGGAGCGCGCCGCGGCCGTGCTGCCCACGATGCGCCTGCTCTTGGGCCTGGACGAGGAGGGAGAGAAGCGGGAATCGAGACGGCAAGGCCAACTTCCGCCCGAGGCGGAGGAGATGGAGGGGGACGTGGTGACGAATGCGGCGGGAAGCAGCGGGCGGGCGGCGCTCGCCGGGGGAGGGGCGCGATGACCTCGACGACGACCCCACTCCGGCCGGCCCCGCCCGACCCGGAAGCCGACGAACGGTTGCGCCGCTGGCGGCTCGTGCTCGGCGGGGAGGCGGGTGAGGACGGCACCGGGCGGGCGCTCTCGGGCCGGGACGCCGCCGTCGACCGGACGCTGGAAGCGCTGTACGGCGCCGGCGCCCGCTCGTCCGGCACGGGCCCCGGCACCGGCCCCGGCGGTGGGCGGCGGAGCGGTGGCCTCGGAGCGTCCGCACCCCGGGTCGCCCGCTGGCTGGGGGACATCCGGTCGTACTTCCCGGCGTCCGTCGTTCAGGTGATGCAGCGGGACGCCCTGGACCGGCTCGGACTCACCGCCCTCCTCCTCGAACCCGAGCTCCTGGAGGCGGTCGAACCGGACGTCCACCTGGTCGGCACCCTGCTGTCGCTCGGCACGGCGATGCCCGAGGAGACGAAGGCCACCGCACGCGAGGTCGTCCGCAAGGTCGTCGAGGAGCTGGAGCGGCGCCTGGCGTCCCGCACCCGCGCCACGCTCACCGGCGCCCTCGACCGGTCGGCCAGGGCGGCCCGCCCCCGCCACCGGGACATCGACTGGAACCGCACCGTGCGGGCCAACCTCAAGAACTACCTGCCCGAGTACCGCACGGTCGTGCCGGAACGGCTCGTCGGCTACGCCCGGGCGGCGCGTTCGGTGCGGAAGGAGGTGATCCTCTGCATCGACCAGTCCGGATCGATGGCGGCGTCCGTCGTCCACGCCTCCGTCTTCGGCGCCGTCCTGGCCTCGATGCGCACCCTCGACACCCGGCTGGTCGCCTTCGACACCTCCGTCGTGGACCTCACCGACCGGCTGGCCGATCCGGTGGACGTGCTGTTCGGCGTCCAGCTCGGCGGGGGCACCGACATCAACCGGGCGCTCTCCTACTGCCAGTCGAGGATCACCCGCCCGGCGGACACCGTCGTCGTCCTGATCAGCGATCTCTATGAGGGCGGCGTACGGCAGGGGATGCTCGACCGGGTGGCGGCCATGCGGGCGTCGGGAGTGCGGTTCGTCACCCTGCTGGCCCTCTCCGACGAAGGAGCGCCGGCCTACGACCGGGAGAACGCCGCGGCCCTCGCCGCGCTCGGCACGCCGGCCTTCGCCTGTACACCGGACCACTTCCCGGAGGTGATGGCGGCGGCCCTGGAGCAGCGTCCCCTGCCCGTGCCCGACCCCGCCACGGAGACCTGACGGAGGCGGGAAGTCCCGCCCGGGAGAAGGGCGGAGGCAGGAGAGGAAGGAGGTGGGCAGGAGGAGGAAGCGGCGCGCGGGCCGGGTGACGGGGGGCGTTCCGGGGGCGGCCCGGCACGGGGCGGGCGCGTACCCGCGGGCCGGGATCCGGCGGCGTACGCTCTGTCGCGATGCGTGCGGGGCCCGTACGCGATCTGTGAGCGTAATCACGGCCGGAGTGTGATCTGCGATTTAGGGACCTCCCGCCCTCGGGGATAACCTGCGAGACGGACATGCCGCGTATTCGGCGCACGTGTGCCGCCCTCGTCATAGATCGCGTCCTCACGCTGCCACCGCGGCACGCCCGCGCAGACAACGAACCGCGATATCCATGGAAAAGGGACGGACGCGCGTGGACCTGTTCGAGTACCAGGCGAGGGACCTCTTCGCCAAGCACGGTGTACCGGTGCTGGCCGGTGAAGTCATCGACACGCCTGACGCGGCGCGCGCGGCGACTGAGCGCCTTGGCGGCAAGTCGGTCGTCAAGGCGCAGGTGAAGGTCGGTGGCCGCGGCAAGGCCGGCGGCGTCAAGCTGGCCGCCACCCCGGACGAGGCCGTCGCCCGCGCGACGGACATCCTCGGCATGGACATCAAGGGCCACACGGTCCACAAGGTGATGATCGCCGAGACCGCTCCGGAGATCGCCGAGGAGTACTACGTCTCGTACCTCCTCGACCGCACCAACCGCACCTTCCTCGCCATGGCCTCCGTCGCCGGTGGCATGGACATCGAGCAGGTCGCGGCGGAGACGCCCGAGAAGCTCGCCAAGGTGCCGGTCGACGCCAACGAGGGCGTCACCATCGAGAAGGCCCGCGAGATCGTCGCCCAGGCGAAGTTCCCGGCCGAGGTCGCCGAGCAGGTCGCCGAGGTCATGGTGACCCTGTGGAAGACCTTCGTCGCGGAGGACGCCCTCCTGGTCGAGGTCAACCCGCTCGCCAAGGTCGCCGACGGCCGCGTCATCGCCCTCGACGGCAAGGTGTCCCTGGACGCCAACGCCGAGTTCCGCCAGCCGGAGCACGAGGCGCTCGAGGACAAGGCCGCCGCGAACCCGCTGGAGGCCGCGGCCAAGGCCAAGGGCCTCAACTACGTCAAGCTCGACGGCCAGGTCGGCATCATCGGCAACGGCGCGGGTCTCGTCATGAGCACCCTGGACGTCGTCGCGTACGCCGGTGAGAACCACGGTGGCGTCAAGCCCGCCAACTTCCTCGACATCGGTGGCGGCGCCTCCGCCGAGGTGATGGCCAACGGTCTCGAGATCATCCTCGGCGACCCGGACGTCAAGTCCGTCTTCGTCAACGTCTTCGGTGGCATCACCGCCTGTGACGCGGTCGCCAACGGCATCGTCCAGGCCCTGGAGCTGCTGAAGTCCAAGGGCGAAGAGGTCACCAAGCCGCTGGTCGTGCGCCTCGACGGCAACAACGCGGAGCTGGGTCGCAAGATCCTGAACGACGCCGACCACCCGCTGGTGCAGCAGGTGGACACCATGGACGGCGCCGCCGAGCGCGCCGCCGAGCTGGCTGCGAAGTAAGGAACGAGGTCACAAGAACACCATGGCTATCTTCCTCACCAAGGACAGCAAGGTCATCGTCCAGGGCATGACCGGCTCCGAGGGCCAGAAGCACACCCGGCGCATGCTGGCCTCCGGCACCAACATCGTCGGTGGCGTGAACCCGCGCAAGGCCGGCACCACCGTCGACTTCGACGGCACCGAGGTCCCCGTCTTCGGCTCCGTCAAGGACGCCATGGAGAAGACCGGCGCCGACGTCACGGTCATCTTCGTCCCGGAGAAGTTCACCAAGGACGCGGTCGTCGAGGCCATCGAGGCCGAGATCGAGCTCGCCGTCGTGATCACCGAGGGCGTCGCGGTGCACGACACCGCGCAGTTCTGGGCGCTCGCCCAGGCCAAGGGCAACAAGACCCGCATCATCGGCCCCAACTGCCCCGGCCTCATCAGCCCCGGCCAGTCCAACGCGGGCATCATCCCGGCCGACATCACCAAGTCCGGCCGCATCGGTCTCGTGTCCAAGTCCGGCACGCTGACCTACCAGATGATGTACGAGCTGCGTGACCTGGGCTTCTCGTCCTGCGTCGGCATCGGTGGCGACCCGATCATCGGCACCACGCACATCGACGCCCTCAAGGCGTTCGAGGCCGACCCCGACACCGACCTGATCGTCATGATCGGCGAGATCGGCGGCGACGCCGAGGAGAAGGCGGCCGAGTTCATCGCGAAGCACGTCACCAAGCCGGTCGTCGGCTACGTGGCCGGTTTCACCGCGCCCGAGGGCAAGACGATGGGCCACGCCGGTGCGATCGTGTCCGGTTCGTCCGGCACCGCGCAGGCCAAGAAGGAGGCCCTGGAGGCCGCGGGCGTGAAGGTCGGCAAGACCCCGTCCGAGACCGCCCGCCTGGCGCGCGCCGCGCTGACCGCCTGATCGGTCGCCTGACCGGTCGTCCGATCGGTCACCTGACCTGACGACGCCGCCGTCCGGGCGGCTTCGCGAAGGTTTCTGGGCCCGTATCCCCCCGGGGGTACGGGCCCACGCGCGTGCCGGGCACGTCACCCCAAAGGCCCGTACCGCCCTGAACACGACACGACGGTCATTTGCCGCTACCCGCCCGAAAGGCACGTTGTTGGCAGCATGGCCTTTGTGACCCCATATGCCCACAGCGGCCCACCGCTGCCGTCGCATCCCCGTTCCGCGGTGCGTCACAAGCCGGGGGCGGGCAGGGCGTTCCTGGGTGGGGCGGTCGCCGCCGGGCTGGGACTCGGGGTGTTCGCCACCCTCGTCCTGGTGCTGTGGATCGTGTCGCCCTACCCGGACAGCGGACCCGCCGGAGCGCTGCACATCGCCACCGGCCTCTGGCTGCTGGCCCACGGCGCCGACCTCGTCCGCACCGAGACCCTCTCGGGCGGCTCCGCGCCCGTCGGCCTGACTCCCCTGCTGTTCTCCGTCGTGCCCTGCCTGCTCATCCACCGGGCGGCGCGCCAGGCGCCGATGCCGCCGGACGACGCGGAGCACGCGGACGACTCGGAGGACGCCGAGTACGCCGAGTACGCCGGATATGCCGAATACGTCGAGTACGCCGGGACCGCCTGCGAGTCGGAGTCCGCCGATCCGCGTCGTCACCCGGCGGGCGAGCGCACCGACGCCGCCGGGAACCGGAACGACGCCACCGGCGCCCGGCACGGCGCGTCCGACGGGCGCCCGGTGCCGTGGGAGGCGCCCTGGGAGGCGCCCCTGCTCCCGGCGCGCCTCCCGGTCCCGCCGCTGCCGCCGCGCACCGCGTTCACCGCGCTGCTCGGCGGCTACCTGCTGGTCAGCGCGGCCGCCGTGCTCTACGCCTCGTCGGGCCCGATCCGCGTCGACCCCTTGAGCGCGCTGATCCACGTACCGCTCGTCGCCGCGGTGCCGGCCGCGGCCGGGGTGTGGATGGCGGTGGGCTGCCCGCCCTGGACGCCCTCGGCCCGGGTCCGCCGCGTCTGCCGGCTCGTTCCGGGGTGTGTGCGCCGGTGGTTCACCGCGCCGCACGTCGTGGCGGTCGCCCGGGCCGCCGCCGCGGGCACGGCGATGCTGTTCGGCGGCGCGGCGCTGCTGCTGGCGGCATCACTGGCCGTGCACGCCGGTGCCGTACGGGACGCCATGGATCACCTGACGGTGGGCTGGCCGGGGCAGCTGGGGGTGGCGCTGCTGAGCGTGGCGCTGCTGCCCAACGCGGTGGTCTGGACGGCCGCATACGGGCTGGGGCCCGGGTTCGCGGCCGGCGTGGACGGGCTCGTCGCCCCGCTGGCGCTGCCCGTCGTCGGCTCGCCCGACCGGCCCCCGCTCCCGCCCTTCCCGCTGCTCGCGGCGCTGCCCGCGCCCGGCGAGGCCGGGCCGGCGGGCCTGGCGGGCGCCGCCGCGC
>NZ_JAIQLH010000314.1 GCF_020037025.1 Streptomyces huiliensis | reverse complement strand
CGCTGGTGACGGCCGTCGGCGTCGCGGTGGCGGCCGCGGCCGTGCCGCGCCGTCCGGCGGCGGTGGGACGGCGCGAGACGGCTGCCGTCGCCTTCCTCGCCGCGCTGCTCTGCGCCACCGCCACCGCCCTGCTCGCCTACGCCGCCGGGGGACCGCTCGGCGTCGCCGCACTGTCCCGCTTCGGCCCCTCGTGGCGCCTCGCCGGCCTGGCCTGCCTGGCCTGGACGCTGGTCATCGGCGTGCCCGGCGCGCTGATCGTCCGCCGGATCCGCAGGGCGGAACGGGCGGCGGCACCCGACGGAGCCCGGCGGCGCGGCTGGTGGCGTCGGCTGCGGCCGGCTCTCGGACTGCGGGCCGCCAGGACGGCGTCCGCGGCGGACGCGGCGGGAGCGGCGGGAGCGGCGGCCTTCGCGGTGGCGGGCACCGGCGCGGCCGGTCCGGCAGATGTGAAAGGCGCCGAGGGCGCGAGGGACGCGAAGGGCGCGAAGGACAAGACGGGTCGAAAGGGCAGGAAAGGCATGGCGACGGCGACGGACGGGACGAGCGCGTCGGACGTGGCCGACGAGACGAGCACTCCGGACGCGGTGGCCGGTGGCACGCCGGCCCCGCGGCGCCGACGGGCCCGCGGTCCGGGCGCCTGGGGACGGGGGCTCGCCCGCTGGCTCGGCTTCGCCGTCGGCGGGGCGGAGACGGACGCCGGACCGGCCTCCACGGCGACGCCGGACCAGCGGTCGGCGAAGGACCGGAAGCGGTCGGAGGCGGCGGGACGGGAACGGTCGCCGGACGCGGGCGGCGCGCGGGACGGCGACTCCGCCACCGGAGTGGACGGGGGAGCGGACCGTACGGCGGACGCCGGAGCGGGACGCGAGCCGGGCCGGGAGGCGGGACGCGAGGCGGACGGGAGCCTGCGGGACGAGCCGGACCGGCAGGAGGCGGCCATGCCGCAACAGCCGCCGCAACAGCAGCCGGAATCGTCCCGCCCGGAGCGGGAGTACCAGCGCACGCGGCAGCCCGGCGCCCCCGCCCCGGCCCCCCGCAACCCCGTGTCCTACGCGCCGGAGAGCCTGCCCCTGCTCCCCGTGCACGGCATCGTCCTCGGAGCGGACGGCCGGGCGGAGCCCCCGCGGCGGCGCAGGCACCGCGGCACCCGCGCGTCCCGCGCGGAGCGCGCGGCCCGGCGCGAG
>NZ_JAIQLH010000313.1 GCF_020037025.1 Streptomyces huiliensis | reverse complement strand
CCGCTCGGCGGCGTACCGCGCGTCACTGATCCGCGTGCACGTAGCGCACGGCACACGCGGATTGGGCACGAGCGCGGGTCGCGCCCCCACCCCGAAAGACATGTGCGTCATACGTTCGAACCTCCGTGTGTTCCACTCGCCATGAGCGGGCAACTCCCTCTTGGGAGCTTTGATGTTTCCGAACGCACTTGGAAAGTCAGGGGAGTTACGTGCGGGGCGTCGTGGACGAGCTGGACGGACCGGAGTTCTTCGGCAAGGAGGTGGCGGAAGCCCGCGCACACGCGGGAGTAGGGCAGCAGGAACTTGCCGACGCGACGGGTTACAAGGTCCCCTACGTCAGCAAAGTGGAGAACGGCCACACCCTGGGCAGTGAGCGCTTCGCGATCGGATGCGACCGGTTCTTCAACACCTCCGGGTACTTCCTCCGGCTTCACCGCCGAATCGCGATGTCCGGGCACCCCGAGTGGTTCGTGCCGTTCGTCAAGTTGGAGCGGCATGCCCGCGTCATCGAGGACTACTCGAACGTGCTCATCATGGGGATGTTGCAGACGCACGAGTACGCGGAGGCTGTCATCCGCGCCGCCAATCCCGATGCCGAGCCGTCAAAGATCAAAGCCTCGGTGGAAGCCCGGCTGGCACGTCACAGCGTGATAGAGCGCGAGAACCCTCCGAGCCTCTGGGTCATCATCCACGAGGCCGCACTGCGTACGATCATCGGTGACGTCGCCACGATGGCAGGACGACTCGAACACCTGCCGGAGGAGGCAGCTCGGCCGACCGTCACGATTCAGGTGCTGCCCAACGACGGCGAGACGCCGGCCGCGCACTTGCCGTTCGTTCTGCTGACCCCAGAGGACGGCGGACCACCGGTTCTGTACGAGGAGATCAGGCATCACGCGCGCGTGGACGAGTCGCCGTCGGCCGTCGCAGAGGCTCAAGCGGTGTTCAACCGACTGCGGGGCGCCGCCTTGTCACCCAGACAATCAGAGGCACGCATGCGTGCGATTCTCAAGGAGATCACCAGTGAGCACGACCCAGAACCTCTCCCACGCGATATGGAAGAAGTCCAGCTACAGCGGCGGGACCGGCGGAA
>NZ_JAIQLH010000312.1 GCF_020037025.1 Streptomyces huiliensis | reverse complement strand
CGACTGCGGGGCGCCGCCTTGTCACCCAGACAATCAGAGGCACGCATGCGTGCGATTCTCAAGGAGATCACCAGTGAGCACGACCCAGAACCTCTCCCACGCGATATGGAAGAAGTCCAGCTACAGCGGCGGGACCGGCGGAAACTGCGTCGAATGGGCCCCCGGACACGCCCTGTCCGGCGTCGTTCCCGTCCGGGACAGTAAGCGCCCGACCGGCTCGGTGCTGCGTCTGCCTCCGGCCGCATTCGCGGACCTGGTGTCCGCCCTCAAGGACGGCACACTCCGATGAGCGGCGCCCCCGCCATGCACCCGCAATGGGTCAAGTCCAG
>NZ_JAIQLH010000311.1 GCF_020037025.1 Streptomyces huiliensis | reverse complement strand
GGTGTCCGCCCTCAAGGACGGCACACTCCGATGAGCGGCGCCCCCGCCATGCACCCGCAATGGGTCAAGTCCAGCTACAGCGGCAACGGCGGCGGCACATGCGTCGAATGGGCCCCCGCCCACGCCCCATCCGGCACCATCCCCGTCCGGGACAGTAAGCGCCCCGCCGGCCCGATACTGCATCTGTCCACGACCGCCTTCGCGGACCTGGTGTCCGCCCTCAAGGACGGCGCACTGCATTGAGCACCGCCCCCGGCATGCACCCGCAATGGGTCAAATCCAGCTACAGCGGCAACGGCGGCGGAAGTTGCGTCGAGTGGGCCCCCGCCCACGCCCCGTCCGGCACCATCCCCGTCCGCGACAGCAAGCGCCCCACCGGCCCGGTGCTGCGGCTGTCTACGGCCGCCTTCACGGATCTGGTGTCCGCCCTCAAGGGAGGCACCCTCAACGCCGCGCCCGGCACCCTCAGCCCGTCCGGCGTTTGAGGACGAGCGGCGAAGCCGCGACAAAGGGGGTCTGGGGCGCAGCCCCAGGAAACGGCGAAGGGGCGGGGCTGGGGGACCCCACCCCCCGAAGGGCACCCTCAGAGCTTCACCCGCGCCGCCACCGGCAAGTGGTCGCTGCCCGTCTCAGGAAGCGTCCAAGCCGACCGCGGGTCCATCCCCCGCACCATGATCTGGTCGATCCGGGCCATCGGAAAGCTGGCCGGCCAGCTGAAGCCGAAGCCGTCTCCCGCCGCCCCCTGCGCCGAGCGCAGCTGCGAGGTGACGGGCGCGAGCGAGCGGTCGTTCATCGTGCCGTTCAGGTCCCCGAGCAGAATGGTCTTCTTCAGGGGCTCCGCGGCGATGGCATGACCCAGCGCCGCCGCGCTGTTGTCGCGCTGCCCGGCCGTGAAGCCCGCGTTGAACTTGACGCGCACGGACGGCAGATGGGCCACGTACACCGCGACCGGCCCCTGCGGCGTCTCGACGGTGGCGCGCAGCGCACGCGTCCAGCCCATGCGGATGTCGACGGGACGGGCGTCGCTCAGTGGGTACTTGCTCCAGATGCCGACCGTGCCCTGCACGGAGTGGTAGCGGTACGAGCCCGCGAGGGCCCGCTCGTAGCGGGAGGCGTCGCTGAGCTCCTCCAGGGCCACCACGTCCGCGCCGGACGCGACGAGGGACCGCGCGGTGCCGGCGGGGTCGGGGTTCTCGGCGTTGACGTTGTGGCTGACGACGGTGAAGTTGCCGCCGGTGCCGGACTTGCCGGTGAGGAGTCCGCCGAAGAGGTTCACCCAGGCGACGGCCGGCAGCAGGACGGCGATCAGCGCGCTCGCGGAGCGCCGCAGCAGCGCCAGGGCCAGCAGCACCGGGACGAGCAGCCCGAACCAGGGAAGGAAGGTTTCGGTGAGGCTGCCGAGGTTGCCGACGCGGTTGGGGATGCTGGAGTGCAGCAGCATCAGCAGCCCCAGCACCAGCGCCAGCCCCGCGATCACCAGCCCGCGCCGCCAGATCCCCGGGCCGCGCCAGCCGCCCAGCCAGTCGCCCACGCGGTGCCGGACCCCGGAGCCGGCCCGCTCCGGGCCGACTCCCTCGCGGCCCGTCTCCTGCATGTGCGCCTGCGGCATCCGCATGTCCTCACTCGGTCTCGCTGTGTCCCGTCACCCGACGATAGGTGATCGACGGTCCGTCGTGATCACCGCGCGGGAGGGCTGTCCCGGCCCCCGCCGGAAGGGGGGCTTCGGGGAGGAGGACGGCCCGCCGGCCCGGACGGGTTCCTGCGGGCGGGCCGACAGGGGCGTCCTGTGACACAACGGGCACATTCGGGCCCGTCGCACGAGCCCGTCACGCGGGCCCGTCACGCAGGCCCGTCACGCGGGCCTCACAGAACGCGGGCTACGGCCGTACGCCGTCCAGCACCATGTCCACGATCCCCTCCGCCAGCCCCGCCGGCAGCTCCTTCCACTCGTGCAGCACCGCCCGCACCAGCATCGGGCTGACGAGCAGGTCGATGAGCAGGTCGACGTCCGCGTCCGCCCGGATCTCCCCCGTCTCCGCCCCGCGCCGCAGCACCTCGCGGAACGACTCCCGCCGGGCGGCGACGACCGTGTCGTGGTACTCGCGCCACACCCGCGGCTGCGCCTGCACCTGGGCGACGACGGTGCGCATCACCGCGGAGGAGCGCTTGGCCAGGCCGCGCCGGCGCAGGAAGTCCAGCAGCGCGACCAGGTCGTCGCGGACGGAGACGCCCTTGAGCTCGGGGGCGGCCTCCTCCAGGGAGCGCAGGACGTCGAGCATCAGCGCCTCCTTGCCGGCCCAGCGCCGGTAGACGGTCGCCTTGCCGACGCCCGCCTCGCGGGCGATCCGCTCCATGGACAGCTCGCTGACGGTGACGCCGCCCTCCAGCAGCCGCAGGACGCTCTCGATCACGGCGGTGTCGACGGCGGCGCTGCGCGGCCGCCCGCGCTGCTGGACCGGAAGGGACGCCCCCGGGGCGCGCGCGCCGTCCGCCGGGCCGCTCACCGCCGGACCGTTCGCCGCCGGGCCGCTCACCGCCGCCGGGTCACTCACCGTCGCGCCTCCGCCTGTGGACGTTCGGCGGGCCGGCCGCCGGGGCCCGGCGCGGCCTGGGCCGCCTTCTTCCCGGGCAGGAAGACGCCGGCGACCAGCGCGCCCAGCGCCGCGACCCCGGCCGCGCCCAGCGCGGTGACGTGCATGGCGTGCAGGAAGGCGTCCTGGGCCGGGGCGACGAGGTCCCGCCCGGCCGGTCCGAGCCGCCCGGCCAGGCCCAGGGTGGCCTCTATGGACTCGCCGGCCGCGTGCCGGGCGTCCCAGGAGAGGCCGGGGACGCCGTCCAGCCGCCCGGCGATGCCGTCGCGGTAGGTGGTGGAGAGCACGGACCCCAGCACGGCCACGCCGAGGGCGCCGCCGACCTGCCGGAAGGTGTTGTTCACGGCCGAACCGGAACCGGCCTTCTCGCGCGGCAGCGACTGCATGATCGAGACGGTGGCGGGCGGCATGACGTGCGCCATCGCCGTGCCCTGGAGGAAGAACAGCACCTCCAGCACCCAGATCGGGGTGTCGGCGTCGAGCAGCACGAAGCCGGACATCGTGCCGGCGACCAGCAGCATCCCGCCTGAGCAGACGACCCGGGCGCCGAACCGCGCCACGACCAGCCGGGCGCGCGGCGCGAAGAACATCTGCGCGGCGGCCAGCGGCAGCATCAGCAGACCGCTCTGCAGCGGCGTGTAGCCGCGGACGCTCTGGGTGTAGAAGACGGTGAAGAAGGTGACGCCCAGCAGTCCGAAGAAGACCAGCCCGATGGAGGCCACGGCCGCCGAGAACTGCGGCTTGCGGAAGTACCGCATGTCCAGGGCGGGATGGGCGCTGCGCCGCTCGTGCAGGACGAAGAGGACGAGGACGAGGAGTCCGCCGCCGACCGTGCCGAAGACCTCGGGGTCGGTGAAGTCGGCGAGCTGGCCGCCCTTGATGATGCCGTACACCAGCAGGACCAGGCCGACGACGGACAGCACCACGCCGACCGGGTCGAGGCGGCCGGGCGCGGGGTCCTTGGAGTCGGGGACGAGGATCACCATCGCGATGATGGCGACGATCACGATCGGCACGTTCACCAGGAAGACCGAGCCCCACCAGAAGTGGTCCATGAGCAGGCCGCCGGTGATCGGGCCTATCGCGATGGCGAGTCCGACCGCGCCGGCCCATATGCCGACGGCCTTCGGCTGCTCGTCGCGCTCGAAGACGTTCATGATGATGGCGAGCGTGGCGGGCATCACGAAGGCACCGCCGAAGCCCATCACCGCGCGGAACGAGATGAGTTCGCCGGGCGAGCCCGAGGTGGCCGACAGCACCGAGCCGATCCCGAACACGACCATGCCGAAGAGGAGCACCTTCTTGCGCCCCAGCCGGTCGCCCAGCAGACCGGCCGTGAAGAGGATGCCGGCGAAGACCAGGGTGTAGGAGTTGATCGCCCACTCCAACTGGCTCTGGGTCGCCCCGAGGCCGGTGGGGGCGGGCGAGGCGATGGTCTTCATCGCCACGTTCAGGATCGAGTTGTCGAGGACGACGACGAGCAGGCTGAACAGCAGGACGGTGAGGATCGCCCACCGACGTTTGTGCACGGCCTCGGGTACCTGGCGCACCGGCGTCTCTCCGGCAGGGGTTGTCATACCTCCACCGTAGACCGCTTTCCGATACGCCACCGTCTCGTATTGCGGAGGTTTTGCCTCCGGGGCAAGCGCGGGCCTGGGCCTGGGCCCGCTGTTACCCCCGGCGTACCCCCGGCACCTTCCTCGCTCCGGCACCGCGTGTCAGCATGGAGGGGATCCGGAGACGCCGCAAGGGCGCTTCGAGACGACATACAGGAGCCACCGCCATGACGCATGCCGTGACATCACCCAAGGTGACATCTCCCAAGGTGACATCTCCGTCGACGGCCGACAGCAGCAAGCCGGGCACCGCGCCCGGCAAGGCGCTGTACGGCGGGACGGGATCCCGGCGCATCACCGTCCGTGACATCGCCGCCGCGAAGGGGCGCGGCGAGAAGTGGCCCATGCTGACCGCCTACGACGCGATGACCGCCTCCGTCTTCGACGAGGCGGGCATCCCCGTGCTGCTCGTGGGCGACTCGATGGGCAACTGCCACCTCGGCTACGAGTCCACGGTGCCGGTCACCATGGACGAGATCACCCTGCTCTCCGCCGCCGTCGTACGCGGCACCAAGCGCGCCCTGATCGTCGGCGACCTGCCGTTCGGCGCCTACCAGGAGGGCCCGGTACAGGCGCTGCGCAGCGCGACCCGGCTGGTGAAGGAGGCGGGCGTCGGCGCGGTCAAGCTGGAGGGCGGCGAGCGCTCGGCGCACCAGATCGAGCTGCTGGTCCAGGCCGGCATCCCGGTCATGGCCCACATCGGGCTCACCCCGCAGTCCGTCAACGCCTACGGCGGCTACCCGGTCCAGGGCCGGGGCGAGGAGGCGGCGCAGCAGCTGCTGCGCGACGCCAAGGCCGTGCAGGACGCGGGCGCCTTCGCCGTGGTGCTGGAGCTGGTGCCGGCCGAGCTGGCGGCCGAGGTCACCCGCATCCTGCACATCCCGACCGTCGGCATCGGCGCGGGTTCGGAGTGCGACGCCCAGGTGCTGGTCTGGACGGACATGGCGGGCATGACGTCCGGCCGCGTCCCGCGCTTCGTCAAGCAGTACGCGGACCTGCGCGAGGTCCTCGGCGGCGCGGCCCGGGAGTTCGCGGAGGACGTGGTCGGCGGGGCGTACCCGGCGGCGGAGCACGCCTTCCACTGATCGTCTGGCCGTCGTGGGACGACGGGACGCCGACAGGGGCCGGGCCGGCCCGTGTCGGCGTCCTGTCAGGCGGATGTCGGCCCGTTGTCAGTGGGGTCTGTCAGCCTCTTCCCATGACACGAAACGACACCCCCGAAGACCGCGGAAACGCCGTGGAGGTCCGAGGGCTGGTCAAGCACTACGGCGAGACCAGGGCCCTGGACGGGGTCGACCTGGACGTTCGCGAGGGCACGGTCCTCGGCGTCCTCGGCCCCAACGGCGCGGGCAAGACGACGCTGGTACGCGTCCTGTCCACGCTGATACAGCCCGACTCCGGCTCGGCCCGCGTCGCCGGCTACGACGTCCTGACGCAGCCCCGGCAGCTGCGCCGGGTGATCGGCCTGACCGGCCAGTACGCCTCGGTGGACGAGAAGCTCTCCGGCTTCGACAACCTCTACATGATCGGCCGGCTGCTGGACCTCTCCCGCAAGGAGGCCCGGCGCCGCGCGGACGAGTTGCTGGAGCGCTTCTCCCTCACCGAGGCGGCCAAGCGGCCCTCGGGGCAGTACTCGGGCGGCATGCGCCGCCGGCTGGACCTGGCCGCCTCGATGATCGGCCGGCCCGCCGTGCTCTACCTCGACGAGCCGACCACGGGCCTCGACCCGCGCACCCGCAACGAGGTCTGGTCCGAGGTCCAGTCCCTGGTACGGGACGGCGCCACGGTGCTGCTCACCACGCAGTACATGGAGGAGGCCGAGCAACTGGCCAGCGAGCTCACGGTGATCGACCGCGGCAAGGTCATCGCCGGCGGCCGGGTCGACGAGCTCAAGGCCAAGGTCGGCGGCCGGACGCTGCAGATCCGTCCGGCCGACCGGGCCGAACTCCCGCGCATGGTCGGCGCGGTGGCGCAGGCCGGGCTCGACGGCATCGCCGGCGCCACCATGGACGAGGCCGAGGGCCTGGTCAACATCCCGATCGTGAGCGACGAGCAACTCACCGCCGTCGTCACGATGCTGGGCGCGCGCGGCTTCGCGATCGCCGGTATCAACACCCATCTCCCCAGTCTGGACGAGGTCTTCCTGGCCATCACCGGCCAGAAGACGTCCCTCACCGACGACGCCCCGCGTGGCGGCGCCGGCGCCGAAGCCCTCCAGGAGGCCGCCGCATGACCACCGCGACGATCGGCGCGCCCGTGGCGGCGCCCGCCGGCGAGGGACGGATCTCCCTCCGCTCCCACCTCCGGCACATCGGCGCCCTCACGCGCCGCAACGCTCTCCAGATCAAGCAGGACCCGGAGTCGATGTTCGACGCCCTGGCCATGCCGATCATCTTCACGCTGATGTTCGTCTACGTCTTCGGCGGCGCGATGTTCGGCCCCGGGCAGCAGGAGGCGTACGTCAACTACCTGGTGCCCGGCCTGATGGCGATGACCGGCCTCAACATCGCGATGGCGGTGGGCGCGGGCGTCAACGAGGACTTCCGCAAGGGCGTCATGGACCGCTTCCGGACCATGCCCATCGCCCGGTCCTCGGTGCTCATAGCCAAGATCGTGACGGAGATAGGCCGGCTGCTGGTGGCCGTGGCGGTGCAGCTCGCCATCGGCTTCGCCCTCGGTCTGGACGTCCAGACCTCGGTGTTCCACCTGCTGGGCGCGGTCGCGCTGAGCGTGGTGTTCGGCTCCGCCCTGATGTGGATCTTCATCCTGATCGGTCTGACGATGAAGACCGCGCAGGCGGTGCAGGGCATGGGCATGCTCGTCCTGATGCCGCTCCAGTTCGCCAGCTCGATCTTCGCCAAGCCCACCACCATGCCGGGCTGGCTGCGGACCTTCACCGAGTACAACCCGCTGGCCAACCTCGCCGACGCCTCCCGCAACCTGGTCATCGGCGGCCCGGTGGCCCACTCGGTCTGGCTGACGCTGGCCTGGTCGGTGGGGATCACCGCGGTGACGGCACCGCTGGCGGTCCGCCGCTTCCGCAACAAGACCTGACGGCGGTGGCGCGCGGGACCGCCCGCCGGACGGGCCCGGACCCAACGGGCTTGTACCCGGCGGGCTCGCACCCGACGGGCTCGGACCCGACGGGCTCACACCAGGGCGGCGGCCTCCTCCAAGGTGAGGCGGCCGCCCTCGGCGTACGCCCGCTCGTACGTCTCGCCGCCCAGGGCGGTCCGGGTGGCGTCCGTCGTCCGCTCCCGGAGCTCCCGTTCGACGGACGCCTCGTACAGCCCGGCGGGGCGCAGGGCGGCGACCGCGCCCAGCAGCCGGGCCGCCGCCTCGGCGTGCTCGCGGCCGGGCAGCTCCGAGTGGGCGAAGGCGGCGTTCAGCAGCATGTGCACGGGCAGGTGCGCGGCGACGAGGGCGGTGAGCGGGTCGTCGCTCGTGGTCAGCGCGGACCGGAGCCGGGGCAGCGCCTCGTCCGCCCTCCCCTGGAGCACGTCGAGCCAGCCGAGCACGCTCTCGAGCATGCTGGCGAACAGGGGGATGGAACGGTCCCGCAGCTCCCCGTACAGCCCCTCGAAGATCTCCCTGGCCTCGGCGTGACCGCCGTTGCGGGCGATCCGGATGCCGAGCGAGATCCGGATGAAGTAGGCGGCGTCGGGGTTGAGCGGCTCGGCCTCCTCCAGCGCCTCGCGCAGCAGCCGCTCGCTCTCCGTCCCGTCGATCTCCCCGGACTCGGCGAGGACGTCGGCGAGCCGGCACCTGAGCATCGGGAGCTGGGCGCGCGACCCCAGGACGCGGGCGTTGTCCAGCGCCTCGCGGTAGTCCCGCGCGGCCTCCGCGAACGCGCCCCGGCGCTCGTGGCTCTCGGCGCGCCCGGACAGCGCCTCGGCCACCCCCCAGGCGTCCCCGAGCCGGCGGAACAGCTCCAGGCTCTCGTCGGCGTCCCGCAGCCCCAGGTCGGCCCGGTCGGGTATCTCGTTGAGCAGCTTGGCCCGCTGCTGGAGGTGGAAGGCCAGCTCCCACTCGTAGCCGAGCTCGCGGCACATCTCGACACCGCTGTCCAGGGACCGGTAGATGCTCTCCACGTCGCCGATGAACAGTCGGACGAAGTACCAGGCGAAGCCCGGCACACGGCAGTTCTGCGGCTGCCCCGGGTCGTAGACGGCGACGACGCGGCGCATCCAGGCCTGCGTCTCCGCGTCCTCGACCGCCCGGATGTCGTGCTCCCGGTTCGACAGCCAGACCAGCCGGACCCCGCGCCGGGCCTCCAGCAACAGCTCGGGCGACATCGGCGGCGGCGCGTCGATGCACCGCTCGTACAGCGGCGGGGCCGGCTGCACGGGTTCGTCGAACGGGTCGGGTCCCAGGCCCATGGCAGCCTCCGACCAGGTGCTCCCGTCGACGCGGTGGTCGCGCAGCTGCCAGAACCAGCCGAGGGACAGCACCAGGCACAGCGCCTCCTGCTCGTCCCGCGCGGCGACCGCCCGCCGCAGCGCGGTGCGCAGGTTGTCGTGCTCGCGCTCCAGCCGGTCGAGCAGCACCTGCTGCCCCGGGCCGCGCAGCAGCGGCTCGGTGGTCCGGGCCAGCTCCCGGTAGTGGACGAGGTGCCGCCGCTCGACGGCGGCCCGCTCCCCGGCCTCGTCCAGCCGCTCGGCCGCGTACTCGCCGACGGTCTCCAGCAGCCGGTACCGCATCTCCCCGTCGTCGGCGGGCGCGGCGACGACGAGCGACTTGTCGACGAGCGAACCGACGAGGACGGCGACGTCCGCTTCGGGGACGTCGGCGGCGCCCGAGCAGACCGCCTCCGCCGCCGCCAGGTCGCAGCCGCCCGCGAACACCGACAGGCGGCGCAGGACGGCACGTTCGGGCGTGTCCAGCAGGTCCCAGGACCAGTCGACGACGGCGCGCAGGGTCTGCTGGCGCGGCAGGACCGTGCGGCTGCCCGAGGTGAGCAGTCGGAAGCGGTCGTCCAGCCGGTCGGCGAGGCCGCGCGGGGTGAGCATCCGCAGCCGGGCGGCGGCGAGTTCGATGGCGAGCGGCAGTCCGTCGAGCCGGTGGCAGATCTCGGCGCACGCGGCGGGGTCGTCCTCGATCCGGAAGCCGGGCCGCGCGGCGGCGCCCCGGTCGGCGAGCAGCCGCAGCGCCACCGGGTCCGGCAGCGGTTCCACCGGCCGCAGGGACTCGCCCGGCACGGCGAGCGGTTCGCGGCTGGTGGCGAGGACGGTCACGCCGGGGCAGTGCGCGAGCAGCGTCTCGGCGAGCCGGGCCGCGGCGTCGATCACGTGCTCGCAGTTGTCGAGGACGAGCAGCATCCGGCGTGGTCCGCACAGCTCGGCCAGCCGGGCCAGCGGGTCGCCCGCGGAAGCGTCGGCGGCGGCCCGCAGCCCCTCCGCGGTGCCGCGCACGACGGTCTCGCGCCCGCCGAGCGCGGTGAGCACGGCCTCCGGCACGGTGGCGGGGTCGTCGACGGGCGCCAGCTCGGCCAGCCACACCCCGTCCGGCCAGGCCCCCGTCTCCCGCGCGACGGCCTCGGCGGCCTCCTGCGACAGCCGCGTCTTCCCGGCCCCGCCGGGCCCGAGCAGCGTCACGAGCCGGTGCCGCTCCAGGTCCCGCCGGATCACCAGCACGTCGTCCTCCCGGCCGACGAAGGAGGTGAGCCGGGCGCGGAGGTTGCCACGCGGAGGGCGGCCGGGCGGGGTGAGGTGAGCGGGTTGCCCGGCGGCGGGGGCGGACGCGGCGTCCGGGGTCGGGGCAGTGGCAGTGGCAGTGGCAGTGGCGGAGACCGGATCGGCGGCGAAAGGTTCCGCCGCACCGGACGGACGGCCCGGACGGCCCTGGCCGCCGTCGGCGTACGGGCGCGGCGAGGCGTACGCGCCGGGTGCGCCGGGGGCCGCGTACCCCGGCTGCCCGGCGTGCCCCGGCCGTCCGACCGGACCGGCCTGCCCGACCGGGTGCGCCGGCTCGGCGGACGCGGCGTCCAGCAACTCCGCGTGCAGCGCCCGCAGCTCAGGCCCCGGGTCCGTGCCCAGCCGGTCGGCGAGGGCCGTCCGGACGTCCTCGTAGGCGGCCAGGGCCTCCGCCGGGCGGCCCGCCGCGCGCAGGGCGCGCAGCCGCAGGGCGTGGAGGGGCTCGTCCAGGGGGTGGTCGGCGCAGAGTTCGGCCAGTTCGGGGAGGGCACGGGCCGGGTCGCCGAGGGCGACGGCCGCCGCGAGCCGGCCGCGCCGCGCGGCGAGGTGCCGGGCGTCCAGCCGGGCGGCGAGCGCCTCGTGGCC
>NZ_JAIQLH010000310.1 GCF_020037025.1 Streptomyces huiliensis | reverse complement strand
CGGCGGCGGCCGCCACGGCCGGCAGCAGGGAGCGGCGCCGCGTGCGGCCGCGGCCGGATATGTCCCCGGGGCTGGTTGTGCTCACGGCGCGTTCCCTCCGCCTGGCCGATGGCATGTCCGATGACACGGCCGATGACACCGCCCCAGCGTCCCACCCGCCCCAGCGCCCCGCAGGGGACGTCGTCCGGACGGGTGACGGGGCCCCTGTACCCCATCAGCCGTCAGCCATCAACCGTCAGCCGCCCGCCGCCGCCACGAAGGCGCGGACGCGGGCCGTCGTGTCGGCCGTGCGCCGGATCAGGCCCCACGCGAACGGCGGGGCGTCGTCGAAGGGGACGTAGGCGACGTCGGGCCGCGGGTAGTACCGCGCCGCCCGCGCCCCGACCTCCACGACCCCCTCCCCCGCCCCGACCAGCATCAGGGCCTCCTGGATGGTGTCGTAGGCCGGGCCCTCGCGGATCGGCAGCCCGCCGGGGGTGCGGCGGGGCGCCCGGTCCTCGCGCCATTGACTTGCTCCTCGGGGTGAAGCCCGAGGATTTTGGCCTTCTCGATCGTTGCTGTGCGGCTAGGCGGCACGGGGTTCGGTCGGGAATCCGTGGCTTCCTGTTTCTTCGCGCTGTGCCGGGACTACTCCCGGTCTTACCGGCGCTCCGCAGGCCGATACCGCCAGTCCGGCGGCCGTCTTCACGTTGATCGCGGCATTGTGGTCCCGGTCGTGGACGGTGCCGCAGGCGGTACAGGTCCATTCCCGGACGTTGAGGGGTTTGGGTCCATCGTTGACGCCACAGGTGGAGCAGGTCTGGGAGGTCGGCTCGAACCGGCCGATCTTGACCAGGGTGCGGCCGTACCGTCCTGCTTTGTATTCCAGCATGCTGATGAACGAGGACCATCCGGCGTCGTGCACGGACTTGGCGAGCTTCGTACGGGCCAGTCCCGCCACCGACAGGTCCTCCACGGCGATTCCTTGGTTCTCGGAGATCAGCCTGGTGGAGAGCTGGTGGTGGAACTCACGGCGCGCGTCGGCGACTTTGGCGTGGGCGCGGGCAACCTTGAGGCGGCCCTTGGCGCGGTTCTTGGAACCCTTCTGCTTGCGGGACAGCGTCTGCTGGGCCTTCTTCAGTTTCTTCTCCGCGCGGCGGAGGAAACGGGGGGAGTCGATTTTCGTGCCGTCGGAGAGGACCGCGAAGTGGGTCAGACCGAGATCGATGCCGATGGTGCGGTCGGTTTCGGGCATCCGTGTCGTGTCGGCGGCGGGGTCGGTGTCGATGACGAAGGAGGCGAAATACCGGCCGGCCGCGTCCTTGATGACGGTGACGGAGGTGGGGGCGGTGGGCAGCGTGCGGGACCACTTCACCTTCACCGCGCCGATCTTCGGCAGGTTCAGTCGGCCGCTGCCGGTGATGCTCCAGCGGGCGTTGGCGGTGAACCGGATTGACTGCCGGGCGTCCTTACGGGACTTGAAGCGGGGCGGGCCGGTCCTGGGGCCCTTGCGGGTGCCCTGGAGGGAGGCGAAGAAGTTGCGGTACGCGGTCTCGGCATCCCGCAGGGACTGCTGGAGCACCACCGCGGAGACCTCGCCCAGCCAGGACCGCCCGGCTGTCCGCTTGGCCTCGGTGATCAACTTCCGGGACAGCTGACCGGCTGTCGGGAACGGCTGCCCGGCGTTTCGGGCGTCTTCACGGGCACGGACCACGTCGTTGAACACGACGCGGGCGCACCCGAACGCCTTCGCCAACGCCGTCCGCTGGCCGGTGTCCGGGTACAGGCGGAAGCTGTACCTGAGCTGCATGACCGCCACCGTACATACGTAGGTTATGGGTGAGACGCGGGA
The DNA here is from genome assembly GCF_020037025.1 of Streptomyces huiliensis. Taxonomy (GTDB): domain Bacteria; phylum Actinomycetota; class Actinomycetes; order Streptomycetales; family Streptomycetaceae; genus Streptomyces; species Streptomyces huiliensis. Next base: position 2,318 of record NZ_JAIQLH010000310.1, on the reverse strand, counting down.
GATCGGAACTGGTCGGCGCTGTGCTTTCGTGAAGCATGTGCACGTGGTCTTCGTTACCGATTTTCGGCACAAGTTGTTCACCGATGCCCACCGTTCCCCGAGCTGGTACGCCACTGCTGGCGGGGCCGACAAGCTCTGGTCCGGGCCCTACTTAGCCGGAACCGTCGGCGGCGCCCCGCTCTCCGTGGCGCCGACGACTGGGCGTCCCCGGCCGGTGCGGCCGTCCTCCGCGTGCACACGGAACTCGCGGAACTCGGCGGCCGGCAATGACCGGCGAGGCGATCCGGGGTTCCCGCGGCCCCCGCCAGCTGGCAGGCTGCCGCCCATGACCGTGACGGGCGTGCTGTTCGACTTCTCGGGAACCCTCTTCCGCATCGAGTCCCCCACGGCCTGGCTGCGCCACGCGGCGCGCCGCCGCGGTCTGGCCCTCGGCGACGGCGACCTCACCCGACTCGCCGCCGCCCTGGCCGCGGCCGGCGCCCAGCCCGGCGGCCCGCCACCCCGGGCCGTACCCCCGCGCCTGGCCGGCGCGTGGGCGTACCGGGACCGCTCCGCCGCCGAGCACCGCGCCGCCTACCTGGGCCTCGCCCGCGAGGTCCCGCTCCCCGACCGGACGTTGTACGGGGCGCTGTACGCGCGCCACATGGACCCCGGCGCGTGGCTGCCGTACCCCGACGCGGCCGGCGTCCTCGCGGCGCTGCGGGAGCGCGGCACACCGGTCGCGGTGGTGAGCAACATCGGCTGGGACCCGCGGCCGGTGTTCCGGGCGCACGGCCTGCACGCGTTCGTGGACGCGTACGTGCTCTCGTACGAGCACGGCGTGCAGAAGCCGGACGCCCGGCTGTTCCGCGCCGCCTGCCGGGCGATAGGGCGGCGGCCCGAGGACGTCCTGATGGTCGGGGACAGCGCGGCGGCCGACGGCGGCGCGGCGGCGATCGGCTGTACGGTGCGGCTGGTGGAGGCCCGGCCGGTGGACGAACGCCCGGACGCGCTGCGGCGCGCGCTGGACGAAGCCGCGGCCTGAGCCTCCGCCCCCGCCCCGCCGAGGACCGGTCAGTCCGTATCGGCCTGGCGGTCCGGGTCGGCCTGGCAGTCCGCGGCCGCGGCCTCCCCGCGTGCCCAGGCCCGCAGCGCCGCGCGGTCCGCGAACCGGGCGACGTTGCGGTCGATTCCGCCGGAGGTGCCGTACTGGTGGAACGTCCACGGGTGCCGCACGGCGGGCCGGCCCGCGGCGTGGCCGGGGTCGGCGATCCAGAGCCCGTCGCCGGCGCGGCTGGTGGTGTCGCGGTGGAGCCAGAAGTCGCGGTTGCAGTAGAGGACGACCCGGTGCCCCGGCGCCTTCGCGCCCACCCGGGCGAGCCAGCGGTCCTTGTCGGCGCAGGAGACGCCGGCCTCCTCCCAGTCGAGGGCGAGGACGTCGCCCGCTCTCAGCGCGATCTTGCCGAGGAAACGATCCGCCTGCGCGGACATCGATCCGGCCGTGACGTAGTGGTAGTACCCCACCACGAGTCCGGCCTTCCGGGCCCGTTCGCGCTGCGCCACCCACTTGGGGTTGGTGTACGACATGCCTTCGGTGACCTTGACGAAGGCGAAGTCCTGTCCGGCGACGGGGTAGTTCTCGCTCTGGTAGCTGCTGACGTCGACACCATGGATCATGACGGGCTCCAAGCGTGGCAGGTACACGCCATGTGCATTCCCGGTCAACCCAGGTCTTAACAGCACGAACCTGCCACGAATCGGTACCAAATTCGCGACCGTCCGACCTCAGCCGACCTCAGCCGGCCCCAACCGGCCCCAACCGGCCCCCCAACCGGCCTCAGCCGGCCCCGGGTGCCGTGGGAGCGCCGAACCAGCGGGTCAGCGCCTCGGCGAGCTCCCGCGGGTTGTCCCCGGCCCAGACGACGTGGCCGTCGGGCCGCAGCAGCACCGCCGGCGCGTCGAGTTCGCCACCGACCTCACCGACCTCACCGGCTTCACCAGCCTCGACGACGTCGACGACGTGGTCGACGCGGTCCGTCCACCCCTCCGCCGAGAGCAGCCCGGTCTGGTCGAGGAGCAGCCCGCGGCCACCGTGCATCAGCCCGTACAGCCGGCCGTTCTCCTTCAGCGGTACGTCGCGCAGCCGCCGGCCGAGCAGGTCGTGTCCCTCGCCGAAGTCGTAGCGGACCCCGACCGCGGTGATCAGCCCGGTGATGTACCGGTTGACCTCCTCGAAGTCCATCAGCTCCGAGAAGAGGTCGCGCAGGGCGGCCGCGCCGGGGCTGGTGCCCAGCAGGGTGATCTGCGCGCGGGTGTTGGCCACGACCCGGGCGCCCACC
>NZ_JAIQLH010000031.1 GCF_020037025.1 Streptomyces huiliensis | reverse complement strand
ACCGGTCGAAGACGTGCGGGAGTTCCTCGGCCGGGATGCCCGGGCCGTGGTCGCGGACGGTGAGCTCGCCGCCGGACAGCCGGACCTCGATCTCCCCGCCGGGCGGGCTGAACTTCACCGCGTTGTCCAGCAGGTTGACGATCGCGCGCTCCAGCGCGGGCGCCTCGGCGCGGACGTACCAGGGGTCGAGCGCGGCCGTCACCGTGAGCCCCGTGGCGCGCAACCGGGCGCGTTCGACGGCCCGCGCCGCCGCCTCGTGCAGTCCGACGACCTGGACCGGGGCCGCGCCCGGGGCGCTGTCGGGACGGGAGAGCTCCTGGAGGTCGCCGATGAGGTCGGCCAGTTCGGTCATCTGCGCCTTGACGCTGCCGAGCAGCGCCTTGCGGTCCTCGGGCGGGATGGCCCGGCCGGTCTCCTCGCTGCGGACGAGCAGGTCGATGTTGGTGCGCAGGGAGGTGAGCGGGGTGCGCAGCTCGTGACCCGCGTCGGCGATGAGCTGCTGCTGGCGGTCCCGGGAGGAGGCGAGCGCGGCCGTCATGGAGTTGAAGGAGCGGGAGAGCCGCGCGATCTCGTCCTCGCCCTCGGCGGGGATGCGGACGGCCAAATCCTCGGTGCGGGCGATGTGTTCGACCGCGCCGGTGAGCTGGTCCACCGGGCGGAGCGCCGCGCGGGCGATGACGAGACCGATGGCCGCCGCGCCGAGGACACCGATGCCGGCGGTGACGACGAGGACGATGGCGAGCGCGTTCATGGGCCGGTCGATGTCGCTCACGGGCTGGGCGATCATCACGGCGATCCCGGGCGTCACCCGGGAGGTGGCGACGCGCATCTCGGTGCCGTCGTCGGCCCGCGCGTCGTGCAGGGTGTCGTCCAGCCGCCCGGTGGCGACGGCCAGGTCCTCGACCCCGACGCGGACCGGGGACCGGCCGAGCTGGGTGCAGGCGACGCCGTCGGCCGTGACGGCCTGGATCGTGTACGGGGACGGGGAGACGAGCTTGTCGGGGACGCGGGTGCCGCACCGGTCGAGCAGCCCCTGGACGTAGTCGTCGGCGACCTTCTGCCGGGTCAGCGTGGTGTCCCGCTGCTGTTCGAGCTGCTCCTTGGTCAGTATCCAGCAGGCTCCGGCGGCCACCGCGACGGCGACGGCGACGGCCGCGGCCGTGAGGAGGGCGAGCCGGGAGCGGAGGGGGAGCCGGCGGAAACGCTTGATCATTCGACGCCGTCCGCCCGTTCCGCGCCGTGCGCCCTTGCGGCGCCGTGGGCCCTCACAGCGTCGTCCGCCTTCACGGCGTCGTCCGCCCGGAGGACGTAGCCGACGCCGCGCACGGTGTGGACGAGGCGCGGTTCGCCGCCCGCCTCGGTCTTGCGCCGCAGGTACATCACGTAGACGTCCAGGGAGTTGGACGACGGCTCGAACTCGAAGCCCCAGACGTGCTTGAGGATCTGCTCCCGCGTGAGCACCTGGCGGGGGTGGGCGAGGAAGAGCTCCAGGAGGGTGAACTCGGTGCGGGTCAGCTCCACATGGCGGGCACCGCGGGCGACCTCCCGTGTGGCGAGGTCCATGCGCAGGTCGGCGAAGGTGAGGACGTGCGTCTCCTCGGGCGCGGCGGGGGCGGTGTACGCGCTGCGGCGCAGCAGGGCGCGGATGCGGGCGAACAGCTCGTCGAGTTCGAACGGCTTGACGAGGTAGTCGTCCGCGCCGGCGTCGAGGCCGGTGACGCGGTCGCCGACGGTGTCGCGGGCGGTGAGCATGAGGATGGGCGTGGTGACGCCGGCGGCGCGCAGCCGGCGGGCGGCGGTGAGGCCGTCCATGCGGGGCATGAGCACGTCGAGAACGATCAGTTCGGGCTCGTACGCCGTGACCTTGGCGAGCGCGTCCAGGCCGTCGACGGCCAGTTCGGTGCCGTAGCCCTCGAAGGCGAGGCTGCGGCGCAGCGCCTCCCGGACGGCGGGCTCGTCGTCGACGACCAGGATGCGGGTGGGCGCGGCGGCGTGCGCGGTCGTGGACGCGGACGGGTCGGCGGAGCTCATCGACGTTCCTCACGTGTTCTTTCGGCGGGCGCCCGGGCATCTCCCGGCACCCGTCCCGGCTCGGCGGTCACCTCGGCGGCCGGCGGCCGGCGGCCGGTCTGTCGGCACCTCAGCTTCCCACGCTGTGCGGCGCGGCTCAGTCGCCGCTGCCGCCCGCGCGGAGACCGGCCAGATCGGCCTTGACGTCGTTGACCGGGATGGCGAAGCCGAGGCCGACGCTGCCCGCGGAGTCGGACGATCCGCCGCCGCCACCGGAACCGGGCGCGAACATGGCCGAGTTGATGCCCACGATCTCGCCGTTCATGTTGATGAGCGCGCCGCCGGAGTTGCCCGGGTTGAGGGAGGCGTCGGTCTGGATCGCCTTGTAGGTGGTCTTGGACGAGCCGGTGTCGCCGTTGTACTGCTCGCCGCCGAACTCGAACGGCCACTGGGGGCCGTTGCCGCGCTGCCGCCCGCCGCCCTGGCCGCCGCCCTGCTCCTTGGGGACGGTGACCTCGCGGTTGAGAGCGGAAACGATCCCGCTGGTGACGGTGCCGGTCAGGCCCTCGGGCGAGCCGATGGCGACGACCTGGTCGCCGACCTGGAGCTTGCCGGAGTCGCCCAGCTTGGCGGGCTTGAGCCCGTTCGCTCCGTCGATCTTGAGGAGGGCGAGGTCCTTGCCGGGGTCGGTGCCGACGACCTTGGCGTTCTTGGTCGTGCCGTCGTGCAGGGTGACCTGGACGGTGTCCGCGCCGGCGACGACGTGGTTGTTGGTGATCACTTCGCCGTTCGCGCTGACGATCACGCCGGAGCCGGTGGACCGGCCGCCGGAGGTGGCCGCCTTGATCTCCACGATGCTGGGGCTGACGGCCTGCGCGACGGCGGTGACGCCCGCGCTGCGGCTGGCCGCGTTCTGCACCGGGGTCGGTCGGCCGGGGTCGTCGCCGCCACCCGTCAGCCCCGAGACCAGCGCGGCGGATCCGCCGCCGACCAGGGCGGCGACGAGGGCGCAGGTCGCGATGAGGGTACGGGCGCTCCGGCGCCGGCGGTGTGGCTCGGGGGACGGAGCGGGGGTGCCGAATCCGGCGTAGCCGCCGGGGCCGAGGGGGCCGGCGGGGGCTGCGGGGCCTGCGGGGTCTGCGAGTCCTATGAGGTCTGCCGGACCGGCCGGACCGCCGGGGCCGCCGCCCGGGCCGGCGCGGTGCACGCCGGTGGCGTACGTGCCGGCGGGGTACGGGCCGGTGACGTCCATGTCGGCGGAATGGGCGCCCGCGGGGTGAGCGCCGGAGGGGTGTGCTTCGGCGGAGTGGGCGCCGGACCCGTAGGGGCCGCTCCCGTAAGGGTCGTGCCCGTGGGTGCCGCCGGGCCAGACCGTGGAGCCGTCCGGCGTGCTCACCGGGCCCTGGGGCGGGTGAACCGGCGGGGCGGGGTAGGCGCGGGGGGACTCAGGATGCTGGTGACCGCTCGGGCGGGGGTTCTCCGTCGTCATATGTATGACTGTCCTCCCTGTTCATGAGAACAGTCTGAGTGAGCGCTGAGAAGCTCGCCAGAAGGGTGTGCGGTCCGGATAAAGGCCCGAGGCACGGGCGGGGGCGCGGGTGGGGCGCGGGTGGGTCGCAGGTGGCGCGGCGGGCCGCCGGATTCGGCCGGGACGGCATGGGGCGGCATGGGACGGCGCGACGGCGACCCCGAGCGCCCCTGACAGGGTTCCCTCATGGGCCGAACGGGCGATACGGCGCTTTCCGCCGGGCATCCTGATGTTGCGGAGGGGCAGGACGGCTCCGGGAGCACAGGGCCGGGCCGCTCCCCGATCTCCCTCCGCCCACCCACACGGCGTTCCCGGCAGCACCCACGTGCGCCCGAAGCATTCAAGGAGCGAGGACGATGACGGCGATGACGACGACACCGACGGACGCGAACGGCACGGCCCCCGCCTACGGCATCGCCGACCCCGGCGAGTACGGCTGGGGGGTGTTCCACGAACGGCACCCCGCCCTCGTCCGGCGGCTGTGCGAGGGCAATCCGTACGGGCCGGAGCAGCGCGCCCGCCTGGAGGCCCTGCTGGACGAGTCGCGCACGGGCAGGGTCCGGCCGCCGACGCCGGAGACGGCCGCGGTCGCTCCGTGGGCGGCCCGGGACCGGCGCCGGTTCGGCCGGCCGTGGAGCGAGGCACCGTTCCTGTGGGCGGAGAGCTACTTCTACCTACGCCTGCTGGAGTGCGTCGATTACTTCTCCCCCGGCCCGTGGCAGGGCGTCGACCCGTTCGCGCCCATGAAGAGCGCCGAGCTGGCGGACCCCGGGCTGGAGTCCGACACCGCCTGGCTCGACGGACTCGCCGGCACGCCGCCCGACGAGGCGTTCCGCGCCCTGGTCCTGGCCTCCCTCTACGGCAACCGCGCCGACCTCGGGTTCCGGCTGGTGCGGGCGGTCACCGACCCTGCGGACGGTGACGCCCCGGACGGTACGGACGGCTCCGGCGTCCCCCTCCTCGCGGACGACGTCGAGGCGCTCTGGAGACACGTCAGCCGGCGCCCGCCGGGCGACGTCCACCTGGTCCTCGACAACGCGGGCCGGGAGCTGCTCGCCGACCTCCTCCTCGCGGACCACCTGCTGACGACCGGGCGCACGGCGTCCGTGGTCCTGCACGTCAAACCGCGGCCGTACTACGTCTCCGACGCCACGGCCTCGGACGTCCGGGACTGTCTGGTGCGCATGGCCGCCTTCCGGAACGAGGCGGGGGCGGCGGCCCGGCGCCTGCGGGACGCCGCCGCGACGGGCCGGCTCCGGCAGACCACCCACGCCTTCCACTGCTCGCCCCTCGGCTTCGACAGCATGCCCGCCGACCTCCGCGCCGCCCTCGCCCCGGCCGCCCTGTGGGTGGTCAAGGGCGACCTCAACTACCGGCGGCTGGTGGGCGACCGCGCCTGGCCCGCGGACCTTCCGTTCGCGGACGCCGTGGCCGGTGTGCCGGGTTCGCTCGTCGCGCTGCGCACCCTGAAGTCCGAGGTGGCCGTGGGGCTTCCGAAGGAGACGGTCGACCGGCTGGACGCCGCGCGGCCGACGTGGCGCACGGACGGTTCGCAGGCCCTCGTCCAGGCACGGCTGCGGCCGTGAACGGGACGAGCGCGGGGCGTCGGGGGCACCGGCGACCGCGGGAACGCCGACTGCCCTGGCGACAGCGGGGGCGACAGAAGCCGCAGAAGCAGCGAAGGCAGGAAAGATCGGGACGGAAGTGGTGGCGCGGCCTGCGATGGCCGCGCACCCGGTGCCGGGGCCCCGGAGGAGGAGGTTCCCTACTCCCCGCCGCACCCGCACGACCGCCGGACGACCAGCGCCGAGGGGAACTGCTTCAGCCGCTCCCGCCGGGTCCCCGCGAACCGCAGGCCGTCGTCCAGCACCAGGTCGACGGCCGAGCGGGCCATCGCCTGCCGGTCGGAGGCCACGGTGGTCAGCGGCGGGTCGGTGAGCGCCGCCTCCTTGACGTCGTCGAAGCCGGCGACGGCCAGCTCGCCGGGGACGTCGATGCGCAGCTCCCGGGCCGCGCGCAGCACGCCGATGGCCTGGTCGTCGGTGGCGCAGACGACGGCGGGCGGGCGGTCCGGGCCGGACAGCAGGTCCAGGGCCACCTTGTAGGCGTCATAGCGGTTGTAGGGGGCGTGGAAGAGCCGGCCCTCGGTGGACTTGCCGGCCTCGCGCATGGCCCGGCGCCAGCCCTCGACGTGGTCGGTGACCGGGTCGCCGACGGCCGGGGTGTGCTCGGTGCCGCCGAGGCAGGCGACGTAGGGGTGGCCGTGCTCCAGGAGGTGGCGGGTGGCGAGCTGGGCGCCGCCGATGTCGTCCGTCACCACGGCGACGTCGTCGATCGCGTCGGGGCGGCGGTGCATGAGGACCACGCGGGCGTCCCACGCGTCGATCTCTATGGCGGCGTGCTCGCTCGGGCCCTGGCTGATCAGGATGAGGCCGGAGACCCGCATGCCCAGGAAGGCCCGCAGGTAGTGCACTTCGCGTTCGTCGAGGTAGTCGGAGTTCCCGACCAGGACCATCTTGCCGCGCTCGGCCGCGGCCTGTTCGACCGCGTGCGCCATCTCCGCGAAGAAGGGCTGGCGGGCGTCCGGGACGATCAGGCCTATGAGGTCCGTGCGGCGGGAGGCCATCGCCTGGGCCACCCGGTCCGGCCGGTAGCCGAGCTCCTTGATCGCGGCCAGCACCCGCTCCCGCGTCGCCGGTGCCACCGGGCGCGGTCCGTTGTTGATGACATAGCTGACCACCGCGGTGGATGTCCCCGCCAGTCTCGCCACATCGTCCCGCGTCACCTTGGCCACGCGCGGCAGTCTACGCGGGTCCACCTACCGTTTGGCCGGTCGCGGACTCTTTGTTCGGCCGGGGGCCGGCGGCTCCGCGGCGGGGGTCCGGGCCGGCGGCTCCGCCACCCGTTCGGCCGTCGGCGCGGGAGCGTCCGTCTTCTCGTTCTTGTCCGGTTTCTCCGGCAGCACGAACCGGTAGCCGACGTTGCGGACGGTCCCGATCAGCGACTCGTGCTCGGGCCCCAGCTTCGCCCGCAGCCGCCGCACGTGGACGTCCACGGTCCGGGTGCCGCCGAAGTAGTCGTACCCCCACACCTCCTGGAGGAGCTGCGCCCGGGTGAAGACCCGGCCCGGATGCTGGGCCAGGTACTTCAGCAGCTCGAACTCCTTGAAGGTGAGGTCCAGCACCTGCCCCTTGAGCTTGGCGCTGTACGTCGCCTCGTCCACGGACAGGTCGCCGGTGCGGATCTCCATGGGGCTGTCGTCCGTGGAGATCTGCTGCCGGCCCATGGCCAGCCGCAGCCGGGCCTCCACCTCGGCGGGGCCCGCGGTGTCGAGGAGGACGTCGTCCACGCCCCAGTCGGCGGTGACGGCGGCCAGGCCGCCCTCGGTGACGACGAGGAGCAGCGGGCAGCCGGGGCCGGTGGAGCGCAGCAGCTGGCAGAGGCTGCGGATGTGCGGGAGGTCCCGCCGGCCGTCGATCAGTATGACGTCGGCCCCCGGCACGTCCACGAGCGCGGGGCCCTCGGCGGGGGCGACGCGGACGCTGTGCAGCAGCAGCCCGAGCGCGGGCAGCACCTCGGCGGAGGGCTGGAGGGCGTTGGTCAGCAGCAGGAGGGAGCTCATCGACGGTCACCCGCCCCGTTGTCCGTCCTCTCCCCCGGCCTGCCGGCAGTGCTGCCGTTCCTGTCGTGCGCGCTTCGCTCGCCCATGGCGTCGGTTCCTCCTCGGTCCCTGCGACGGGGGTACCACCCAGGCGTGGTGCTGGGGGAGTGTGCGGGTGCGCGCCCGGAAGCACGCGTGCGCCCGGTCGTCCGCGGGGCGCGCACGTCCGAATGCACAAAAGGACCCGGGGGCGACTCTGCCCGGATCCTCTCTGCGCAGCAGAATAGCCCACATGACTTTCCCGGGCGCCGACGACTTTGCCCGACCTTGTGTTTCGTCGATCACTTCGGGTGGTCATCGCATCGTCCTCTTGACAGCCGACGGCGTGCGGGTGGAGGCCGCCCACCAGCCCGGACCGCCCCCGTCCGGGAAGGGCCCGCGGCCCCCGGCCGTCGTGCTCGCGCACGGCTTCACGGGAGCACTCGACCGGCCCGCCCTGCGCCGGGCGGCCGCGGTGTTCGCCCAGCACACGGCCGTGATCACGTTCTCCTTCCGGGGACACGGCCGTTCGGGTGGTCACTCCACCGTCGGCGACCGGGAGGTCCTGGACCTGGCCGCGGCCGTCGGCTGGGCCCGCCGGCTGGGCTACGAGCGGGTGGCGACGGTCGGCTTCTCGATGGGCGGCTCGGTGGCACTGCGCCACGGTGGCCTGTACCTCCCGGATACCGGCCGAGAGCACGAGGGGCGCACGGGGGCACACGCCGACATGGTCGTGTCCGTGAGCGCGCCCGCCCGCTGGTTCTACCGGGGAACGGCCCCCATGCGGCGGCTGCACTGGGCGGTGACCCGCCCCGCCGGGCGCGCGGTGGCCCGCTGGGCGCTGCGCACCCGGGTGCACTCCGCCGAGTGGGATCCGGTGCCGGTGTCGCCGGTGGCGGCGGTGCGGCTGATCGGGCCTCGGCGGGTTCTGATCGTGCACGGCGATCGGGATGCTTACTTTCCGCTGGAGCACGGGCGGGCGCTCGCGGCGGCCGGGGATCCGGCGGCCACGGAGCTGTGGATCGAGCGGGGGTTCGGGCACGCGGAGTCGGCTGCGCCGGTGCCGTTGCTGCGGCGGATCGCCCGGTGGGTGGTCGGGGAGTAGGAGGCCCCAGCCCCGCCCTTTCACCGTTTCTCGCGGGGGCGAGCCCCCGCACCCCCGAAGCACCCTGCGGGCTCCCCCAGAGGGGGCACCCCCAGTCCTCAAACGCCGGACCGGCTATATCAGCCCGTTGGGGGCGCCCCCTCTGGGGGAGTTTGAGGACGAGCGGCGCAGCCGCGACAAGCGGGGTCTGGGGCACAGCCCCAGGAAACGGCGAAGGGGAGGGACCGGGCCCCCTACGCCTCCTCCGCCACCGGCTGCGCGAACTGCGCCGCGTAAAGCCGCGCGTAAGCGCCGTCCGCCGCCAGCAGCGACTCGTGGTCGCCCTGTTCCACGATGCGCCCGGACTCCATCACGAGGATCACGTCCGCGTCGCGGATGGTCGACAGCCGGTGGGCGATCACGAAGCTGGTGCGGCCGGAGCGCAGTTCGGCCATGGCCTGCTGGATGAGCACCTCGGTGCGGGTGTCCACCGAGCTGGTGGCCTCGTCGAGGATGAGGATCTCCGGCTCGGCGAGGAAGGCCCGGGCGATGGTGATCAGCTGCTTCTCGCCGACGCTGACGTTGCCGCCCTCCTCGTCGATCACCGTGTCGTAGCCGTCGGGCAGGGTGCGGACGAAGCGGTCGACGTGGGTGGCCTTGGCGGCCTCGACGATGCGCTCCTCGGAGGCCCCGTCGGCGCCGTAGGCGATGTTGTCGGCGATGGTGCCGCCGAACAGCCAGGTGTCCTGGAGGACCATGCCGATGTGGGAGCGCAGTTCCTCGCGGGAGAGGGTGGCGACGTCGGTGCCGTCAAGCGTGATGCGGCCGCCGTTCACCTCGTAGAAGCGCATCAGCAGGTTGACCAGGGTGGTCTTGCCGGCGCCCGTGGGGCCGACGATGGCGACGGTCTGGCCGGGGCGGACGGTCAGCGAGAGGTCCTCGATGAGCGGCTTGTCCGGCTCGTAGCGGAAGGAGACGTTCTCGAAGGCGACCTCGCCGCGGACCCGGCCGAGCGTCCGCTCGTCGGCGTCCGGGGACTGCTCCTCGGCGTCGAGGAGTTCGAAGACGCGCTCGGCGGAGGCGACGCCGGACTGGACAAGGTTGGCCATGGAGGCGACCTGCGTCAGGGGCTGACTGAACTGGCGCGAGTACTGGACGAACGCCTGGACGTCACCGATCGACAGCGAGCCGCTCGCCACCCGCAGGCCGCCGACGACGGCGACGAGCACGTAGTTGAGGTTTCCGACGAACATCATCGCCGGCTGGATGACGCCGGATATGAACTGCGCCTTGAAACCCGCCCGGTAAAGCTCCTCGTTCTCCTTGCGGAAAGTCGCCGCGGACTCCTCCTGCCGGCCGAAGACCTTCACCAGCGAGTGGCCCGTGTACATCTCCTCGATATGCGCGTTGAGCCGGCCCGTGGACGCCCATTGGGCGACGAACTGCGGCTGTGCGCGTTTGCCGACGGCGGCGGCGACGTACACCGAGACGGGGACGGTGATCAGTGCGACGAGGGCCAGCAGCCAGGAGATCCAGAACATCACCGCGAGCACGCCGACCATGGTCAGCAGCGAGGCCATCATCTGGCTCAGGGTCTGCTGGAAGGTCTGGGCGATGTTGTCGATGTCGTTGGTGGCCCGGGAGAGGATCTCGCCGCGCTGCTGCTTGTCGAAGTAGCTCAGCGGCAGCCGGCCCAGTTTCTCCTCGACGTCCTGGCGCAGCCGGAAGACGGTGCGCTGGATGGCGGCGGTGACCACCCGTGCCTGGACGAGGCCGAAGACGGACGCGGCGACGTAGATCAGCAGCACCCACAGGAGCACGCTGCCGACGGCGCCGAAGTCGATGCCCTGGCCGGGGGTGAAGTCGACGCCGGACAGGACGTCCGCGATGTTGCCGTGGCCGTTGTGGCGCAGGGATTCGAGGGTCTGGGCCTTGGTGGTGCCCGCCTCCATCTGCTGCCCGACGACGCCGGCGAAGATCAGGTCGGTGGCGTGGCCGAGGACCTTGGGGCCGGCCACCGTGAGCGCGACGCTCGCCAGGCCGAGCAGCAGCACGGCCCAGAGCATGGGCTTCTCGGGGCCCATGCGAGCGAGCAGGCGCCGGCTGGAACCCTTGAAGTCGGCGGACTTCTCGGTCGGCTGGCCGCCCATGAAACGGGCTATGCCGGACGCGGGCGCGGGCCCCCGCCGGGCCGGGGCCCCCTTCCCGGACGGTGTGCCGGACGACGTGCCGGATGACGTCTCGGGCTGCTGCCCGGACGGGTCGTCCGGCTGCTGCCCGGACGGCTTCCCCGGTCCGGCGGCAGTCGCCGGGCCGGACTTCGCCGGAGTGCTCACGCGGCCTCCTCCTCGGTGAGCTGGGACAGCACGATCTCCCGGTAGGTCTCGTTCGAGGCCATCAGCTCGGTGTGGGTTCCGGTGCCGACGACGCGGCCCTCGTCCAGGACGACGATCCGGTCGGCGTCGCGGATGGTGGAGACGCGCTGGGCCACGACGAGGACGGTGGCGTCCCCGGTCTCCCGGGAGAGCGCCGCCCGCAGCCGGGCGTCGGTGGCGTAGTCGAGCGCGGAGAAGGAGTCGTCGAACAGGTAGATCTCGGGCTTGCGGACCAGGGCGCGGGCGATGGCCAGGCGCTGGCGCTGGCCACCGGAGACGTTGGACCCGCCCTGGGCGATGGGCGCTTCGAGCCCGTCCTCCATCGCCTCGACGAACTCCCGCGCCTGGGCGGTCTCCAGCGCCGCCCACAGCTCCTCGTCGGTCGCGTCCGGCCGGCCGTAGCGGAGGTTGGAGGCGACCGTGCCGGAGAAGAGGTAGGGCTTCTGCGGGACCAGGCCCACGGTGCGGGCGATGAGGGCGGGTTCGGCCTCGCGCACGTCGACGCCGCCGATCAGCACCTCGCCCTCGGTGGCGTCGAAGAGCCGGGGTATGAGCCCCAGCAGCGTGGACTTGCCGCTGCCGGTGGAGCCGATGACGGCGGTGATCTCGCCGGGGCGCGCGTCGAGGGAAACGTTCCTGAGCACGGGCTCCTCGGCGCCCGGGTAGCGGAAGCCGACGTCACGCAGTTCGAGGTGTCCGTGCCCGCGCAGCTCGGTGACGGGCGCGGCGGGCGGCACCACGCTGGACTCGGTGGACAGGACCTCGTGGATCCGCTCGGCGCAGACCTCGGCGCGCGGCACCATCATGAACATGAAGGTGGCCATCATGATCGCCATCAGGATCTGCATCAGGTAGCTGAGGAACGCGGTGAGGGCGCCGATCTCCATGTCGCCGCCGTCGATGCGGTGCCCGCCGAACCACAGCACGGCCACCGAGGCCACGTTCACGATCAGCATCACGGCCGGGAACATGACGGCCGCCAGCCGGCCGGAGCGCAGCGAGACGTCCATCAGCGCGGTGTTGGCCTCCTGGAAGCGCTCGCGCTCGTGCCGGTCACGGACGAACGCGCGGATGACGCGGATGCCGGCGATCTGCTCGCGGAGGACGCGGTTGACGGTGTCGATCCGCTCCTGGACGTCCTTGAACACCGGGCGCAGCCGCCGGACGATCAGCGTGACGACGACGCCGAGCACGGGCACGATGGCCAGCAACAGCCCGGACAGCGGCACATCCTGCTTGAGGGCCATCAGGATGCCGCCGACGCACATGATGGGCGCGGCCACCATCAGCGTGAACGACATCAGGACCAGCATCTGGACCTGCTGGACGTCGTTGGTGGTGCGCGTGATCAGGGAGGGCGCCCCGAACCTGCCCACCTCCCGGGCGGAGAAGGACTGCACCCGGTCGAAGACGGCCTCGCGCAGGTCCCGGCCGACGGCCATGGCGATCCGCGCGCCGACGTAGACCGCGCCGAGCGAGCAGACGAGCTGGACGAGCGCGACCGCGGCCATCACCCCGCCGGTGGTGAGGATGTAGCCGGTATCGCCCTTCACCACACCCTTGTCGATGATGTCGGCATTGAGCGTGGGCAGATAGAGCGTCGCGAGTGTTTGCACGAGCTGAAGGAGCACCACCAGCGCCAAGGGGCGGGAGTAGCTCTTCAGACGAGCTCGGAGTAGGCGTACCAGCACACGAGAAGCCTATGCGAACGCCGTTCGTCCGATCCCCTGGTTTTTTTCCGGGTTTCCACGTCCCGTCCCGGACGGAATCCTCCGGGATTCCCTCCGGGTTCTCCCGGGGATTCCGTCCGGATTTCGCGACCGGGGGCCGGGGGCGGGCCTGTACCCGTCATCATGGAGGCGGAAGAAGCGGCGACGACGCAGCCGACACAGGAACCGAAACGTGAAAGCGGGGTGGCCGTGGCGATCGCGGACACGGCACGACCGGGGCCGCCGGACCGGACGGTGCCGACGGGCACGATCCGGTACTGGGCCGCGGCGAAGGCCGCCGCCGGCACGGCCGAGGAGCCCTACGCGGCTCCGACGCTCGCCGACGCGCTGGCCGCCGCCCGGGAGCGGCATGCGGGACAGCCGGAGTTCACGCGGGTCCTCGCGCGCTGCTCCTTCCTCGTGGACGGCGATCCGGTCGGCACCCGCGCGCACACCACGGTCCAGCTGGCCGAGGGCGGCACGGTCGAAGTGCTCCCGCCCTTCGCAGGAGGGTGACACCGGCACGATGAGGGCACGATGAGCGACCAGTACCACGACCCGTACCAGCAGCCGCAGGACCCGTACGCCGGGTATGACGGAAACCCCGGATATGACGGCGCCGCCGGGTATGACGGCAACGCCGGGTATGACGGGCACGCCGGACGCGACGGGCACGGCCAGTACCAGGGCGGCGCCCCCGGGCACCAGGGCGGCACCGGCCACGGCGGCTACGCCGGTTACGACCCGCACGCCGGCGACGGCACGGCGGGCGGTGGCGCGGCGAGCGGCGGCGCATACGGCTACGGCTACCCCCAGCAGCAGCCGCACCAGCAGCAGCATCAGCAACCGCAGGCACACCAGCAGCCGCAGCAGGCCCATCCGCAGCAGCAGGGCGGGGCGGCCTGGCCCACGGCCGGCGGGCAGCAGAACTGGGCGCCCGTCGACGACCAGCCGACGCAGACCTGGCAGGCGCAGACCTGGGACACGCAGGCCTGGCAGCAGCAGCTGCCGGTGGCGGAGCCGTCGTACGGGACGCAGACCTCCCCGCGGCCGCCCGCCCAGCCGTCCGCGCAGTCCCCCGCACACTCCCCCGCCTGGGCCGGCGCCCCGGACCCGGCGGCGGACGCCGCGGCCTGGCCGCCGCACCAGCGGTCCGCGCCGGAGGCGGTGCCCGCCGCGGTGCCGGCCGTCGTCGAGGAGCCCGAGCGGCCGATGACGGCCGCCGAGAAGGCGAAGGCGGAGGGCCGGCCGCAGATCCTGTCGCCCGGCTTCCGCCCCGCGCTGTTGACGGCCGTCCTGGCCGCCCTGGTGGCGGTCGCCGCGCCGCTGGGCCAGGCGGCCCTGGTCGTCCCGGTCGTGCTGCTCCAGGCGGTGACCGCGGCGGGCTGGTTCCGGCTCAACGGGATGTGGCCCGCCCGCCAGGGCATCGCGCTGGCGTTCCTGGGCGGCCTGGTCGCCGACGCCGGGCTGCTGGCCGTCAAGGCCGAGCGGGCCCCCACGGTGCTGCTCGGCACACTGGGCGTCTGGCTGCTGCTGGTGGTCATGCTCCAACTGCGCAGCCACGCCTCGCCGGACGAGCGGCTGTACGGGCTGACGACGGCCGGCGGTTCGAGCGTCCTCGCCGTCCTCGCGGCCGGCCACCTGGCCGCGGACCGCGACGCGGTAGTGGTCGGCGGCATCGCGGTGGCCGCGACGGTCCTGGCGCGGGCGCTGCCGCTGCCGTCGATGGCCGCCCCGGTCGTCGCGCTGCTCGCGGCGGCGGGCGCCGGCGTGCTCGGCGGGCAGCTGACACACACCGGGGGCTCCGCGGCCCTGCTGGGTCTCGCGGCCGGCGTCTGCGCGCTGGCCGGCCTGCGGGTGGCGAGCTACGACTACCCGTCGCGCTTCGTGCACATGACCGCAGGCGTCGCCCTGCCGCTGGCGCTCGCCGCGCCGGCGGTCTACGTGGTGGGCCGCGCGCTCTTCTGACGCGGTACGAATGACGCGGTACGAGCGGCCGGCGGGCCGTGTGTCCCGTCACGGTGGGCCGTCCCCGGAGAACCGGGGGCGGCCCTTCGCCGTCCTCCTGGGCGTCAGGACCACATCGGCCCTGAGGACCGGCTGGGTAGGCTCACCGGACGGCAAGGCCCGAACCGACCCTGGGGGAACGTCACCCGATGCGCGCCATACGCACCCTGCTGATCATCGTCGTGATCCTGGGCGGCCTCTTCGTCGCCGCCGACCGTGTGGCGGTCTGGTACGTGGAGGACGAGGCCGCCGACAAGATACGCAGCAGCCAGAACATGTCGGGCAAGCCCGACGTCTCCATCAAGGGCTTCCCGTTCCTCACCCAGGTCGCGGACTCCAAGCTGGACGAGGTCGAGGTCTCGCTCGACGGCGGGGTGACGGCCGGGACGGGCGACAAGTCGATCCGGGTCAGTGACTTCGACGCGACCCTGCACGGCGTCCGCATCGACAGCAGCTTCAGCTCCGCGGTCGCCGACCGGGCCTCCGGCACCGCCCACATCTCGTACGAGGACCTGAGCCGCATCGCCGGGCAGGGCATCACCGTCGGCTACGGCGGCAAGGACGCGTCCGGCACCAGCCGGGTCAAGGTGACCGGCAGCATCCCGCTCCCGATGGGTGTGGTGAAGCGGAGCGTGGTGTCCACGGTGAGCCTGGTGGGGGACACGCGAGTGCGGGTGCACGCGGAGAAGGTGCCTTCCGATCTGCCGGGGCTGGAGGGGCTGATCCGGTCGAAGACGGATTTCGAGCGGGAGATCACGGGGCTGCCGCGGGGCATCAAGCTCGAGAAGGTCGAGACGAATGAGAAGGGTGTGGAGATCACGCTGGGTGGGACAGGGGTCCGGCTGGCCGGGTGAGGCGCGCCCCGGTCCCACCCCTTCGCCGATTCCTGGGGGCTCCGCCCCCAGACCCCCGAAAGCGGCTGCACCGCTTGTCCTCAATCGCCGGACGGGCTGGAAGTGAGACGTTTCGTCTCACATATCGACACGCCGGTGACACCCCTCCCGCCCGGTCCCTACGATCGCACCATGAGGCGACAGGCGGAACTCACCAAGCGGCGGGCAGTCGACCTGTGCCGTGTGGCCGCCATGCTGTGTCGCCGCGCCTGACGGGACCCCGTCCCCTCATCGGCCGGCCGCTCCGGCCCCCTCCCGCATCACCGCCGACTGCCGGCGCCCGGCGCCCCGTTGGCGTACCTCAGCACCTGCCCCGGAGGAGAACAGCATGAGCCGCAGTGACGTCCTGGTGGACGCCGACTGGGTCCAGGCCCGCATCGACGCAGGCGACCCCAAGACCGTCATCGTCGAGGTCGACGAGGACACCTCGGCCTACGACAAGAACCACATCAAGTCCGCCATCCGGATCGACTGGCGGACGGACCTCCAGGACCCCGTCCGCCGCGACTTCGTGGACCAGGCGGGCTTCGAGGAGCTGCTGTCCGCGAAGGGCATCGCCAACGACGACACGGTCGTCCTCTACGGCGGCAACAACAACTGGTTCGCCGCCTACGCCTACTGGTACTTCAAGCTCTACGGCCACCAGGACGTCCGTCTCCTCGACGGCGGCCGCAAGAAGTGGGAGCTGGACTCGCGCGACCTGGTCGCCGAGGTCCCGCAGCGGCCCCGCACCGAGTACAAGGCCAAGCCGCAGGACGCCTCGATCCGCGCCTTCCGGGACGACGTGGTGGCCGCGATCGGCAGCCTGAACCTGGTCGACGTCCGGTCGCCCGACGAGTTCAGCGGCAAGCTGCTCGCCCCCGCCCACCTGCCGCAGGAGCAGTCGCAGCGTCCGGGCCACGTCCCGTCGGCGCGCAACATCCCGTGGTCCAAGGCGGCGAACGACGACGGCACGTTCAAGTCGGACGACGAGCTCCGCGCCGTCTACGAGGGCGCGGGCGTGGACCTGTCGAAGGACACCATCGCGTACTGCCGGATCGGCGAGCGGTCGGCGCACACCTGGTTCGTCCTGCACGAGCTGCTCGGCCAGACCAACGTCCGCAACTACGACGGTTCCTGGACCGAGTACGGCTCCCTCGTCGGCGTGCCGATCGAGCTCGGCGCCAACTGACCCGCCCGAGGCAGCACGAACGTCGACGACAGCACGAGCCTCGACGACAGCACGCACGAGGAAAGGTACGCAGCATGTGTGGAGCCAAGGCCGGCGGCCCCGACGCCTCGACGGCCAAGCAGGGCGAGACCACCATCCAGGGTTCCGTGACCCGCGACGGGGTGCCCGTCTCCGGTTACGTCCGCCTGCTGGACAGCGACGGCGAGTTCACCGCGGAGGTCCCCACCTCCGCGACCGGGCAGTTCCGCTTCTACGCGGCCGAGGGCACCTGGACGGTACGCGCCCTCGTCCCCGGCGCGACCGCCGACCGCACGGTCGTCGCCCAGGAGGGCGGACTGGCGGAGGTTGCGATCGCCGTATAAGCCCGTAGAAGGGCGCACAAGGGCGACGCCCACTGAGCACGGCGCCACCGCGCGCCGGACGGCCGGAGGGCCGCACCCCGGGGTTTGGACGACCTGATGGCGGGGTGCGGCCCTCCGGCGCGCCCTCTCCGGTGCGCCCCCGGACCGGCCGCGCGCGCTGTACGGCGACCGTGCCCCGCCGTACCGTTGAAGCATGTACGCGCGGCGGCGTCACCTGTACTTCGCCATGATGGGCACGTGCGTCGGGATGTTCGTCCTGGCCTGGGCCGTCGTACGGCTGTGGTCGGTGCCCGCCGCCATCGGCATGTGCCTGTTCGCGATGGTCATCCCCCCGGTGGCGGCCATCGTGGCCAACCGCCGGGGCCCCGACGACCGCTGGTGGGACGAGGAGACGGGCGATCCCGAGTCCGACCGCTGGTGGAACGAGCTGGACGACCGGCGCGGCCGCGACGACCAACGGGACGGTCAGTAGCCGCAGGGAGCGCCCGTCAGTAGCCGGGGGAGCGGCCGTCAGTAGCCGCGGGGAGCGGCCGTCAGTAGACCAGCGCCTGCACGCCGTCCGCCATGGCCTCGCCGACGAAGACCTGGGCCCCCGCGATGCGCGCGCCCTCGATCAGGTCCTTCTCCTCGATGCCCCGCCGCGCCGCGCACTGCGTGCAGACGGTGATCATGCCGCCGCCCGCCCGGATGCCGTCGATCAGCTCCGGCAGCGGCGCCGCGTGCGGCAGTTCGAACTCCGCCGCCCGGCCCGGCAGGGCGAACCAGGACGACTCCCCCGTCAGCCACAGCGAGACCTCGACGCCGCTCGCGACGGCGACGGCCGCCACCGTGAACGCCTGCGAGCACCGCTCGGGCGCGTCCGCGCCCGCCGTCACCTTGATCACGAGCTTCTTCCGCATGGGATCACTCTAGGCCGGGCGCCCGGCCCAGGGGCGCTACGCGTCCCGTACCACCTCACACCGCCGTTCCGGACCGGGCCGACTAGACTCGTCGCAGGTCCGTAACCCCTCACTCCGACCGAGGAGCGCGCTCGTGCTTGAGGCAGTCTTCACCACCCTGCTGGTCCTGGTCGCCGTCGGCGTTCTCGCGTTCGCCGGGCTGACCTGGAAGAAGCTGTACCAGGGCCAGCGCTGAGCCTCCCCGACCACCCCCTACAGATCGTCTGAGCTGAGCCCATGATCGAGATTCCGTCCGACCTCCACCGGGACCTGGTGCCCCTCGTCTTCCTCCTCGGCAAGTGGGAGGGGGCGGGCGTCGCCGACTTCCCGGGCTCCGAGAAGTGCAACTTCGGGCAGGAAGTCACCTTCACCCACGACGGCCGGGACTTCCTGGAGTACGTCTCGCACAGCTGGGTGCTCGACGCCGAGGGGAACAAGGTCCGCCCGCTGGAGACCGAGAGCGGCTACTGGCGGATCGACGAGAACCGCCAGGTCGAGGTCGTCATGATCCGCGACCAGGGCGTCGTCGAGGTCTGGTACGGCGAGCTCGCCGACAAGAAGCCGCAGATCGACATCGTCACGGACGCGGTCGCACGGACCGCCGCGTCCGGCCCGTACTCCGGCGGCAAGCGCCTCTACGGGTACGTCAAGGGCGACCTGATGTGGGTCGGCGAGAAGGCCACCCCCGAGGTGCCGCTGCGGCCGTACATGTCCGCGCAGCTGAAGAAGACCGCCGACGTGGCCGCTCTGGAGGAGTGGGCGCGGAACCTGCCGGACGACCTGCCGGACGGCGTCTCCTTCTTCCGCCCGGACGGCACCCCGTACAACCCCGAGCAGCCGTAGCCCTCGGCTGTCGCACAAAGCGCCCCGCGGGGGAAGTCCGGTCGAAGTCCGGCGCTGACCCGCAACGGTAGGCGGAGGACCGAGAAGTCCTCCGCGAGCCCGATCACCCGCGGCGGTGTCAGCTCCTGACAACTCGCCGTGGTCTGCGAGGGGAGGCCCCCGCGGCGCGGCGGGGCTCCTACGGGCACGCGTGCCCGGGCCCACGGCCCGAGCCGAAGGCGTCCCCCTTGGCGACCACCGCTCACGCCCCGCCCGGCAGCACCACCGCACCGGCACGGCGGATCCCGCTGCCACCCCTGCTCGCCGGGCTGGCCGTCGCCCTGCTCGGCTCCCTGCTCTGCTGCGTCGCCCTCGGCTCCTCCGGCATCGGCTGGGGCCGGGTGCTGCGCTACCTGGGCGCCGGCCTGACCGGCGGCCGCATCGAGGCGGACGAGGTCTCCGCCTACACCATCGTCTGGGAGCTGCGCTTCCCGCGCGCCCTGCTGGCGGCCGTGGTCGGCGCCGGGCTCGCCGCCGTCGGTGTGGCCACCCAGGCGCTGGTCCGCAACGCCCTCGCCGACCCCTTCGTGCTCGGCATCTCCTCCGGCGCCGCCGTCGGCGCCAACGCGGTGCTCCTCTTCGGCGTGCTCGGCTCGCTCGGCGTCTGGGCGCTGTCCAGCGCCGCGTTCCTCTCCGCGCTCGCCTCCATGGCCCTGGTCTACGCGGCGGCCCGCGGCACCGGGCACGGGCTGACGCCGCTGCGGCTGGTGCTGGTCGGGACGGCCATGTACTACGGCTTCTCCGCGATCACCACGCTGATGGTCTTCAGCGCGGACCGCGGCGACGCCGCCCGCTCGGCGATGATGTGGCTGCTCGGCAGTCTGGGCGGGGCCAGCTGGCAGTCCGTGCCGATCGCCGCCGGCGCCGTGCTGCTGGGCCTGGGCTACCTGCTGTGGTCGGCGCGCGGCCTGAACGTCCTGGCCATGGGCGACGAGACGTCGTCCGCGCTCGGCGTCGACCCCGAGCGGCGGCGCCGCGTCCTCTTCGTCGTGGTGGCGGCCGTCACCGGTGCCGTGGTGGCCGTCAGCGGCGCCATCGGCTTCGTCGGGCTGATGGTCCCGCACGCCACCCGGATGCTGGTCGGCGCCGACCACCGCCGCGTCCTCGCGGTCGCGCCGCTGCTGGGCGCGGTGCTGCTGGTGTGGGTGGACGTCGTCTCGCGGCTGCTGCTCGCACCCGTCGAACTGCCCGTCGGCGTGATCACGGCGCTGATCGGCGTGCCCTGCTTCATCCTGCTGATGCGCCGGCGCGGCTACACCTTCGGAGGGGCCTGATGCGGGTCGACATCGAGGACCTGTCGGTCGAGGTGGCCGGCGCCCGGCTGGTCCGGGACGTGGAACTGCGGGCCGAGAGCGGGCAGTTCGTGGGCGTCGTCGGCCCCAACGGCAGCGGGAAGTCGACGCTGCTGCGGTGCGTATACCGCGCGCTGCGGCCGACGTACGGCCGGGTGCTGCTGGACGGCGACGACCTGCACGGGCTCACCGCCCGCGAGGGCGCCCGGCGGCTGGCGGCGCTGCCGCAGGAGTCGGGCGGCGAGTTCGACTTCACGGTCGCCGAGGTCGTCGCGATGGGCCGGCTGCCGCACCAGCGGGCGGCCGGCCGCACCTCCCGCGAGGACACCGACGTCTGCGCGGCGGCCCTGGAGCAGGTCGGCGCCGGGCACCTCACGGACCGCGGCTTCCTGACCCTCTCCGGCGGCGAGAAGCAGCGCGTCCTGATCGCGCGCGCCCTGGCCCAGCGGCCGAAGGTGCTCGTCCTGGACGAGCCGACCAACCACCTGGACATCAGCCAGCAGCTCGAAGTCCTCGCGCTGGTACGGGACTCCGGGCTCACCGTGCTCGCCGCACTGCACGACCTCAACCTCGCCGCGACCCACTGCGACGTCCTGTACGTCGTCCACGGCGGACGGCTCGTCGCCTCCGGGCCGCCGGACGAGGTGCTGACGGCCGGGCTGCTGGCCGACGTCTTCGGCGTCCGGGCGCACCGGGTGCCCCACCCGGTGTCCGGTGTCCCGCAACTCCTCTTCGACCGCCTGCCCCGGTGATCCCCTTCCTCAGGAGCCCCGCCATGCGAGCCATGCGTACTGCCCGCGTCCTCGTCTGCCTGACCGCAGCCCTCGCCCTCGCCGGCTGTGGCGCCCAGGTGGACGAGGATCCGAAGACCGACGACGCGAAGAAGCCCTCGGCGTCCGGCCACTACCCCGTCACCATCGAGAACTGCGGTGTGAAGACGGTGTACGACAAGGCGCCGCGCCGGGTGGTGACCAACGACGTGGGCATCGCGGAGATCATGTTCGCCCTCGGCCTGGAGGACCACATGGCCGGCTACGTGGCGCCCGACTACAAGACCAGCCGCAGGGACGACATCCCCTGGAAGGACGGCTACGACAAGGTCAAGCGGCTGTCCACGAAGCAGATCAACAAGGAGATGGTCCTCGACGCCAAGGCCGACCTCGTCTTCGCCGGCTGGAACTACGGCTTCGGCGAGGGCGACGGCTTCACGCCCGCCGCGCTGAAGAAGCTGGGCATCGGCTCGTACGTGCTCACCGAGTCCTGCCGCAGCGGCAGCGGCAAGGAGCGGGGCGTGATGCCGCCGCTGGAGGCGCTCTACACCGACCTCACCACCCTGGGGAAGATCTTCGACGTCGAGGACCGGGCGGCGAAGCTCGTCGCCGGGTTCAAGAAGAAGGTCGCGGACGCGCAGGCCGCGATCCCCGCCGACGGCAAGCGGCCCAAGGTCTTCCTCTACGACGACGGCCGCGACAAGCCGGTGACCTCGGGCGCCTTCGGCGGGCCGCACGACATCATCACCAAGGCCGGCGGCGATCACGTGATGAGCGACCTGAAGGACACCTGGACGACGGTCGGCTGGGAGACGGTGGTGGACCGGCAGCCGGACGTCATCGTCGTCAACAACTACGGCGACGTCACCGCCGAGGAGAAGCGGAAGTTCCTGCTCTCCTACCCGCCGCTGGCCGACGTCCCCGCCGTGAAGAACAAGCGGATCTTCGTCCTCGACTATGTGGACCTCGTGGAGAGCCCGCGCAACCCGGACGCCGTCGCGGCCCTGGCCGGATACCTGAAGGGGGTCCGGGAAGGGAACCGGTAAGAGGTCCGGGAAGGGGTCCGGGTGGGCTGAGCCCGCCTAGACTGGAGGCGTGGTGGACACCGACTGGCAGAGCGATCTCCGTAAGCGCGGCTACCGGCTGACGCCCCAGCGCCAGCTGGTGCTGGAAGCGGTGGACCGGCTGGAGCACGCGACGCCGGACGACATCCTCACCGAGGTCCGCAAGACGGCCGGCGGCATCAACATCTCCACCGTCTACCGGACGCTGGAGCTCCTGGAGGAGCTCGGCCTCGTCAGCCACGCCCACCTCGGCCACGGCGCCCCCACATACCACCTCGCGGACCGGCACGACCACATACACCTGGTCTGCCGGGACTGCACCGGAGTGATCGAGGCGAACCTGTCGGTGGCCGCCGAGTTCACCGAGCGGCTGCGCGCGGAGTTCGGCTTCGACACCGACATGAAGCACTTCGCGATCTTCGGCCGGTGCGGCTCCTGTTCCGCAGGCGACCCGCCCGCGGGCAAGCCCCCGGCCGGGTCGTAGGCCGGGCCGTACGGGGCATCGGTCCCCGCCCGCGCGGGTCGTAGGCTGGGCGCATGCTGCGTCAATCGAAGAGCCCTCTGCTGTCGCTGCCCGGCGCCGTCCCCGCCGAGGGCCCGGACGAAGGCGTCGC
The DNA here is from genome assembly GCF_020037025.1 of Streptomyces huiliensis. Lineage (GTDB taxonomy): Bacteria > Actinomycetota > Actinomycetes > Streptomycetales > Streptomycetaceae > Streptomyces > Streptomyces huiliensis. Next base: position 75,672 of record NZ_JAIQLH010000031.1, on the reverse strand, counting down.
CGCGCACTACGGCGACCCGTTCCGCGAGCAGCGCGCGCTCGCCGACGGATCCGGCTTCGTCGACCTCTCCCACCGGGGCGTGGTCGCCGTCTCCGGCGACGACCGGCTGAGCTGGCTGCACCTGCTCCTCACCCAGCACCTCACCGAACTGCCGCCCGGGCAGGCCACCGAGGCGCTGATCCTCACCGCCAACGGCCACATCGAACACGCCCTCTCCCTCGTCGACGACGGCACGACGGTCTGGGCACACGTGGAACCCGGCACCCAGGAGGCGCTGATCGCCTACCTGGAGAGCATGAAGTTCTTCTACCGGGTCGAGGTCGCCGACCGCACCGACGACATCGCCGTCGTCCACCTGCCGGCCGGCTCCATCGCCGAGGTCCCCGACGACGTCGTGGTCCGCGAGACGCCGCACGGGCGCGACCTGTTCCTGCCGCGCGAGCGGCTGGAATCCTTCGCGGCCGAGCACGGCCCCGCGGCGGGCGTCCTCGCCCACGAGGCGCTGCGCGTCGAGGCGCACCGGCCTCGGCTCGGTCTGGAGACGGACCACCGGACGATTCCTCATGAGCTCGGGCTCATCGGGACGGCTGTGCATCTGCAGAAGGGGTGCTACCGGGGCCAGGAGACCGTCGCCCGCGTCCAGAACCTGGGCAAGCCGCCGCGTCGGCTCGTCTTCCTGCACCTGGACGGCAGCGAGGTCCATCTGCCCGGACACGGGGCCCCGGTGCGGCTCGCTTCCGACGGGGTCGGGGGGCGGCAGCTCGGGTTCGTGACCACCGCTGTGAGGCATTACGAGCTCGGGCCGATCGCGCTCGCGCTCGTGAAGCGGAACGTTCCCGTGGACGCGGGGTTGATCGTGGGCGAGGGGACGGCGGCGGCGCAGGAGGTCGTGGTCGAGCCGTAGGGGATGCCCCGGTCCCTCCCCCAGAGGGGGCACCCCCATTTCACCGTTTCTTGCGGGGCAAAGCCCCCGCACCCCCCGGGACCAGGCTGATCCAGCCCGTCCGGCGTTTGAGGACGAGCGCCGCAGGCGCGATCAGGGGGTCTGGGGCGCAGCCCCAGGAAACGGCGAAGGGGCGGGTTTGGGGCCTCCCCCCTCACACCTCCAGCAGCACCGTGAACGGCCCGTCGTTCGTCAACGACACCTTCATGTCCGCACCGAACACCCCGGTCTCGACCCGAGCCCCGAGCTCCCGCAACCGAGCCACCACCTCATCCACCAAGGGCTCGGCCACGCGGCCAGGAGCGGCCGCGTTCCACGTAGGCCGCCGCCCCTTCCGCGCGTCACCGTAAAGCGTGAACTGGGAGATCACGAGCAGCGGCGCGCCCACGTCGGAGCAGGACTTCTCGTCGGCGAGGATCCGGACGGACCACAGCTTGCGGGCGAGCTGGGCCGCCTTCTCGGGGGTGTCGTCGTGGGTCACCCCGACCAGCACGCACAGCCCCTCGCCCACGATCTCGCCGACCGTCCGGCCGTCCACGACGACGGACGCCCCGTTCACCCTCTGCACCACGGCTCGCATGCCGTCCATGATGCCGGGTGCCCGTTCAGGGCCGTTCGGGTGGAGACGGCCTGCGGCCGGGCGGGGCACAGTGGCACGATGCGTGCAGGCGGTGCGATATGCGGGCACAGCGTTCCGTACGCACCCGGCGCGAGGGGACGGAGCCGCATGACCACACCGATCGAGGACCACCTCAAGACAGCCGAAAAGACGCTCGAAACGCTCAGGGCGAAGGCATCGGAAGCCGGGGACGCCGTGGACAGTCTGCACGCGAGGCCGCCGAGCCAGCGGTCGGGGCGGCTCGCGGACGTTCCCGTGCGGCAGCTCGGCGAGCTGCGGCTCACGGAGCTGCGGGCGGTGCGCAAGGAGGCCCGGCGGGAGGAGGCCGACCTCAGCTACGTGCGGCGGCTGCTCCAGGGCCGCATCGACATCCTCCGGGCCGAGCTGGAGCGCCGGGCGGCGTCCGCCACCCCGTCGGCCGACCGCCGGCTGCTGGTGGACCGGCTGTCCGAGATCCTCACGGACGATCCGTCCGCCCACCGCTCCTCCGCCCGCCACGTGACGCTGGGCACGCCGCACGCCGAGGAGTACCGGCGGCTGGCCGAGGACATGCTGGGCGAGGTCGGCCTGTCGGACCTGGGCGCCCGTACGGACGCCGAGCTGCGGGCGGGCCTGGCCCGGCTCGCGGCGTACGAGCGGCACGTCTCCGAGCGGCGCCGGCAGCTCCAGCGGACGGCGGACGATTGCGGTGCGGAGATCGCGCGCAGGTACCGTGAAGGAGAAGCGCAAGTAGACGACCTGCTCCCGTGACATCCCGGGGGCGGTCCCCGCCCCCGGAAGGCCCGGCCCATGAGCACCTCGACCCCTTCCCTGCCCGCGATATCCCGGGCGGACGACGCCGCGACCCGTCCGGTCCTCGCCGAGGTCGTCCGGTCCGGCTTCGTCGAGGGGCACCACCGCGGCTCGCTGGTGGTGCTGGCGGCGGACGGCAGCGTGGAGCTGGCGCTCGGCGACCCCGCGGCGCCCGTCTTCCCGCGGTCCGCCAATAAGCCGATGCAGGCCGCGGCCGTCCTCCGGGCCGGTCTCGACCTCTCCGGGGAGCGGCTGGCGCTCGCGGCGGCCAGCCATTCGGGCGAGGCGTTCCACCTGGAGCTGGTCCGCACCATGCTGGACGAGTTCGGGCTCGCCGAGGGCGATCTCCAGACCCCGCCGGACCTGCCGCTGGACCCCGCCGAGGCGGAGGCGTACCTGGCCGCCGGGCAGGTCAGGGACCGGGTCACCATGAACTGCTCCGGCAAGCACGCCGCCATGATCGCCGCGTCCGCCGCCAACGGCTGGCCGGTGACGTCCTACCTGGACCCCGACCACCCCCTCCAGCGGCTCGCCCTGCGCGTCGTCGAGGAGGCGAGCGGCGAGCGCGTCGCGCACGTCGGCACGGACGGCTGCGGGGCACCCCTGATGGCCGTCTCCCTCACCGGCCTCGCCCGCGCCTTCCGCCACTTCGTGCTCGCCGAGCCGGGGACGCCGGAACGACGGGTGGCGGACGCGATGCGCGCGCACCCGGAGTACGTGGCCGGCACCCGCCGCCCCGACACCTGGCTGATGCGCGAGGTGCCGGGTGCGCTGTCGAAGATGGGCGCCGAGGCGGTCCAGGCGGTGGCGCTTCCGGACGGCCGCGCCCTGGCCTTCAAGATCGACGACGGTTCGCTGCGGGCCCTGGGCCCGGTGCTGGCCCGCGCGCTGGGGCTGATGGGCGTCGAGGCGCCCGTCCTGGCCCGGATCGCCGACGCACCGCTGCTGGGCGGCGGCGAGCGGGTCGGGGAGATACGCGCGGCGTTCTGAGCGTCGACGAGCCGGTTGGCGAGGCCGGTCGACGAGGCCGGTCGACGAAGCCGATCGACGAGGCCGGTCGACGAGGCCGTCGGGCGCCCCGAAAATCAGGGGCGCTCCCCGGAACGGCCGCTTACCGTACGCCGTATGGCACTTGACATACGGACCATCGACGACACGGACCTGACCTCCTGGGTCACCGCGATGCGCACCGGCTTCCTCGTTCCCGCCGAGCCCACCAAGGAAGAGGTGGAGGTGCGCGGGGCGGGCATGGAACTCGCCCGCACCCAAGGCGCGTTCGACGCCGGGCGCTGTGTCGCCACGTTCCGCAGCCACCCGCAGCGGCTGACGGCGCCCGGCGGCGCGCAGCTCGCGGTGAACGCGATCACCAACGTCACCGTCTCCCCCACCCACCGCAGGCGCGGTGTGCTCAGCCGGATGATGGCGCGCGACCTCGCCGCCGCCAAGGAGCGCGGGGACGCCGCCGCCACCCTGGTCGCCGCCGAGTACCCGATCTACGGGCGGTTCGGCTTCGGCCCGGCCACCACCGCCACCAGGTGGGAGGTGCACATCGCGCGCAGCGGGTTCGACGGGCGGTACGCGGGTCCGGCCTGCGGCGGGCGGGTGGACTTCGCGGACGGCGCCACCGTCCGCGAACACGGTCCCGGCCTGCACGAACGGCTGCGCGCCGCACGCCACGGCGTGGTCGACCGCACCGAGCGCTGGTGGCGGTTCGCCACCGGCGACCTCCCCAGCCCGATGGGCTGGAAGGAGCCGTTCCACGTGCTGTACCGGTCGCCGGAAGGGCGCGTGGACGGCCTGCTCACCTACGACGTCGAAGAGCAGTGGACCGCCATGCAGCCCGAGAACAAGGCGAACGTGCGCGATCTCGTCGCCGTCTCCCCGGCCGCCGAGCGCGCCCTGTGGCACTTCCTGCTCTCCGTCGACTGGATCACCGCCGTCGCCACCCGCGACCGCGCCCCCGACGACCTCCTGCCGCTGCTGCTGCCGGACCCGCGCGCCGCCCGGCTGACGTCCCAGGCGGACCACCTGTGGCTGCGCCCGCTCGACGTGCCTGCGCTGCTGGCGGCGCGCACGTACGCCGCCGAGGGCTCCCTCGTCCTGGAGGTCACCGACCCGGACGGGTACGCCGCCGGGCGGTACCTGCTGGACGCCGGGCCGGAGGGCGCCGCCTGTACGACCACATCGCGGGACGCCGATCTCACGCTCGGGGCGGGCGCGTTGGCCTCCCTGTACCTCGGCGACGAGTCGGCCGTACGGCTGGCGGCGGCCGGACTCGTCACCGAGGAGCGGCCGGGGGCCGCCGCGCGGGCGGACCTGCTGCTGCGGACGCCGCTCCGGCCGTGGTGTCCCGACGTTTTCTGACGCGTTCCGTCGCGTTCTGACGCGTTCTTACGGAGGGCGGCGTGCGGCGTGCGGCGTGCGGCGTGCGGCGTGCGGCGTGCGGCGTGCGGCGTGCGGCGTGCGGCGTGCGGGCCGAGGGGAGCGCTTGACCTCCAGCAAGGTTGAGGTATCAAGCTCTTCCTCGTCGCCCCGCCGCGCCGTCGGCACCGGGCGTACCCCCACCCGTAGCCGTTCCCCGGAGGAACCGCCATGTCCCACGCCCCTTACCGCCTCGCCGTCATCGTCGCCTCCACCCGCGACGGCCGCTTCGCCCCGACCGTCACCGGCTGGCTCGGCACCCACCTCGCCGAGCGGGACGACATCGACGTCGACGTGATCGACCTCGCCGAGCACCCGCTCCCGGCCCGGCTCGGCCCCCGGCCGGGTCCGGAGGACGCGGCGCTGCTGGACGCGGTGACGCCACGGCTCGAACGGGCCGACGCGTTCGTCATCGTCACGCCCGAGTACAACCACAGCTACCCGGCCTCGCTGAAGGAGCTGATCGACTGGCACGCGACCCCGTGGCAGGCCAAGCCGGTGGCGTTCGTCTCCTACGGCGGGCTGTCCGGCGGACTGCGGGCGGTCGAGCACCTGCGGCAGGTCCTGGCGGAGCTGCACGCCGTCACCATCCGCGAGACCGTCAGCTTCCACAACCCGTGGGGAGCGTTCGACGCCTCCGGCCGGCACCTCGACGAGGAGGCGGGCGTGCGGGCGGCCGGGGCGGCGAAGGTCCTGCTGGACCAGCTCACTTGGTGGGCCGTCTCGCTCCGCGAGGCCCGGGCCGCCCGCCCGTACGCCGCCTGACCGACGGCCGGCGACCGTCGGCTCGCGAGCGGCGCGGAAGCGGGTGCGGGTGCGGTGCGGGACGATGGGGGAATGACCAAGCTGATGCCGTACCACTGCCCGATCGACGCCGCCATGCATGTGATCGAAGGCAAGTGGAAGGTGCTCATCCTCTGGGAACTCCGGGAGGAGGCCCGCCGGTTCGGGGCGCTGCGGAGGTCCCTGCCGGGCGTGAGCGAGAAGGTGCTCACCCAGCAGCTCCGGGAGTTGGAGCTGGACGGCATCGTCCACCGGCGGGTACACGAGACCGTTCCCCCGAAGGTCGAGTACTCGCTCACCGAGGACGGGCGCTCCCTGAACGACGCCCTCGCCCCGCTGGGCGCCTGGGGCGCCCGCCGCGTCCTGCCCCCGGACGCCCCGGCCGGCACGGCGGCGGACACTGCGGCCTGAGTCGGCCCGGGCACGCCCGGCCGCTCGCGGACGTCGGCCGACCGTTCGCGGACCTCAGTCGGCCGCGTCCGGACGCGGGTGGCCGCCCTCGAAGCTCATCATCATCAGCCAGTCCGGGTCGCGCACGGGCCCGAACCCCACCTGGGCGTAGAGGCCGTGCGCGTCCTTGGTGCTGAGCAGCAGGCGCTTGAGCCGGTACGGGGCGAGGTGGTCGCGGACGGCCGTCGCGAGCCAGGCGCCGAGGCCGCGGCCGCGGTGGTCCGGGGCGACGTAGACGTCGCAGAGCCAGCCGAACGTCGCCAGGTCGGTGACCACCCGGGCGTAACCGGCCTGCCGCCCCTCGGGGTCGTAGACCCCGAAGTTGAGGGAGGCCGCGACGGACTTCTCGACCGTCTCCCGGCTGCGGCCGATCGCCCAGAACGCGTCGGTGGACAGCCAGTGGTGGATGAGACCGACGTCGAGGCGGCCGGGGTCGGTGGAGAGCTCGTACCCGTCCTGTCTGCGCAGGGTCATGCGGCGGGATGCTAGCGGCCGGCGGGCTCGCGGTCCGGTGGCCGCCGCATAGCCTGTCAGGTCGGTTCCGTTCGCCGCCCGTCCGCCTCAGATGCCCAGCCGGGCGGCGACGCCGTCGAGCACGCAGTCCAGGCCGAGTTCGAACCGCCACTCGGCGTCGTCCTTGCGCCGGGCCTCCGTCAGGTACTGGTGGGTCGCGGGGTAGCGCCCGGTGTTCATGAGCCAGGTCATCTCGGGGGCCAGGCCCTCCCGCGCCTCGTCCCCCGTGCGCCAGCCGCGCTTGCGCATCATCAGCGACAGGCCGACTTCGGAGCCGACGGCGCCGTGCACGTACGCGGAGACCGTACGGAAGACGGCCATCATCGTGTCGGCGTCCAGGCCGAGGCCGCCCAGGGCGGTGAGGGCCCGTTCGGTGACGGCGAACTGGTTCGGCGTCAGTGAGAAGTGGTCGGCCCGGACCGTCCACGGGTGCTTCAGCATCAGGGCGCGGGTGCGCAGGCCGACCGCGCGCATCACCTTCCGCCAGTCCTCGGTGCCGTCCGGCAGCTCCATCTCGCCGTGGACGAAGTCGACCATCAGCGCGATGAGTTCGTCCTTTCCGGACACGTAGCGGTAGGCGGCCATGGGAGCCACTCCCAGGTCGGCGGCGAGCCGGCGCATGGTGACGGCCTCCAGGCCCTCCGCGTCGGCGAGGGCGACCGCGGCGGCGGCGATGCGCGCGGGGCTGAGCGCGGCGGGACGCGGCGCGGGGGCGGGACGTTCGAGCCGTTCCCACAGGCTGGGGGCGGGAGGGGCACCTCCGGCCGCGCCGCGTCCGTCGGTGCCGCCCGCGCCGCTCTTGCCCGCCATTCGCCGCTCCCTGTCCACCATCCCGACCGACTGCCGTATACAGCGTATCAACGGTAGACGTCGTACACACGCGTGTGTACGTTGTACGCCATGGATACGATGTACACATCCGCTGCTCCCGTCTCCTCCACTCCTGCCGCCGCCGGTCCCCTGCGCATCGCCGTCCTCAACGGCAGCACCCGGGAGGGGCGCTTCGGCCCGGTCGTGGCCCGCTGGGTGATGGGCCGCCTCGCCGAGCGGGACGACATGGACGGCGATCTGGTCGACCTCGTCGAGACCCCGCTGCCCACCGTCTTCCCCGCCTTCGGCGGTCCCGCCCCCGAAGGCGCCGCGGAGCTCCTCGCCGCCGTCTCGCCCAGGCTGGCGGCGGCGGACGGCTTCGTCGTCGTCACACCCGAGTACAACCGCAGCTTCCCGGCCCCGCTGAAGAACGCCATCGACTGGCACCACCGGGAATGGCAGGCCAAGCCCGTCACCTTCGTCTCCTACGGAGGCCGGTCCGGCGGCCTGCGCGCCGTCGAGCAGCTCCGGCTGGTCCTGGCGGAACTCGACGCGGCGACCCTGCGTGACACCGTCTCGTTCCAGCTCTCCGACGGCCCCTTCGACGCCGACGGCCACCCGGTCGACCCGCGCGCCGATGCCGCCGCCACGTCGCTACTGGACCAACTGGCCTGGTGGGCGCGCGCACTGCGCTCCGCGCGGCGCGAGAGCCCGTACACCGCCGCCGCCTGAGGCACCTTCCGCCGCGGCGGCCGGCCGGCCCGGCGTGGCCGCCCGCGGCACGAAACCGACCCCGCCCGTCACACGGGCACACCTCGACCCTTCTCCGGGGGAACCCATGGTCACCACCTCAGAGGACGGACCGGAGCCCGCGCCGCCCCGGCCGTTCCCCCGCCTCGGCGTCTTCGGACTGATGCTCGGCATCTTCCTGGCGGCGCTCGACGGCCAGATCCTCAGCGCCGCCCTTCCCACGGTCGTCGGCGACCTCGGCGGCGTCGACCACCTCTCCTGGGTGGTCACCGCGTACCTCCTCACCGCCTCCGCCGCCACCCCGCTCTGGGGCAAGATCGGCGACCTCTACGGCCGGAAGGGCGCGTTCCTGGCCTCCGTGGTCCTCTTCCTGGCCGGCTCGGCGCTGTCCGGGATGGCCCAGGACATGGGGCAGTTGATCGCCTTCCGCGCGGTCCAGGGGCTGGGCGGCGGGGGCCTGATGGTCGGGGCGCTGTCCGTCATCGGCGTCCTGGTCGCACCGGAGGACCGGGGCCGCTCCCAGTCCATGATCGGCGTGATGATGCCGGTCGCCTTCGTGGGCGGTCCGCTGCTCGGCGGGTTCCTCACCGACCACGTCGGCTGGCGCTGGGCGTTCTACGTCAACCTGCCCGTGGGAGCGGTGGTCCTCGCGGCGACCGTGGCCGGCGTACGGCTGCCCGGTCCCGGCGCACGCGTCAAGGCGCGCGCCGACGTCGCCGGCATCACGCTGCTGACCACCGCGATCCTCGCCCTCACCCTCCTCGGCAGCTGGGGCGGCACCCGTTACGCCTGGCTGTCACCGCAGACCACCGCCCTCGGCGCGGTCGCCGCGATCGCCCTCGCCGGATTCGCGCGGGCGGAACGGCGGGCGGCCGAACCCGTCGTCCCGCCACGGCTGTTCCGCAGCCGCTCGTTCACCTCGGCACAGATCCTCAGCTTCCTCACCGGCGCCGTCATGCTCGCCGTCGTCAGCTACCTCCCGCAGTACCTGCAGCTCGCGCGGGGCGCCTCGTCGACGTCGGGCGGCACGCTGCTGCTGCCCCTGATGCTGGGCATGCTCGCCGCACAGCTCACGGTCGGCCGGCTCGACGGGCGGTTCCGGCACGCCCGGTGGATCCCGGTCACGGGCGGTGCGCTCATGCTCGTCGGCGCGCCGCTGCTGTTCGCCCTCGACGCGAACACGCCGACGTACGTCGCCTCGGCGCTGACGGCCATGCTCGGGGCGGGACTCGGCACCGCCATGCAGAGCGCGACCCTCGCCACCCTGCGCAGCGCGCCCCCGCGCGACATGGGCGCCGCCGCCGGCACGGTCACGCTGCTGCGCACCATCGGCGGCACCTTGGGCACCGCCGTCCTGGGTGCCGTCTACGCCGCCCGCCTGGACGACGACCTCACCGCGCACCTCGGCCGGCCGGCGGCCGAGCGGCTGACCGGCGGGAACGGCCTCTCCCCCGAGTCCGTGGCGAGCCTGCCCGACACCGCGCGGGCGGCGGTCGGCGCGGCCGTCACCCAGGGGCTGTACGGCGTGCTGGCGGGCGCGACCGCACTGTCCGCGCTCGTCCTCGCCGTCGCGCTGGGCACCGCCGGGAGCCGACAGTCGCCGGAAGGGGACGATCCGCCGGCGGAGGCGGAGCCGGCCGGCGGGTCCTCGCGGACGGAGGCGGAGCCGGCCGGCGGGTCCTCGCGGACGGAATCCGGCCTGCATCGTCACTGACCTCCCGTTTCCGGTACCAGAGCTCGTGTCCGGTACCAGAGCTCGTGGCGGCGATGGCTTATGCGCGGAGTGCGGATTTCTTTCCGGGGGGAGCGGGGGCTTGACGCCCGGGACTCCGTCCCGGGTCCCGGCGGCGCGGCCGCGCCGCCAAGGGGGGCTGGGGGAAACGGGGGCCCAACCTCCAGGACCCCCAAGCACCTACCCCCCGCCGACGTCCAAACAGCAGCGGACGAAATCCCGCACGACCGGATCGGCGTCATCCCCCACCGCCCACGCCACCCCCACCCGGCTGGGACCGACCCCCCGCACCGCCCGGTACACCACCCCCGGCCGAGCGTAGAAGCGCGCGGCGGACGCGGGCGCGAGGGCGACGCCATAGCCGTTGGCGATCGCGCTCAGCCACTCATCGGGCTGATCGGTGACCGCCCCCACCCGCACCGCCCGGCCGTCGCGCTCGTCGACGGCCAGCCAGTGGTCCCGCCACGGGCCGGTCTCGGCGGGGGCGGCGACGAACGGTTCGTCCCACAGCTCCCGGAAGTCGATCGACTCCCGCGCGGCGAGCGGATGTCCGGCGGCGAGGGCCACGCAGCGCGGTTCGGCGAACAGCTCCTCGACGCGCAGCGCCTCCTGCCCGGGGAAGGGCAGCCGCAGGAGGGCCACGTCCACGTCGCCGGCGGCGAGCCCGGCGGTCGGGTTCGACCAGGCGGCCTGCCGCATGTCCGCCCGCCAGCCCGGCCGGCGGCGGGCGAACTCGGCCACGATCCGCGGGGTGGCCTCGTTGGCGGCGCTGGCCAGGAAGCCGACCCGCAGCACGCGGGCGGCCCGCCCGGCCGCCCGGCGGGTCTCCCGCAGAGCGGCGTCCCAGCCGGCCAGCAGGCCGGGCGCCCGCTCCGCCAGGACGCGGCCGGGGCCGGTGAGCGTCATGCCCGCGCGGGACCGGGTGAACAGCGGCGTCCCGAGCCTGCTCTCCAACTGCTTGATCTGCTTGGTGAGCGCCGGCTGGGAGACGAACAGCCGTTCCGCGGCGCGCGTGACGCCTCCCTCCTCCGCCACGGCGACGAAGGAGCGGAGCAGACGGGTGTCGACATCCATTCCGCCAGGTTATGGACGCAGGTATTGGACGCCAACCGGGCCCGCGGCGGAACCTTGCGGGGCAACCGCCGGCCGCCCTCCCCTGATACGAATGGGACTGGTTCCGCATGTCCATCGCACACGTCGTCGTCACCCTCCTCGCGATCACCGCCAACGCCGCCATCGCCGCCGCCGACTACGCCCGGGCCGAGTTCGTCCTCGCCAACTCGGCCGAGGTGCGCGTCCCGCGGTCATGGGTCCCCCTGCTCGCCACCCTGAAGGCGGCCGGCGCCGCGGGCCTCCTGCTCGGCCTCCTGGGCGCCCGGTCCCTCGGCGTCGCCGCCGCCGTGGGGCTCGTCCTCTTCTACGCGGGCGCGCTGGTCTTTCACGTCCGCGCCCGCGCCTTCCACAACATCGCTTTTCCGGGCGGCTACTTCGCGCTCGCGGCCGGGACGCTCGTACTGACGGTGTAAACACTGGGAGGGGCGGAACCGTTGACGCTTCCTCCGCTCAACTCACCGCATGCGCAGGCGTTGTACGCTGACGCGGTGATCGACATACGCGACGCCGAGCCGGCGGACGGGGACGCCCTCGGCGAGATCCACGCGGCGGCGTGGGAGGCGGCGTACGGACAGTTCTACGCGCCGGAGTTCGTCGCGAGCGCCACACAGGACCGGCGCACGCGGTGGCACGCGCGGATCGCGGAGGGTACGGGCACGCTTCTGCTCGCCTCGCTCGACGGCCGGCCCCTGGCGCTGTCCTTCTCTCTCCCTTCTGCGACCCGCCCCGGCCTCGCGGAGCTCTACAGCTTCTACGGGCATCCCGACAGCTGGGGCAGCGGCGTCGCGGGTGCGCTGATGACCGCGACGCTGCGGCGGCTGCGCGCCGGCGGTCACGCTCGGGTCCACTTGTGGACCGTGCGCGATACGCCTCGCGCCCGGCGCTTCTACGTCAAGTGCGGCTTCGCCGAGAGCGGCGCCGTCCGTGACGTCGATTACGGAGACGGCACACCGATCGCCCAGGTCGAGTATCAACGCGCCTGCTGATCGCCGGCGGTGCCGGCGTGGGGGTTGCCCCTGCCCCGCCCTTTCACCGTTTCTTGCGGGGGGGGGCGTAGCCCCCGCACCCCCGAAACCGCGCACCGCGCGGTTGTCCTCAAACTCCCCCAGAGGGGGCACCCTCACCGCCCAGCCGGCAAGCTCTCCCGAGCCCACGCCGCCAGCAACCGCAACCCCACCTGCGAAGCCGACCCCTCCTCCACCGTATGAGCTATGAGCGCCTGATCCGGATCGTCGGGAAGCCGCAGCGTCTCGAACCCCAGATCCAGCTCCCCGACCACCGGATGCAGGTACACATACCGCCCGTGCGTCTTGTCCTTGAGCCGGTGCTCGGCCCACGCCTCGCGGAACTCCGGGCTGTCGGCGGAGAGTTCGGCGAGCAGGGCGGCCGTCGCCGGATCGTCCGGGTGGCGTCCGGCGTCGAGCCGGAGGTAGGCGGCCACGTCGCTCGCCTTGCCGCGCCAGTCGGCGTACAGGCCGCGCACGCCCTCGTCGAGGAAGACCAGGCGGGCCAGGTTCCGCTGCCGCGGCGGGAGGGCGCCGAAGTCGGTGATCAGGGCGGCGGCGAGCCGGTTCCACGCCAGGACGTCGGTGTTGCGTCCCACGACGTACGCCGGCACGTCCTCCGCCGAGTCCAGCAGCCGGCGCAGCCCCGGCCGTACCCGCTGGGCCGGCGCCGGTCCGTCCGGCTGGTCGGCGTCCGACCAGGGGCGGGCCAGCCGGTACAGGTGCTCGCGTTCGACCGCGTCCAGGCGCAGGGCGCGGGCGACCGCGTCCAGGACCGCCTCGGAGAAGTGCAGGGTGCGCCCCTGTTCCAGGCGCACGTAGTGGTCGACGCTCACCCCGGCCAGCCGGGCCAGTTCCTCCCGGCGCAGCCCGGGGACGCGCCGCCGTCCTCCGTAGTCCGGAAGTCCCAGTTCCGCGGGGCGCAGCCGGGCCCGGCGGGATCGCAGGAACTCGCCCAACTCCGCGCGTCTGTCCAGTGCCATGCGGCGAGTATCCCCGCCCCCGCCGCCCGCTGTCGCCGTCCGAGCCTGGTCACGCCGTGCCCAGGCACCGGCTGCCACTGGGTGGGCCGCCGCCGGACGGCGAGAGTGAGTGCCACCGAAGACCAAATCCCCCTTGAGGAGCCCTGACATGACCAGCACCTCCCTCCCGAACCTCCCCACCCTCCCCCTGGGCACCACCGGCATGGACATCACCCGCCTCGGCCTCGGCTCCTGGGTCGTGGCCGGACCCGGCTGGCGCTTCGGCTGGGGCGCCACCGACGACGCCGAGTCGGTGGCCGCGATCCGGCACGCGGTCACCTCGGGCGTCAACTGGATCGACACCGCCGCCGTCTACGGCCTCGGCCACGCCGAGGAGCTGGTCGGCAAGGCCGTCGCCGGCCTGCCCGAGGCCGACCGCCCGTACCTCTTCACCAAGGCCGGCCTGGTCTGGGACCCGGAGCACCCGGAGGCCGCGCCCCGGCGGATCATGAAGCCGGCCAGCGTACGCCGGGAGCTGGAGGACTCGCTGCGCCGGCTCGGCGTCGAGTACGTCGACCTCTACCAGGTGCACTACCCGGACACCGGCGAGTCGCTGGAGTACGCGGGCGGCGGCTTCGGCGCCGTCTCGCCGAACGCCACTCCGCTGGAGGAGTACTGGCAGGTCATGGCCGACCTGAAGGCCGAGGGCAAGGTCCGGGCGATCGGCCTGTCCAACCACTCGGCCGAGCAGCTGGCCGCCGCCGAGCGGATCGCCCACGTGGACGCCATCCAACCGCCGTTCTCGGCGATCAACCGCTCCGCCGCGGCCGAGATCGCCTGGGCGCACGCCCACGGGACGGGCGTGATCGCCTACTCCCCGCTCCAGTCCGGCCTGCTCACCGGTGCCTTCTCCGCCGAACGCGCCGCGAACCTCCCCGCCGACGACTGGCGGACCGGCCACCACGACTTCACCACCGGCCTGGCCGCCAACCTCCGCCTCGCCGACGCGCTGCGGCCGGTGGCCGCGCGGCACGGCGCCACCGTCGCCGAGACCGCCCTCGCCTGGGTGCTGGCCTGGCCCGGCATCACCGGTGCCATCGCCGGCGCCCGCACGCCCGGCCAGATCGACGGCTGGATCGGCGGGGCGTCGGTGACACTGACGGCGGCGGACCTGGAGGAGATCGCCACCGCCATCACCACGACGGGCGCGGGCACCGGCCCCGCCCGCCCGTAACCCCTTCGACAACCCCCCATACCGACCCTTCGACCAGCCCTCCGACCATCAGGAGTACCCGCCATGACCCTCTTCGTCGTCGCCGAATGCCTGGCCGCCCCCGGCAAGGAGGACCGGCTCCGCACCGCTCTGGAAGCGATGATCGAGCCGTCCCTCGACGAACCCGGCTGCCTCGCCTACCGCCCCTACACCGACCCCAACGACCCCGCCCGCATGGTGATCGTCGAGCAGTGGACGGGCCCGGAGGCGCTCGCCGAGCACTTCACCACCCCGCACTTCCGGCACGTCGCCGAGGTGCTGGACGAGGTCCTCGCCGAGCCGCTGACCATCCGCAAGCTGGTTCCCGCGCCCGAGGGCCCCGGGGCCTGACGGACGGCGGTTGTCAGACCCCCTCCGTACGCTCGAAGCCGTGATCACCACCCTCGCCGTCGAGAACCACCGCTCGCTGCGCCGCCTCGTCCTGCCCCTCGGTCCGCTCACCGTGGTGACCGGGGCCAACGGCACCGGCAAGTCGTCGCTGTACCGCTCGCTGCGGCTGCTCGCCGACGCGGCGCGCGGCGGCGCGGTCGCGGCGCTCGCCCGGGAGGGCGGGCTGCCGTCCGCGCTGTGGGCGGGGCCCGAGAAGGCCGGCGGCATCGTCCGCGGCGACGACGCCGCCGCCCTGCGCCTCGGCTTCGCGGGCGACGACTTCGGGTACGCGGTCGACTTCGGCTACCCGGGCGGCGCGGCCGGCCACCCAGGGTCGCTCTTCACCCTCGACCCAGAGATCAAGGCCGAGGCGATCTGGAGCGGCCCGGTGCTGCGCCCCGCCGCCCTGCTGTCCGAGCGCAAGGGCCCGTACGTCAAGGTGCGTTCGGCGGACGGCGACTGGCACCGCCGGAGCGGCCGGATCCGCGCGTACGACTCGATGCTGAGCGAGGTCGCGGACCCGCAGCATGCCCCCGACGTCCTCGCGGTCCGCGAACGCGTCCGCGCCTGGCGGTTCTACGACCACGTCCGCACCGACGCGCACGCCCCCGCCCGCGAGGCCCGGATCGGCACCCGCACCCCGGTGCTCGCCGGGGACGGTGCGGACCTGGCCGCCGCCCTGCAGACGATCCGCGAGATCGGCGACGCCGAGGGGCTCGACGCGGCGGTCGACGCCGCCTTCCCCGGCAGCCGGGTGGAGATCGAGCCGCTCGGCGGGCGGCTGGAGCTGCGGCTGCGCCAGCGCGGGCTGCTCCGCCCGCTCACCGCGGCCGAGCTGTCCGACGGCACCCTGCGCTACCTGATCTGGACCGCGGCCCTCCTCACCCCGCGCCCGCCGGAGCTCCTCGTCCTCAACGAGCCCGAGACCAGCCTCCACCCCGACCTGCTGCCGCCCCTGGCCGCCCTCATCCACGCCGCGTCCCGCCGCTCCCAGGTCGTGACCGTCACCCACGCCCACCCCCTCACGACCGCCCTCACCCCCGGCGCCCACATCGTCGAACTGGTGAAGGAGTCCGGCCGGACGACCATCCGCGGCCAGGGCCTCCTCGACGAGCCGGCGTGGCACTGGCCGAAGCGCTGACGGGGGGGGTGAGACTGAGCACGGTAGATTTCTTGAAATCGATGCCCCGACCTGGCGCTTCTTGAGGGGCTGAGCAGGACAACTGTCGTCAGATTCGCATCCTTCTTGACGCGTCCCCTGCTCTTTGCGGGCAAGTTGTCGCCAACCCTGAAGACTGGCCGCCCACAGCGAGGTGCAGCGCTTACCTGGGGTCATGAGTCACATGCAGGCTGGCGGAGGGCCGGGGACCCGCCCGGACACGTCGCCGGACGCGGATGAGCCCCTGTGGTCCCACCGGTGTATGTGGACGGATCTGCTGGTGCCGGTCTCACTGGATGCGGGGCGGGGTGACCTGGATCTGTCCGTCGGCTGGGCGGACCGGTGGACCGCGACCTGGAAGTACGCCGGGGACGAGGTGACGGGTCCGGTCCGGCACCTGGGACAGGTACCGGTGGCGAGTCGTGGGCCGATGCGAGGGTTCACCTGGAGGCGGGAGCAGAAGCACCGGCCTGGTCTGGAGTCTTTGATGGCCACCGGCCGGCTGCATGGGTTCGAGAGCCTCGAAGAGGATCAGTTCCTCGTCGCCCTGGACTTTGCCGGCGATCTGGTCGAGGTGCTGGCGCAGCCCCTGCGTATTCGGTTTCGTTCGGCGGAGAAGTGGCGCAGGCACACGCCCGACTTCCTCGCGGTCACGCGGGCAGATACCTGGCTGATCGATGTCCGGCCCCGGCATCTGATCGCGCCCGAGAACTTGGAGTCCTTCGCGGCGGTCGATGAAGTGGCGGTGGCCTGCGGGTGGCATTACGTGGTCGCGGCTGAGTGGCGGCCCCATGTGCGGTCCACACTCGGCGCGTTGTACGGAAAGCGCCGTCCGACGCGTGACGTGCTCGGTGTCCAGGGTGATCTGCTGGCTCAGGCCGAGGGCGGTGTGACGTTCGGGGAGTTGGCGGCTGCGCAGGCGTACTGGCCTGTGGCGCGTGCCCAGCTGCTGCACTTGTTGTGGCACCGCAGGCTAGGGATCGACCTCTCGCAACCGTTGACGGACCGGACGCGGGTGGTGCGGGCGGGAGGTGTCTCGTGAACGGGGCTGCCGCGTTGGATCTCTCGGCTGGAGCAGGCGTGTTGCTCGACGATGTGGAGTGGCTGGTCGAGCGGCAGGAGCCACATCTGGGGCGGGTCCAGCTGGTGCGGGCGGACGGTGAGCGTCAGCGGGTGAGCTTCCGCTTCTTGGTCAATCACCCGCGGTGCAGGCCGTCCTCGCGTACGGCGGCGGAAGGGGCGAACCGCGGGCGTCAGCTGGCTTCGTGGAGTGACGTGAAGCCGGAGAAGCGCCCTCTGATGGAACAGCGCTTCGCTCACCTGATGGAGATCAACTGCGGTTTCCGGAGCGGTGATCCGTTCCGTCCCGAGCCGGGAGAGCCGCGGCCCGAGTACGACCCGGACCGTACGACGCTGACCGAGCGGCGGGAGGCGAAGGCAGCCGAGTTGTCGGCGCTGAGGCCCGAGGAGGCGAAGCTGCTCTTGGGCGTCGCCCATGTCGGGGCGCGCACCCTTGAGCGCTGGGAGAAACGGCGCAGGAAGTACGGGATCGTGGGCTGCGCCGATCATCGATGGCTGCGGTCGAGCGGGGGACATCCGAGTATCAGCGATTGAGGCGATCTTCGCGGTACGGCAAGAGACGCAGCAGCACCGGTCCCGTGTGAGCGCACGGACCCGCGAGATCACGATCCGGCGCTATGTGCGGGAGAGCTTCGAGGTCGCGAATGAGGCTGAGGGCCAGGAGGAACACGAGAAGGGCAGCAAGGGGCGGGAGATCAAGGTCCCGAGCTATCACACGCTGCTGCGGGTGTGGAAGGAATGGTTCGGACCGGGCAGGGCCCGACCGAAGTACGAGCGCTCGGCCGAACTCCCCACCAAGAACGGGCACGTGCTCGTGACCCGCCCCGGGCAGGTCGTCGCGCTGGACACGACGATCCTGCCGGTGATGGTCCGCGAGAACGTCTTCGGAGATCCGGTCACCGTCCACTTCACCCTGGCGCTGGACGTCTACACCCACTCCATCTGCGCCTTCCGGCTCACGCTGGTGTCGGACTCCTCGGTGGACGTCGCGATGATGCTGCGCGACGTCATGCTGCCGCTGCCTATGCGCGAGGAGTGGGGCGAGGACATGGAGTGGCCTTACCCAGGGCTGCCGGCCGCCGTGGTCGCCGAGTTCGCCGGTCACAAGGTGGCCGCCCTGCCGTTCTTCAACCCCGAGACCATCACCTCCGACCACGGCTCCGTCTACCGCAACCACCATCTTGTGGACGTCCAGGAGGCGATGGGCTGCCGGATCCTGCCGGCTCGCGTTCTGCGCCCCCAGGACAAGGCCGCGGTGGAGCGCACTTTCGGCGGTATCCGCTCGCTGGTGTTCGAGAAGTTGCCCGGCTACACGGGAGTCGACGTCGCCGACCGCGGTGCCGATCCGGAGGGCGACGCCGTGCTGACCCTCAGCCAGATGGAACATTTCATCGCCACCTGGGTGGTGGGTATCTGGCAGAACCGCAGGCTCGGCGAGTTCGCCCCCTGTTGGGATCCGGGTGGCGACCACAGCCCCAACACCCCGTCGCCGCCTCCTTCGCGCAGGAAGGCTTCGACCTGGACATCCCGTCACCGGAGACGTACTACCGCTTCCTGCCCGAGCACCACGTGAAGCGGATCTACCGGCGGGGTGTGAAGGTCAAAGGGCTCTGGTACGACGCCGAGTTGCTGCACCAGCCCGACCTGCAATCCGCCCGGGGCGGCCGGTACAAGAAGCAGTGGGTCATCCACCGCGAACCGCGGGACCGACGGATGGTGTTCTTCCATGACCCCGATACACACGAGTGGCATGAGCTGCGCTGGACGGGCCTGCCTCCGGAGGGCGAGATGCCGGCCTTCGGGGACGCACGGGTCGAGGAACTCCTCATGCGCGTACGGGAAGCGGGGCTGAAGCCGCGCTCCGACAGTGACCTCGTCCCGGTCCTCTTGGAGATGCTGGGCGCGGTCGACCCGGTCGCGAACTGGTCGTCCCAGCTGACCAAGTCCCAGCGCACCCAGCACGCACGGGAGATCACCCAAGCTCGGGCGGCGGCCGTGGACCGGCCGAAGCCGTCAAAGTCGTCGCAGGCAACGGACGCACCGTCGCGACTGGCCGCTGTCGGTGTGCGTGAAACGGAACCGCCGTGGCGGGAGAGGGCCCGGGAGGCTACCGAGAGCCTGGACGCCCACCGGCGCAGACGTCGCGAGGCGGCCGGGCCACGGAAGCCGCCGGAGTCGGCTCCGCTCGGCTCCAGCCGCCGTGGCCGCAACCTCTTCGTCATCGCGGACGACGACGCCCCACCCGACGCACCAGCCACAGACCAGCAAAGCCGTGATGCGCAAGCGACGGACGAGGAGCGAAATGAGTGACCAGGCCCCGGAGGAGACGGAGAGGCCCGTACCGTTCCTGCGCCTCGGCCCCCGGCCGGACCGAACGACTCATGAGGGCTGGCAGGAGTTCCGAAGGACGCGCGAGCTGTTCGTGCCGGTCAAGAAGATTTCCGTGGCCGAGTACGGGCTGATGAGTCCGCGCAAGAAGTCGCTGTACGACCTGCATCGCGCTGCCACGCACGTCAACATGCGGATGGAGGAGACTCCGATGAGCGCGGTGGTCACCACGCTCATGCGCTCTCGGATCCAGAACAACGCAATGCGCATCGGTCCGAGCACCCTCGACGGACTGATGATCAACGGCGGCGGCTACCAGGGCAAGACCGAGACCGCCTGCCGGACCGCCGCCGAATTCGATGACACCTGGCGCGACTTGTTCGAGAAGAACCGCGCCTATTACTTCGACCCGATGCCCGGCACCCGGGACATCATCGCGCCGGTCGCCTACTGCCAGACCCCGGTCAAGGCCACCCCGATCGGCCTGTGCGAGGCGATCCTCGACTACTACGGCGCCCCCTATGGCAAGAACCTGCGCGGCGTGATCCGCAACGTCCGGGCATCGTTCAAGGCGCACGCCACCACCGTCCTGATCATTGACGACATCACTCGTCTGAAAATGCACCGGGAGGACGACCAGGACACTCTCGACCTCATCCGGGGCCTGATGGACCTGGATGTCACGCTCGTCCTCATCGGCGTCAACATCCCCCGCTCCGGGCTGCTCAGGGAAGGCTGGCACGACCCGCGCACCAAGCAGTGGGTCTACGAGCCGCTGAAGAAGGGCAAGAGCTACAACCCTGATGCTTCCACCCAGACCGAACGCCGCT
This sequence comes from Streptomyces huiliensis, assembly GCF_020037025.1. Taxonomy (GTDB): domain Bacteria; phylum Actinomycetota; class Actinomycetes; order Streptomycetales; family Streptomycetaceae; genus Streptomyces; species Streptomyces huiliensis. The sequence goes on along the minus strand of NZ_JAIQLH010000031.1, from coordinate 55,741 downwards.
TCGACCTGGTCAACCTCGACCCGTTCGACTTCACCACGGACGCCGGGACCGCAGCGTTCGTCGATCACCTCGAATCCACGGAGAACCAGATCCGGCTCTTCAACGCCGGACCGGGCACGCTGTCCGCAGGAGCGATGCCCGAGTACCTCCGCCGCCGGACCCACGGCATCATCGGCCTCCTTGACGAGATCACCATCAACCTGGGCAACATCCCGGCCGGTACGGCGTGCGGGACGCCGAATCCGGTGAGATCCCCGACGTCGACACCTCCCCGGAACCGGAGCAAGGGCCGGAGCGGAAGGTGGAGACGAAGAGCGTGAAGCCCCGGAAGAGGCGGAACACGGTCTTGGACGACCGCGGCACTCCTCCGGCGGCCGAGGCATGACCCCACGCCCACTGCCCCGTACTCTCGCGCCCCTCGAGGACGAATCGCTCGTGGGACTGATCCTGCGCCTGGCCCAGCACACGGGAGTTCACCCGCGGTCATCGCCACGCGCATGGGCCTCACGGACCGAGTGGGAATCCATGTGCCGGCGGGATCACTTCTTTCCCTCCCTCCGCAAAGGCTCGCCGAAGCTGCGCATGTGGCGGGCCTGTCGCTCTCCGAGATGGAGAACCTCTTGCTGGCTCCCCTCGGCGAGCGCTATGGACCACTGAGCCAAGCGCACGCTCCGTGGTACGGGCCTCAACTCCTCACTAATCCCCGGCGATGGGTCAACCTGCGTAGCACGCAGTTCTGCGAGCGCTGCTTGGCCGGAAGGGACAACCCTCTGGGTGCCGAACTCGGTGGCTCGTGGAAGAGGCACTGGCACCTGCCGGTGGTCTTCGTCTGCGTCGAGCACCGCCGCACGCTCCGACGCTGCTGCCCCTCCTGTGGGCGTCCCGCCCACGCCACCCGGCAAGGACTCATCGCTCATGCCACCTATGAAGGATTGCACCCCATCCAGTGTCGCGCACCGTCCATCTTCCAGCCCGACTTCAGGGAAAGGGCTGTGTGCGGCGCTTACATGACTGACAGGTCGCGCGGCCGGATCGTGGCGAAGGACCGTGCGACACGAGAGTAGATCATCGATGTCCAGAGGCGCATTGATGCACTGCTTTCTCCCGACGGTCCGGCCGAGACCCAGAGCTGTGGGGAACCTGTCTCTGTGGCGCAGTACTTCATGGACCTGCGGGCCGTCACCGCGTTGATCTACGCGTCCTGGCCTCAGGCGCGCCCTCTGGCGGCAACGGAGGTGCTGGCCAGGGCCATTGAGCGCGAGGCTGCAGGTCGCCACCGAAGTTCCCGGGACCTTCGCAGCCGGGTCATGGGGGCTCCGTCCCGCGACTACTTCCTCGCGCCTCCCGCCACGGCACTCACGACCGGTGCCATTCTGGGGATCGCGGACCGACTCCTCAGAGCGACGGACCGCTCTGAGGAACGAACCGAGCTCGTTGCCCTCTACCGGCGTGAAGTGGAGGAATGCCACGCGCTCGGCTCCAGGCACGTGAAAGATCTCGGGGTATCCCCACCCCTGAGCCGTATTCTCAGCCTCGCTCCGCGGCCGCGCAGGGCCGCTACCCGCGGCGCTTCGCAGACGCCGGCAGCGGAAGCGGGGTGAGAATGACGTGCGACGTGCGTCCCCTGCCCCGCAGCCTTGATCCGCTACCCGACGAGGCCCTTACCGGATTCGTGCTGCGCCTTGCCCACAGGCTCGGCACGACACCCGCAGAGGTCTCTGTCCGCACTGGCCTGGTACCCCGCACCCGCCCGGGCCTGCCCACCCGGCTGCCCCTGGGGCTCCTGTACCACCTGGACGACGAACACATAGCAGGCTTCGCCCGAGCCACCCGCCTGGCGCCCGGCGAGGTCAGTGGCATGCTCCTCGCCCCGCTCGGAGAGCGATACGGGCCACTGAACCCCGCCTTCACGCCACGCACCACCCCAACGCGGATGATCTACGACAACCCGTGGGTGCTGACCCGCTCCTCGCGCTACTGCCCCTTCTGCCTCACCGGGCACGGCGATGCAATTCAGGACCGCCACGGAGGCGCATGGTAGCGGCTGTGGCGTCTCCCCGTGATCTTCCTCTGTCTCCAGCACCGACGACTCCTGTCGCACCGATGCACCAGTTGCGGAACACTCGCGCAATTCGTCCACACGGCAAACGGCATTGCGCGCCTGTCCGACGACTCGCTCCACCCAACACAGTGCCGCTTCACCGCACGATCGGCCTCGCACCGGCAGCCCAAGGGGGCCTGCGGAGCCGACCTTGCCCGGCCAGACACCCCGCCCGGGGAACCTGATCCCGTCACCATGAACGTGCTGTTCCACGTCCAGCGCGAACTGGGGCACCTACTCGCGGCAGGAGGGCCAGCGACCACCATGAGCGCTGGGGCGCCGGTCCCCGTTGCCCACTACTTCGCCGACCTGAGAGCTATCGTTGCCATGATCTTTCGGTCTTGGCCGGAAGCCCGCCCCCCTGGTCACGGGCGCAGTCCTGGACATCGCGGCGCAACTCCTTGGAACCCCGGACCGGCACGAAGCACGAGAGCGCCTGGCCCCGTTGGTGTTGCGCCTGCGTGACGCCGACCGGGCACTCAGTACCTATTTGCGGCGCCCAGGCTGGATCTCGAAGCAGTTGCGGTCTGCCGTCGAGGACGACTGGACAGGTGCCAGTCGCCGCAGTAAGCCGTCGACATCCTCGCCCGCGTCCAGTCCAGCCGAGCCACGGACTACGTGGCCGACTTCAACATGGCCCTGGCCCCCTGGCAGCGCGAGTCGACTGTCCGCGACTTCATCCACCGCACACGCCAAGAACTCGGCGTCACCACCTGAAGCACCACCACACCTCGGCGGCGCACCGTGACAGCGGAGCCCCCTCACCGAGGCTGGCCGACAGCACGACCAGGCCGCTCGGATCGACTGGGAGCTTCGGCTTCGCACCTCAGGCCCCTTCTGCCCGTCGGCATGAGAAAGGGCAACCAGCCTGAATCGGGGCGCAGAGTTTGTGTTGTGGGTAGGGGCCGGACGGTAGGGTGAGAGGCGTTCTGTAGCGGATTCCGCGGCGCCGCAGTGCAGGTAGGGAGGGTCGGCGTGGCTCTGGAGCCGAGCGTGCTCGAAAGCCGGTTCACGGACCTGGCTCTGGCGTCAGCCAATTTCGGATTCCTGCTCCCCCACGAACCGCTTCTTGTTCTTCACGGCGCATCCTGTGAGGCCCGCGCGGCTACTGCTCCCGCTGAAGCAGTGGTGGCGGCATGCCAGTTCGGTGAGGTTCTTGCCGCTGAGCTCGGGCGCCAGGCCGGGGTGCGCCTGCCTACGGGCGATCAGCAGGCCCGTCTGGACCTCCTGTCTCGAGCCGGGATGCTTCCCGGGCCGGTTCGGGACGCGTTCAACGACCTTCACCGCCTCGACGGCGGCGCGCATGATGAGCGGGACGTGGCGGCGCATCTGGTCGGGCGCTGCTTCGCACTGGCCGTCTGGCTCTTCCGCGCCCTGACCGGCGACCCGGAGCCGATGACCTTCGTCCACGCCTCAGCATCCGATCTGCGGGCTTTGGCGCAGCGGGTTGCTGCGCTGGAGGAGGACCTGCCCCGCCTGCGCCGCGAATTCGAACAGCGCGTCACTCCCACGCCCCTGGCGGTCGCCGAACGTGAACAACTGATCGCCAGCGCACGCGCTGCCGCCTATGAACCGCTGCGCGAAGCCGACATTTCCGCGGAAGTGCAGCGCAGGCTCGCTAAGGCGGGATGGGACGTCCTGGCCGCTGGCGAGGAGTCTCAGCTCAACCGTTCCCTGGGCTGCGTCCTGGTGCAGCCCCGCCTGGCCGCAGGTCTCCGCGCGGACATGCTGCTGACGGTCGGCGGACAGGTGGTCGGGATCGTCGAGTGTAAGCGGGACGGCATCGATCTCGACGAGGCTATGGAGCAGGCGGGCGCACTGGCGAAGGCCCCGGCGGGCTCCCTGCCGTGGCCCGTGTGGCGCTCGCCGCTGCCGTACCGGTATGTGAGCGATGGTCGGCGTCTGCTGTTCCGCGACGCCAATGACGCCGAATCCCACGCGCGCTTGGTCAGCGGCATCCATCAGCCCCGCACGCTGGCCCGCTGGCAGCGCGAAGCGGAGGCGGACGGCGCGGCACCGACCTACCGGGCCCGCCAGGCCGCCTACCTGCAGCGGCAGGACGAGGGGTTCGACCAGCTGCGCATTGCCCAGCGCGGGGCGGTGATGGCCATCGAGCAGGCCCTCGCGGCCGGTCAGCGGCGCGCCCTGGTGCAGATGGCCACTGGCTCCGGGGCGAGCTTCACCGGGGTTTTCACCGCCTACCGGCAGCTCCACCACGCGCGTGCGGGCCGGATCCTGTTCGTGACCGACCGCAAGCTCGCCGTGCACCAACTGATCGCACAGCTGCGCCAGTTCAGCATGCCGGACGGAGGGCGCCCTCTCGATGACGTGTACCACGTCCAGGAACTGACCGCGCACGGCCTGGCCCCGTCGGCTTCCGTGGCCGTGGCCACGGTGCAGCGTCTGTCCGCCATGCTCGCCGGCACCCCAGCAGCCGAGGACGGATCCGAGAGCGTGTCGGCGTACGAGACCGCCGAACGGCAGGCGCATCCCGATGCCACACCCCTGGAAGTGACCTACTGCGAGACGCTGCCGCCCGACTCATTCGATCTCGTCATCGTCGACGACTGCCACCGCGCGCTGTACGGACAGCGGCGTGCCCTTCTCGAATACTTCGATGCTCCCGTCGTCGGATTCAGCGCGACGCCGACCGCTACCGTGCTGGGATTCTTCAAGGGCAACCTGGTCAACTCCTACAGCTATGAACAGGCCGTCGCCGACGGCGTCGCCGTGGACTACTCCGTTTACCAGATCCAGGTCGACGGCGACCGGCAGTCGGCGTTTGCCACCCCTGTCGACGCGGTCGGTGTGCAATCCCGCAGCTCGCGCCGCGCCCGCTACGAGGATTTGGACGAGGAGCTGGCCTTCACCGTAGGGCAGGGCCCGGCAAGGGCTGTCCCGTCTGAGCGCCTGGCCACCGTGGTGACGGCTTTCCGTAACGCGCTGCCGACCCTGTTCCCCGATCGGATGCAGCACGGCGGCGGGCTCCTCGGGGTCCCCAAGACAGTGGTGCTGGCGCAGGACGGACTGCATGCGGACGAGGTCGTGGAGCGCGTCCGCGACGTGTTCGGCGCCGGGGACGTCTTCTGCCGACGGATCGCGCCGCGTGACGCGTATGTGGCGGACCTGCTGCGGGAGTTCCGCACGACGCCGGAGTTCCGGATCGCGGTCGTGACGGATCTGATCTCTGGGAACAGTGACATGCGGGTGATGGAGTGCCTGCTGATCCTGCGCGAGGTGCGCTCCGCCGCCTACTACGAGCAGCTGCTGGCCATGGGAACGCAGACCATCTCGTCCGCGGAGCTGCGCGCCGTCACCCCGGGAGCGGATGCCAAGGCGCAGCTCGTGGTCGTCGATGCGGCGGGCGCTTCGCGTCACCTCCAGCCCCTGGTGAACGTGACGGATGCATCCGGGCAGAGGGGACGGGCCGCCTTGGAGCGCCTGCTGCACCGAGCCACTGACGGCCGGGCGACGCCGCAGGAGACAGCCGAACTCGCCGTCCGGCTCGCCCGGCTCATCCCCACGCTCAGTGACGCCGACGGCGCCGAGATCCGCAAGCTGGCGGGCCGGTCTCTGCAGGAGCTGGTGACCCGTCTCCTCGACTCGGTCGACTCGGACCACCTGGCATCGCTGCGCCGGGCGGGAGGCAAGAGAGCCGTCGAGGACGAGCGGCGCGAGGCCCTCTACCCGCTCACCGAGGACCTCCAACTCCAAGAGGTGCTGCTCGACCTGTACGACCGGCCGGCCCCTGCTCGGGGAACGACATCCGGTAGCCGGGGGCACCGCCAAGACAAGACGGTGGGCCGGCGTCTGGCCGAGTTCGTCGAGCGGTCCGGCCCCTTTAACTCCGCCCAGCTGTGGTGGATCGAGAAGATCGCGGATGTGGTGGCCACCGAGACGCGCTTCGATCCGGCGTATCTCGACAGCATCCCCTTCTCGGCGCGCGGCGGCACGGACGGCTTCCTTGACGCCTTCGGGCCCGACGCCGCTATCGACCTTCTGGACGAACTGCGCAGGGCCCTGGCGTGATGAATGAGGTGCCTGTCGGCTGGAGGATCGTCCGGCTGGCCGATGTGCTGAGTGAACCGCTGGTCAACGGCCGGTCCCCGCGCCCCGGCGAGGGCGGATTGCCCGTACTGCGCATGCCGGCGCTGCGGGCAGTCACCGTGGACTTCACCCAGTCCAAGAGCAGCGACCGCAGTGACAACGGCCACGCGATACTGCTGGCCGAACACGGGGATGTGCTGGTCGGCCGGGTCAACGGCTCACACTCCCTGGTCGGCGAGGGCGCGCTGGTCGACGGCCCCCCGGCCCCGACGGCCATCCCTGACACCATGATCCGAGTACGCGTACGCCCCGATGTCCTCGATCCGCGCTACCTCGCACACCTGTGGAAGTCGCCCGTCATGCGGCGCCAGATCGAGGCACGCGCCCGCCAGGGCGGCGCAGCGATCTGGCGGATCAACCAGCGTGATCTGGCCGACGTCCTGCTGCCGCTGCCCCCTGTGGGGGAACAGCGCCGGATCGTCGGCCTGTTGGGGGACCACCTCACCCGCATCGACGCCACCACGATCCGCACCCACAGCGCCCTCGACCAGGCCGACGTCCTTAGCCGCGCCCTGACCGCGCGGGCAGGGCGCGGCGCTCTCACCGATACCGCTCGGGTTCCCGCGGACCTGCCCCGGGTTGCCGGCGCAGGGGACGGGACACTGCCCGACCTGCCCGAACGCTGGCGGTGGACCCGCCTGCACGATGTCGCCGAGGTCACCCGCGGTATCACCCCATCCGGCACGCAGGAGTGGAATCCCGCCGATACGGACGTCTCCTGCCTTCGGGTCGCCAACGTGCAGCGCGGCCGCCTCGACCTGGACGACGTTCGCACGATCCGGCTGCCCCCATCACGGGCCGAGGCAGCCCGACTGCGGGCGGGTGATGTGCTGCTGACCGGCGGCGGATCGATCGACAGCCTGGGCCGCGGCTGGATCTGGGAGGACCAGCTGCCCCACTGCGTCCCCCACAGCCACGTCTTCCGTGCCCGGATCACCACCCATCAGCTCCACCCCGTCCTGCTGGCCTGGCACGCCAACGGCCTCGGCCGCCAGTGGTGCCACCGCAACGCCACCCAGAGCGCGGGGCCGGCATCCATCAGCCTGGCCAGGATCCGGCTCATGCCAGTGCCGGTTGCTCCCGTAGACGAGCAGCACCATCTGGTTGCGGTGGTCCAGTCACACACCGCGGCCCTGAACGCGGCCTGCGCTGCAGCCGAACGCGCTCTCGAGGTGGCCGGACGGCTACGGCGTAACCTCCTGGAACGCGCTTTCACTGGTCATATGTCCCCTCCGCTCTCCCCGTCCGGGCAACAGGAGTCTGTGCTGTGAACCCCACCGTCTCCTCCCGCCCCGAACACGACCAGGCCCTGGTGGACCGGCTGTGGAACTACGCCAACGTGCTGCGCGACAACGGCACCTCGGGCCTGGAGCTCATCGAGCAGCTCTCCAGCCTGATCGTCCTCAAACGCGCCTATGAACAACGCCAACGCCCCCTCAACGGGCGCGACACCCTCGGCTTCGACGCATGGGAGCAGCTCACCTCGACCGAGCGCGACTCCCTCATCCCGGCGTACGAGCAGATCCTGGACCAGCTCGCCGCCCGGCCCGGAACGCTCGGGCTGCTCTTCCGGCGGGCACAAAACCGCATCCCGGACCCTGCCCTCCTACACCGCTTGATCGTCGACGTGGTGGACCGCTACCAGTGGTCCTCAGCCGACATCGGCGCTGTCTTCGAGGCGCTGCTGGCCCGCATGAGCACGGACACGAAGACCGGCGCCGGCCAGTACTTCACGCCCCGGCCGCTGATCGAGGCGATCGTGCAGTGCATGCAGCCCGGCATCGATGACACGGTCTCCGACCCGGCCTGCGGCACCGGTGGTTTCCTGATCAAAGCCTTCGACTACCTGGTCGACCACTTTCCTTCAGGTGTCACCGCGGCTCAGCGTAAGCGGCTCGACCAGGGCACCTTCTTCGGCACCGAACTCGTCGACGCCACCGCGCGGCTGGCCACGACGAACCTCGTCCTGCACGGCGTCACCCGGGCCGACGAGACCCACCCGTGCATCACCGTCGGGGACGCGCTGGCCCGCCCACCGGTGCGGCGGGCGACGCTGGTGCTCACCAACCCTCCGTTCGGGCGCCGCTCCACCAGCGAGGAGCCCTACCGGGAGGACTTCTGGACCCTCACCACCAGCCGGCAGCTCAACTTCCTCCAGCACATCCACAGCCTGCTGGAGACCGACGGCCGCGCCGCTGTCGTGGTACCCGACAGTGTGCTGTTCGAAGGCGGGCCGGGTGAGCTGATCCGGCAGCGCCTGCTGTCCGCGTGCGACGTCCACACCCTGCTGCGGCTTCCCATGGGCATCTTCTACGCCGGCGGTCTCAAGGCCAGCGTCCTGTTCTTCGACAAGCCCGAACCGCGCCCCGACGGCAGCCCGTCCACGACACGGTTGTGGGTGTACGACCTGCGCTCCCTGCACACGTCGACGGCCAAGCCCACGACACCAGCCGGTCCCGACTACAGCGACTTCGTGTCCGCCTACCGGCCCGGCCGACCCCGCAGTGAACGAGTCGAGACCCCCCTCTTCCGATCCTTCGCCGTCCAGGACCTGCTCGCCCGGCCCGGCGCCAACCTGGACCTTCAGGTCGCCGAACCCCCGCCCGGGCCCTTCGCACTGCAAGAGCCCGAGGCCGACCTGCACCGCATGGCCCAGGAGATTACCGCTGAACTGGGCGCCGCCCTCACCGAATTCGCCTCCTTGGCTGAAACACTGCGCCCCTACGGTGTGCACGCGGACGGCCCGGATCGTGAGGCGGAGCGGTGACGGCGACCAGGAGCACCTTGACCGGGGGGATGCCGTGCGGCTGCTGCGACTGAGACTTCCCTCCTACCGGGGCCTGCGTCACTTCGAGCTGGACCTCACTGACGCCCTCGATGGCGGCCATGCCATTGCCACCCTGATCGGCCCCAACGGCGGCGGCAAGTCCCGAGCCCTGCACGCGCTCGCCGAGATCTTCGGCGCCCTGCACCGGCCGGGCCGCCGTGCGGCCTTCGCCTTCGAACTTGACTACGAGGTCCACGACAGGACGGTCCGGGTCGTTCAGACCTCCCCCGATACCTCACCCGAGCTATCCGTGGACACCTCCGTGGGTCGGCCGATACGCGTGGCCCGCGCAGTGTGGGCGCAGCATCTGCCCGATCACGTCTTCGGCTACCAGGCGCACGCCCAGGCTCCCTGGACCAGCGAGTTCGACCAGCACCGCCGCTTCGCCGCCCGCCGCATCGGCCAATGGCGCCGGCAGTGGATGACGGACTTCGACCAGTGGCGCGCACATCACGCCCCGAACGAAGGCGAGCTGTGGACCGAGCAGCTGACCCTGCCCATCAACTGCCCTCTGTACACGCCGGTGTTCCTGTGTACGCCCGCGCACCTGTCGCTGCTGCTCCTCGCGCAGACCACCCACTGGTCCGACTCGTTCGGCACCTATCTGCGCCGCCACTCCTACCTCCAGCGTGTGGCCTCTGCGGTCCTGCGGATCCGCGCGCCACGCGCCGCACGCGCCCCGCACCTGTCCGCCCTCCCGTACTGGGGCCTGGGCGGGCCCGCCCGCACCCTGTTCGCGGCCGCCGCCGAATCGGGGCGGTTCGGTCTCATTCCCGATGCCGACCCGGTGGACGGAGCCGGCAGCCCCGCCGACGGGTTCCAGATCGTCCTGGGCACTGCAGAAGATGTTCGCGCCTTCCGTAACCTCTTCGACAGCGACCTGTCGATGTTCGGCCTGCTCGCCACCTTGCTGGATGCCGGCTACCTCACCGTCGACGTCCGCCTGGACAAACCCGGCGCGCTCACCGTTGGCTTGAACGACCTGAGCTCGGGGGAGCAGCAACTCCTCACCACCTTGGGCCTGCTGAGGCTCCAGCGGGCACATGAGTCGCTGTTCCTGCTGGACGAGCCCGACTCCCACTTCCACCCCGAGTGGAGTCGGCGCTGGTACTCCTCCGTACGCAACGTGTTGGGACCGCATCAGCACTCGCAGTTCCTCACCGCCACCCACGAACCGCTCCTGGTATCCAACATGACCCGCGCGCAGATCCGCGTCGTCACCACCGACGTGGAGGGCCAGGCCACCGCGGTGATACCGCGGGCCAACCCGCGCGGACAAGGTGCCGGCGGCCTGCTGACCACCGACTTGTTCGACCTGCCCACCCAGCTTGACGAGCACACCCAGGAACTGATCGACCGCCAGTACGCGCTGCTCCCCGAGGCGACCGGCGACCCGGTCAAACAGGCTGCACTGCGCGACGTCACCGCCCAGCTGGAGACCATGGACTTTCCCAACTCCGACCGTGATCCGCTCGTGGCGGCTTTCCTCGCCGAGCTCCACCGCAGACGCCTCGCGCTCCTCGAGGCCGCCCACGGCCCCAACCCGCCCTCGCCCGAACGACTGCAGGCCCTGGTCGCCGAGCTGTTCCACGAGCGCTTCTCGTCGGTGATCTGACGCCGATGAGACACGTCAACATGCAAGGGCTCACCGCCCCGCCGGCCTGGGCAGCCAAGGCCAAACGCACCCTCGACGCGGTCAGGGCCGCCGTCGCTGCTGGCACCGAGCGTGAATTCAATTCGCACTGGGCCGAGGACGCCGTACGCGACCTGCTCCTCGGTCTCGTCGGCGTCAAGTGCTGGTACTGCGAGACCCTCATCGTGCGCGCGGACATCACCGTCGACCACTTCCGGCCGAAATCCGAAGTACTCGAGGTGCCCGGCCACCCGGGATACTGGTGGCTGGCCTACGACGTGTCGAACTACCGCATCGCCTGCAAGCACTGTAACAGCGGCGGAGCCCGCTACAACGGTGTCCGGGAAGGCCGAGCCAAGGGCAGCCAGTTCCCGCTCATAGGCGGAACCCGCGCCCGCACGTCAGTCGACGACCTGAACCGCGAACAGCCGCTGCTCCTGGACCCGGCCCACCGCAGCGACCCCGACCTGCTCGGCTTCGACTCCGGCGGCTACGCCCGGCGCAGCAACACTCCCTACTCGCCGGCCGAAACCAACCGTGGCCTGTGCCGCGCCGACGAAACCATACGGATCCTGGCGCTCAACGACTCCCACCTCGTCCCGCTCCGCGCCCGCCTCATACGGGAGGTCACCGTACTCGCCCGCCACGGGGACCTGACCGACATCCAGCAGCTGGTCGACGACAAGGTGGGACCCGAGGCGCCCTACAGTGCGGCAGCCGCCATGGCTCTGGCCCTGCACCGTGCCGTCGCCCAGCCGGCCGCCGCGCCCGCCACGGCCGCAACGACGCCCGCCGCCGCACCCACCACCGACCCGGCACGCTCCCGAGTCGACCTGCACGACCTGCTGCAACATCTGGACCCGGACGACCTCAAGGCCGGCATCACCCTCACCGGCCGGCACGAGAAGAAGGTCCATCAGGCAGTCTTGAACCACGAGGGCCACATCGACGTCTCGGGCCGCCTCTGGCGCACCCCGACCACCGCTGCCCGAGTCGCCACCGGAAGCAACAAGATCAACGGCTGGGACTTCTGGCATCTGACCATCGGCGGCGTGGAGCAGACCCTCGCCGAATTCCGCGCCCAGCACGTCCCGCCCATCGCGCTCGTGTGAGACACCGGTACCGGCGGCGAGCACGAAGCGCGACCCATGGCCGCTGCGCGGCGTACTCGGCCTGCGATGCGGCGAGAGGGGACGGCAGTCGCGTATCGAATAGCGCGGGCGGACAAATCGCCTCACGTGGACAGGTGTGAACCGGCCACCTATCCATCGCCTCAATGAAGTTCCGAGCTGCTGCACGGAGGTGATGCTTCACTGGCAGCTGAACGCTTGGACATCAGCGGGAAGGAGGGCACCGTGGATCCAACACTCATCACCTTGGCCAGTGCCGGTGGTGCGGCTCTGGTCTCGGCCATGGCGGCCGATGGATGGAGCGCGTTCCGTACGGGCGTTGTCGCCCTGTGGCGTCGCTTCCAACCGGAGACCACGGATGCTGTCGAGCGGGATCCCGACGCGACCCGCCAGACGCTGCTCGCCGTCCCGGAAGGCGAGAGGCAGCAGGTCCGCGATGCCCTGCAGTCGGTGTGGTAGGGGCGGATGCTGACGCTCTTCCTGGATGACCGCACCGCAGCCGCCGAGTTCGAGGAACTGCTGGCACGGCTGGCGCCGGCCGATACGTCCCGTCCACCCATCAGCTTCCGTGCCGAAGTCCACGACAACGGGCGCGTCTACCAGGCAGGCGGCAATCAGTTCATCCACGAACAATGACCGACCCATATGACAACGATGCGTCCTGGCAGATGAACGCGAGCGCCGAGGATGAAGGCCGCGTCTACCAGGCGGGCGGCGACCAGCACATCACCGAGTACCACTATCACGGCGCAGAGTTCGTACTGGCCGACGACGAGGTTGACGACGAAGACGAGGATGACGACGAAGGGGGCTGGTACTACGAGCCAGCGGACGTCTACTTCCTCAATGGGCTTGGCGATCTCTTCGCCCTCGCCTTACTGCCCTTGGCCCCGATCATCCCGCTCGCGATCTCCGGGGCCAGTGTGCGGGCCACCTGGACCGCCGACCCCGGCCCGTCCCTGTGGTGGTCCACCCTCTACACGCTCGGGACCATGGCTCTGGCAGCGTTGGTGTTCAGGATCCTTCGCATGGTGCTGCCTCACCGGACGGACGTCTACTCCTGGTGGTACCTGCCCCTCGGCGTCGCCGTCTTCGCCTACTACGTCGTACAGGCCCCGGAGAAGGCCACCTTCGAGGTGATCGCCGACCTGGGCCAACAGATGGCGCAGGTCCTCGGCCCGTTGTGACCGCCTCGCGTCGAGAGGTGAACGACGGCGAGGGCGCCGTGCGCGGGGGCAGCGCGCACCGTCGCCACGACGGTCAATGAGACCGCGCCCGGTCTGGTGTGGTCGAGTTCGGTGAACGGGCCGCGTGTCAGCGTTTGCGCCGCTTGCGGCCCTGCTGGCGGGAGGTCTGCTTGCGGGGCCGCACAGCGTCCCACTCGACGAACGCGGCCGTCAGCATCCCGGAAGTGGCCGCCGTGTGGAAGTGCTCCGCGAAGGCCTGCGGGGAAGCGAACGCCGGGCGCCGCTCGGGTGGCTCCTCCAGAGTGAATCCGAATCCGTAAACCACCAGGACCCGTTTGCTGGCGGCGGCCGCATCGTTCCACCGGGGCGGCAGGCTGGTCAGGGCGCGGGCCCAGACGGTGCCCTCTGGGTCACGCAGTTCCATGTGGTTGCCGCGCTGGCGCAACCGCCATCCGGGCAGGAAGGGGACGGACGGGGCCTCGGGGATCATCCGACGAAAGCCTGCGCTGCTGATCCGGTGGACTTGGTACTCCATGGCGGGCACCCCGACCGCGGCCGTGGCGGTGAGCATGTGACGCGGCTCCATCAGCACGATGGGGGTCCTCGGAGGGCGCGCCCCGTCGGCGACAGTGCGCGGATCGCGGATGACGCCGATCGCCTGGAGGGGTGGCCGCCCGCTAAGGGCGCAGTGCACATCGGCCACCGCCGCTTCGACGATCTGGCGGAGATACGCGCGCTGTTCGGGGAGAATGCGCTCTTCGTCGAAGAGTGCCTCGCCGGCTGCGTGGGCATGGTCGTGGATCTGCTTGCTGGTCATAGCCGTGACCCGTTCCAGCAGCGCCATCATGAGGCGTTCCCAGGGCGCGGTCGGATTGATGCCGTCGATGTCGAAGGACTTGTCGCGCAGCTCGACGGTCAGGGCGATGAAGGCGTCGGCGTCGTGGTGGGCGGCGGCGTCGACCGCCTTGAGGAGGGTGAACCGGGCTCGCTCATGCTCGCGCAGTGCGGCATCGAGATGCTCGATGCCGCACTCGGTCAGCACGCGGCGCAGCAGCGCCGCGGCGTGGTCGTCGGCGGATTCGATCCATGCCAGGGCGCAGGCGAGCCCAATGTTGTGGACGAAGTCCTGGACGGAGGAGCGGTACAGCGACCGGGGTCCGGTGTAGGGGAGGAAGGCCTCGAACTCCGCTTCGGCCTCTGCCCAGCGGCGCTGGTAGACGAGCGCTTCGATGAGGTGGCGCTGGATCTCGGCGGCGTAGAAGGAACGGGCGTGGGTGTGGTGGGGAGGGGGGAGCTGGTCGCGGGCGGCGTGTTCGACACCCTGCAGATCTCCGTCGCCGAACAGGCGGGCGATCCGCTCGGCTCCGAGCCGCTCGCTGACCGCCGAGGTCTGGGGCAGCTGATCGGACAGTCGGGTGAAGGCGTCCAGCACGGGCTGTAGGTGAGGGTTGTCGGGGCGGGAGTCGGCAAGGTTGTGCAGGAGGATGCGGGCCTGCGTTGCCAACAGCGCGGCCGCGTTCTCGCCGTCCTGCTCCTTGGGCAGGTGCTCGACGTACTCCACGAGCGGCGACAGCAGGTTCACCACCTGCTCCACCGGATCGGAGATGCTGTGGTGCGCGTACATCTGGGCCAGCGAGATGCGGGTCTGCGCGATCAGGAGCTTGTTGGGGTCGGCCAGTTCCTGAAGCCAGTCCAGTTCCAGGTGCAGCAGCCGCGTTGCCTGGTCCATCTGCCCCTGGATGTACTCGAATCCGGCGAGGTTGCCGATCAGGAGCGCGGTGTCGTTGTCCTTGACCTGCATGTCCTGGATGTGGCCGGCCAGGGCCGCCGCGTGCGGGGCGATCTCCCAGGCCCGGTCGGCGTCGTCGAAGTCGAGGGCCGCGCCGAGCCAGCGCGCGGTGTGGAAGGCGCTGCGGGAGAGTGCCGTCTCCACCTGGGCGCCGTGGGCGCGGTGTTGGCGCAGCAGATGCTGCAGGACAGTGTTCATCGACACGGTGTCGTCGCTGCCGGCGATCTCGGAATGGCGGGAGGCGAGCGGCTCGTCGTAGCGGACGAAGGACACCTGGATCAGCGACCGGATCATCTCCCTGACCGGGACAGTGGCCTCGTCCACCACGACGGCTTCCTTGCCTGCGGGGACGAGGTCGGGCGGGATGAACGCGCAGGCCATCGCCAGGTGCACCGGAATGCGCTGGGCGGCGAAGTTGCACAGGAACCCGAGAAGTTCCCGTACCGGGAGGGAGAAGTGGCTGTCGTCGGCCGTGTTGCGGGCCAGTCGCTCCAGGCTCAGCTCGACGGTGGCTGCCAGGGTCCGCGGATAGCCCGATGGCTTGGATCTCTTGTCGGCCAGGGCCCGATCGAGCAGGAGGGTACGGAAGGTGCCCAGTCGTTCGACGGGGATCTGGCAGGTGCGCATGTATCCGCAGGCCAGCTCGATGGCCAGAGGCCACCCCTCCAGCGTCTCGGCCAGAGCGTCCAGGTCTTCCCGGTGAACGGCCGCGGTGTCGGCGTTCAACCGGAGGCGACGGGTGAGGAGGTCGACTGCCTGGGCATGGTCCATCGGTGACAGGCCGACGCGGGGCAGGCCGTGCCAGTTGGCGCTGTCGATGGATGTGAATAGCACATCGCCACGCCCCAGCCGCGGGATCCACGCATCGACCCCGTCGGGGGTGGCGTCGTCGAAGACGAGCAGCCAGCGTCCGGGCAGCGCCGCGAGCAGCTCGTGGACCTGTTCCCGCAGGTACGGGGTGCTCGCGCCGGCGGGGGTATCGTGCGCCTGCCCGTTCAGATGCCCCCAGATGCGCCGAAAGGAGCCGGCCAGGGACTCTTCCGTGGCGGCCTCGGCCCACAGGACGAGGTCGTAGGCGTCGGCGTGTGCGGCTACATACGCGGCGGCCGTGCTCGATTTCCCGATACCCGACAGGCCGGACAGGACACAGGAGTTGACGGAACGGTCGCGCGGATCAGACGGGGCCAGGGCTTCGGTGATGTCGGCGAGAAGGTCAGGACGGGGTACGTCGGGTACGGGCGCGAGCGGGCCGAACACGCAGCCCCAGTCCTGGCGCCCCAGCGCGCGCACCAGCACGTCGTCCTCGACGAGCGCGGCGTCGGTGAAGTCGGCGATGCTCCAGTACGCCTGGTGGGGGTCGGCCGCGCGGCGCATGATCTCGGCGAGAAGATGCCCTGTGATCAGGCCCGCGGAGCGGCTGCCGAGGCCGACGCGATGGCGGGCCCGCCGCTTGCGCAGCCGCTCGTGCAGGTCTTGGCGGATGCCCTCCACGTCCCGGGCGTCGCACACCACCCGCGCGCGGGCAAGACGCTCCAGGTCCGGCCCGGTCAATGCCTCGAGGCGGGTCGCTGCTGAGGGAGCCCGCTGCAACATCTGCGCCAGCTGCGACTTGAGCTGATCGGTGTCAGCGGGCGGCGCATCGAGGATCTTGGCCAGGGTCCGGCAGTTACGGTCGGGCACCGCAGCCGTGATCAGCTCGTACCGCTCGGCCTCGACCTTGCAGACCAGCTCGGCCAGAATCGTGAAGGCATCCGGGGCGCTGACCTGGCGTCCCGGCGAAGCGCTCTTGACCTGCGCGGCGAGCAGACAGTCGCCTTCCCTGTCGACAAGGTCGAAGTCGACCACGTCGACCGCCGCGGTCGAAGTCGTGTCCGTAGGCCCCTCGATCCGGCAGCCGTGGATCCGTTCCTGATCCGATGCGGTCAACATCGCTTCGAGTGTGCGCAGGTACTGGTACTGAAACCCTCGGGCTGCTAACCGACCGCCGTCCATCCGCACCATCGAATCCCCAGTTCGTCCAACGCCACTCAGATCAAAGAAGGTTAGCGACTGCGTCTGACAATCGCCTCTGTCGTCGCGGGCGCGCACAACGGGGCCAGCCGACACAGGGTCCGGCATCCCGATGATGCCTCTTGACCCCTGCTGGCGGCAGCGTGAGCGGGCCGGCCGCTCTGGAACCCGCCCATGCAGATCCCTGTCACGGCCGCGATGCGGCGGTGTTCACAGCGATTCGGTCCACTCGCCGGGCTCTTCGAGCACATACGAGGCGTCGGTCGCCGGCGAGTCGCGCGCTGTCCGGCCGTGCGGCGCAGGGGGCTCCGGGACGGTCGCCGCCTGCGGAATCGCGACAGCGCAGGCGGCGCAAGCATCGGCGAGGTGCCAGGTCCGGCCCTGGTCCGCCCGGATCAGCACCAGCCGCAGGGCGCCGTTGCACGGGCCCTGGCGCCGGTGCCAGACGCAGAACCGCTCGCGGCACTGACACGTACGTAGATGCGGCTCCAGGCCGGATTCCGGTACGTGGCGCGCCAGATGCCGCCGCATCTCCTCCCCTCGCGGGACACTCGCCGCAGGGTCCGGTCCGGGGCAGGCGCTGCACATCAGCAGGGGCCGCCCGGCCGGACTGCTGATGGTGACCGTCCAGGCGCGCGAGGGTGGGGCGGTGGTCATCGGATCCCTCCAAGCCGTCATCAGATCGTCGCCGGCCTTCGACCCGGGCGACGCGCGGAGAGAGTAGTGCAGACCTCTGCCCTCGCGGGGCGTCTTCGTACCGCCACAAATAGGGCAGGGGTCTGCACTGTCAGGGCAGGGGTCTGCACCGTCCGATGGTTGGGTGACGATCTTTCCGCCGCCGGACCCCGACCCGACGGCGCTCCGGCAGGCACTCGCCCGGCACCGTTCCGAGCGGGGCTGGAGCTATGACGAGCTCGCCGCCCGCAGCGGCCTGTCGCGCCGCACCCTCACCGAGGTCGAACAGGGTCGCACCATCGGATCACTCGGTACCTGGCACGCCCTCGCCCACGCCTTCGGCATTTCGCTGGGCGAACTCCTGGATCCCCTGTGTACGGGGCACGAGCCTCCGGGATCCGAGCGCTGACCTGAGGGAGGCAAGGCCCACCCGAAGGGGACGCAGCGTTCGGGCGCCCGTGCCAGATTCGAGTATCTGATCCTTTCCTGCCGCTGCGCAGAGGCAAGATGGCGCAGCCCGTCGGTGGGCACGTGTGCGCGCCCGGCATGGCGTGCCGTCAGGCGGCTCCCACCCGACCGCCTGGCAGTGCGGCATGTGTCACCGCAGCCGGATACGCCGGGAGGCCACTACCAGGGCACATTGCGGAGCGAGGGAGTTTCGCCTTGCGCGGGCGTCCGGGGCTGGGGCCGGCCGAACCAGATGCGCCAGGTGAAGGGGAGGCACGCCAGACCCGGGACGCAGAACAGGAGCCACACCAGCCACGCTGGAGGGAAGTAGGCCAGCAGCGGCCAGGCGTCATGGAACAGCGCGCCCATGCACACGTCCATGAGCACGACGAGTGGCGGACCGATCCAGGTCGCCCCGGCCGTTCAGTCCAGCCGGCCGCTGCCCCAGTACGCGGCAAAGATCATGCTGAAGCCGACGTGTGCCCGGATGTAGAGCCAGCCAGCCCACCCTTCTCCCAGCCCGTTGGAGTAGGCGACGCCGACTGTGGAGGCGGTGATGGCCAGCAGGTAGACCATGCTGACCTTGGTGAGCAGCAGCCGGACGTGCCACTTCACGACCGGCTTGACCAGGACGTAGTCGCGGCGCCCTGCGGGTGCCCCGCTGGCAGGTGACCAGCCGCCGCCCGACGGCTCGCCTTCCCCGGTGCCCGTGTGGTCGAGGAGGGTGGTGAGGCTGGTCCCGGCGGCCACGCAGTCCTCGGCCCGCTGCACCAAGTCGGCCGCCCGCTCGTAGGCAGCGGTGTCTGCGCCGGGCTGAGCTGCGCAGACGCTGACCGCCTGCCGGGTTCCGTTCAGCCAGTGTGCCCCCGCAGAAGGTGCTGCGGAAGTGCGCCGCCAGCCGAATACCGCCCACCAACGACGCGATACCGCCACGGCCCCGAATCCCGCCCAGTCCGCGCTCCGTCGGCCGCGGCGGGCCACAGGAGCGGGGACCGGGTCGCGATGCGGCTACCCGCGCGGCATCGCGTCAGCTCACCGCCGCACGGTCACACTGGCCGGCGTCCGCACTGCCGCGCGGTCGAGTTCCTCGAAGATCTGCTCGCGCAGCCGGGTGCGCGAGCCGGGGGTCTGCAGGCGCCCATAGCGCGTCTCGAACCCTGCCAGGTGCGCACGGATGCGCTGGTAGAGATCCGGGTGGCGACGTACGAGCTCGTTGTAGGCCTGGTCGCCGGCTTGCTTCAGCAGTGCATGGCTGGGATCGCCGCGCTCGGCGATGGACAGCCCATCGTTGACCGCGGTGATCAGGCGTACGGCCTCGGCGCGGCGCTGCAGCAGAGCCGCGAACAGTCGCCGCCGGGCTTGGAGTTGCTTTAGCTGCACGGTGGTGCGGGGAGTCGGCGTGCGGGTCAGATCGGTCAGGTGCTTGGTGTGTGGGTTGTCCGCGCCCGGGGCGACGGCACGCAGGCTCTCGTTGAGCTGATCGCGCCAGCGGTTGAGTACCAGGGGATGACACAGCACGTCATCGCGTTCGTCCTGGCGGCCGGCGTCGGTGAGCAGCCGCTTTCGAAACGCCGACTCGTCGAGTGCGAGGACGCAGCGGACGGCGTCGTTGAGCGGTGCGATGAGCCACCCGTTGTCGATGCAGCGGGTGATCTTCTCCTGAATGCAGCGGATCGGCGCGGTTGCCGCGGCGGGCACCCCTGCCACGGTCGCGAACTCGAGGACCAGGGCGTCCTTCTCGGCGCTGAGGTAGCGGCCCAGCCAGGCGCGTGCCACACGCCGGGAGTCATCGGTGGCGGGCGGGAACGGGAGCACTCCGGCGGTGGTGAGCTCCTCGACGCGCTGGGCCTTCAAGCGGCGCTCCGCTTCCCGCAACTGCTGCCACACCGCCTGCTGCTGAACCTTGAGATTCCGGGCCGTCTCATCACACTGTCCGGACAGGATCCGGATCTCGCGTCTGATCTGCCGGTCGTACAGCGCGTAGGTGAGGGCGTCGATGCACTGCTCGATACGGTCCGGGCCGTACAGCAGCTCGTCGAGACCCGTGCGGCGTACCCCGCACGCCTGCGCGGTCACCACTTTGGCCAGGTCGAGGAAGCTGACGTTGATCAAGTCCGACAGTTCCGGCAGGGGCAGTCGCCAGGGCTGCGGGTGCGGCATCCGCACGGTGCGCAGGCCCGCCGCATCAAGGCCGAGGCCGCTGCGTCGCTGCACGCTGCGGTGATGGGGTTCGCGCAGGTCGAGGGCGAAGCGGACGTTGAGATAGCGGAGGGTGCGGCCATGGTGCAGCGCCGTGGTCGGACGGTTCCGCAAGGTCCGGCAGGGGGCGTACTGCGAAGCCCCGCAGGTCGGGCACACGATCGTCGCGATGTCCGACGAGGTCACGTTCCACAGGGCCCGGCGCACCGGCCCCGAGGACCACGTCTGCTCGTCGAAAGCTGCGTCACTCAGTCGGGTAGGCATGCGCCGCAACTTGCCAGCCACCATGCGGGCGCGTAGGCGCACGCATCCCGCACGTCCCGCGCACGGGTCACGCGTCGCGTACGAATGTTCCCTTCCGGGCCGTGTGTTCGGCAGCTCCGGCGGGGCGCAAACCCGATGCCTGCTGATGGACGCCAGCGCAGTGCCGGGTCCGGCGGGCGCCTGAGCTCAGCTGATGATGACGTCGTGATGATCAGTGGCTAGGACACGGCCGTTTTTGACGATGTAGACCTCCACATAGTGTTGTCCTTTCCAAGATGTTGACTCTTCGCGGGTTCTGCTTCGGTCTTCATCGAGAATGATCGCGCCTCGGAGTTGATCGCGCGCAGCGGCTTCGGGGCCGCGATTCCTGACCTTCCAATAGAGGTCGTACGGCTCTGGAACATCGGTGGTGATTGTGAAGCGCAGGCTCTGAAAGACGCTCACTCGACGGAGACGGCGTAGGGGGCCGTTCCGAAAACCACTCTTCGGGAGAACCTGAGCGTTGATCCGTACTTTGTACCCTCCTCGCCAGCTGAAGCCAAACTCTTCGATGTACTGCTCGTGCGGGGCACGAGCTTCGCGGGTCGGTTGAATATCCGAGGATGCCGTCAGAGACTTCTGAGCCGAGCTCGGTTGCTGGAACGAGTCGCCAAAGACGCGCTGCCATGCTGCAAGGCTCAGCGCTTTGCCCTCCTCGTCATATGCCTCGGTTGCCCATGAGCTATACAGCTTGATCTTCTTTCGGAAGTTCTCGTATTGCTCCTGGTTCCAGCGGTGGTTGAACGTTGTCTCCGGACAGCTTGGGTCGGCGAGGTTCGGCATGAGCGGGTGCAGGTCTAGCCAAGCGCTCAGATCGGCCAGAATTACCTTTAGAGCTGTGGGAGTGTCGCTGTAGCGCGTAGCTTCGTGCCAGGTTTGGATTCGTTCGCCAAGCAGAGTCGTGAGAATTACGGACGGTACGCTGAAGGTCTGCTTGTAGTCTCGGACGTACTTCATCAGCCGGATGACGCGCCGCAGTTGGCCGTTGGCCAGGCTATCCTTCTCCTTCATGCAATCCGTAAATCCCTGAGGGTTGGTATCTTCGAAATCATTCTCGGCGTAGTTGACGATAACCTCGCGGCCGTCCGCCAGAGTGATGTAGGGCACCACGTCGACGTGGCAGTCGCCTGCGTAGACGATGCGGCAGCACCGGTTCTTCTTGGTTACCTTCGACTTGTAGGTGGCGGATCGCTTGAACGCGGCCCGGACCTCCCTCAAGTAGTCTTTTGACTTCCAGTCCTCCACCTCATCCAGATGTAGGAGGAAGTCTGCGTCAAACTCGTGATTGTTGAATGGCCTGATGATTGTGCGGTGAGCCCATGACCCCTGCGGAATGTGCGTCCTGTAGAGGCTGCCGATCTGACTGTCAGCCTTCAGAGTTGACGTAATTGCGGCCACGCGATCGTCGAGTTGATCTAGGCGCGTCTGGTTTAGATTTACAGTGTCCGTAAGGAATGCGCTGAAGTAAGCCAGCAGTTTCATGAAATCTCCAGCGCGACTGTGTAGCGCCCGTAGGTTCGGTCGTAGATGGCCATCTTCGGGTGCACATGAGAGTCGTGAACCCGTCCCAACGCCACGGCTGCCGAAACCGGGGCTGCGGCTAGAATGTGCAGGATTCGCATGTGCTTGTGCTGGGCTTCCATGCTGGAGAGCATTGAGCGCAGCGAGTTTGTGAATTCGCTCAGCGTTTCCAGTGAGTCGATTACATCGACGGAGGGCACCGTGTCAGCGGGGTTGATCACCCAGCGTGGTAGTTCCTGGAGATTCTCGGGAAGTTCGTCAGCCTGGATTGAGCCGGAGATGTTGAGTACCAGGACTCCCTCCTCGGCCTCCTGCGGGGGGTTCTGCGGTGAGGTGGTGGTGAAGCTCGTGCTGGGTGCCGGGTTGTCGGGCCAGTTCCAGGCTTCTGTACTGCGGTGCCGTTGGTAGATAGTGACGGCAAAGGTGTCGTCGAGGCGCGAGCCGAAGTAGACGAGCAACGGCAGACGCGCGAAGCCGAAGGCGCTGACGTGTTGCACGGCGTCCTCGCGCAGTGCTTCGGCGAGCCGACGTTCAAGAATCCGATCGATGTGCCGCTTGCACTGTTCCCAGTAGGCCGGCTCGGACTCCTCCTCTCCGATCACGTTACGGAGGTCGATCTCGCAGCCGTCGCCGTGCAGGCTCAATGGGAAATCGGGGAACCGCCCTTCTGAGCGGATCACCGCCTCGGCGGCCGTCGGCTTGGTGAGCTCAACCTCGTAGCCCCGCACCGGCCCGATCAACCGGATCACCGCGGTTCCGTTTTGGGGGCTGAGGCCAGTCATGCGCCGAATCCATGCCTCGCGCTCGCGCTTGATCGTTCGCAAGCGCTCCACCGTCATGAGGTTGAGTGACCCCTTGCGGTCGATCTCGTTGTGTTCACCTCGACACAGAAGCATCAGGTTGTCAGCGAGGTCGCGCTTGTCTTCCGGGAGCGGGTCCATGCCCCGTGGGGAGCCAGGTGCTACGTCACGGCCCACGATGTGGGCCAGTTCCCCGAGGGTGAAGTCCTTGTAGGTGAGCTTGCCTTCGAGCAGGTAGTTGCCGCAGAACTCGCACCGTCCCCCGGCTCGGGCCCAAGCCTTCAAGCGTTCAGTGTCAGAGATGGCCATATGCCCTCTTCTCGCGCATCTTCCCATCGAAGACCGAAGTGCATACAGAGAAGCACGCGCCACTGACAGTCGGTGGCCGTCGGCACAGGACAGCCGGAACAGCTGTGAGGACATGCTTGTCACCAGCGGGTCGCAGTCGAGCAGCATCAGGCGATCGCGGTCCAGTCACGACTCGTAGCCCACATGCCCGCCACACGTCGCTGACCAGCACCAGCCGTACCGGTTGCCCTGCCCTCGGAAAGCCGGCAACCGGCGCTCGGGCCGTACCGACTCGAACCGGACCGACCACAGACACTCCGGCGCCTCGCGCCCACGGACCCCGCCTGCGTTTACGTACTCCAGATCGACGTCCTCCGCCGACACCTCACACGCATCCATCCATGCCTCCGGAACTACGCCTACCCGCCACGACGACCGTGGACACAGTCACAGCGACGTACCCGGAGATGACTGTGACATCAGCTCATCTGCCCGGAGATCTCCGAGACTGCCGGACATCACAGAGGCCGGACAGCTGCAGGAAATCGAGGACGCGGACAGCCCACTGCGGTCCCCGTTCGTACACGCAGTGGCCTTGGTCGACGCTTCCGTCAGGCGCCTAGGCAACGGTTCACTCGGCGCGCAGAACCCTCAACGAGCCCGGTACCCAGCGATGACGCCGGCCTCTTCCAGGCGTTTGAGCCGGCGCAGGCAGGCGTCCTCGACCCGGAAGCCCTCGGTCGCGGCCTCGAGGGCCTAATCGACGTCGAGATCTACTCCCAGGACCGCAAGAGCTTCGAGGAGTTCGAGTCCGCCGTGGCCGCCTTCGACGAGGTCATCGAGTGCCGATGCATGTACGGCCGCCCCGACTACTTCCTTCGCGTCGCCGTCGGCGACCACGCCGCCTACGAAGCCTTCCTCACAGGCAAGCTGAGCGGCCTGACCGGCGTACGGTGCAAGAAGATCAAGGTAGACAGCTGACCGGCAATGGTGGGACGACAGATGTCCTGCAAATACGACACCTATCGTGCTCAGGCTCAGGGGGCGCGACCGGGACGACCCCCACTCCTGCAAGCATTCGCTTGCAAAAGTTAGCAGCATGGGGCAGCATCGACGCATGGCATCGCTCAACGTCGGCAACCTCGGCGAGTACCTGCGCGAGCAGCGGCGCAACGCGCAGCTGACGCTGCGTCAGCTCGCCGACGCGGCGGGCGTGTCCAACCCCTACCTCAGTCAGATCGAGCGCGGCCTGCGCAAGCCGAGCGCGGAGATCCTGCAGCAGCTGGCGAAGGCGCTGCGGATCTCGGCGGAGACGCTGTACGTGCAGGCCGGGATCCTCGACGAGCGGGCCCGGGAGGAGGCGGAGGTGCGCAGCGTGATCCTCGCCGACCCCTCGATCACCGAGCGGCAGAAGCAGGTCCTGCTGGACATCTACGACTCGTTCCGCAGGGAGAACGGGCCGACGAAGGACGACGACAGCAAGCCCTCCGGCTGACCCCTTCCGGGGCGGCCGAATCGCGAGACGGGAGACCCATCGCATGGCCATCACCACCCAGGACATCCGCAAGGCGGCCACCGACACGGCCTATGCCGCGGCCGGCGCCGCCGACCTCGCCGCCGAGAAGCTCGGGCAGGTGGTCGCCGAGGCTCCCGGGCGGCTGGAGCAGCTGCGGAAGACCGACCCGAAGGAGCTGGGCGGCCGGGTGAGCAAGCAGGCCAAGGACGCCCAGGCGCAGGTCACGGCCAAGGTCGGCGAGCTCGTCGGGTCCCTCGACGGCGACCTGAAGAAGCTCGGGCAGACCGCGCAGGACCTGGCGCTCCAGGGCGTCGGACAGGCGGTCGGGCTGGCCGCCCGGGGCGGCGAGACCTTCGAGAAGCTGGCCGAGCGCGGCCGGGAGGCCGTCCGCGTCTGGCGCGGCGAGGAGCCCGCCGAGGTCGCCGAGATCCCGGTGGCCACCGAGCCGTCCGACAAGCCCGAGGAGAAGGCCGAGGCACAGGCCGAAGAAAAGGCCGAGAAGAGCGGCAAGGCCGAGAAGACCGAGGCCAAGGACGGCGTCAAGGACGAGGCCGAGGACGACGCCAAGCCCGCCGCCCGCAAGAGCGGCACCCGCCGCACCACCGCCAAGAAGTCCGACAGCGCCGGCGCCACCTCGGACGCGTAAGGCACGCGCCTCACACCAGGAGCCGGTACGCGCCGCGGCGGGGCGTACCGGCCCGCGCGGATCGACGCCGGAAACGGATCCGGGCACCTCCCCCGCCTTCCGGCCGTTCCCCGAGTACGGTGGGCAGCGCGGGCGGACCGTACACGGCAGACGGACGGACAAGTCGCACGGACGGACAAGAGGTGGGCGGCAATGCTGGTGCAGGGCTTCAACACGATCTGGGCCTTTGTGTCCCTGGGCCTGCTGGTCTTCGCCGTGGCCGCCTTCCTGAACGCGGCGATCCACCGCGATGACGCCTACCGGGCCGCCGCCAAGCAGAACAAGGGCTTCTGGCTGATCATCCTCGGCCTCACCGTCGCCGTGGACCTGTTCCTGGGCGTCTGGGGCTTCCTGCCGATCCTGGGCCTGGTGGCCACGATCGTCTACTTCGTCGACGTACGCCCGGCGCTGAAGCAGGTCTCCGGCCG
The DNA here is from genome assembly GCF_020037025.1 of Streptomyces huiliensis. Classification (GTDB taxonomy): domain Bacteria; phylum Actinomycetota; class Actinomycetes; order Streptomycetales; family Streptomycetaceae; genus Streptomyces; species Streptomyces huiliensis. The sequence continues at coordinate 30,095 of NZ_JAIQLH010000031.1, read as the reverse complement.
CGGCCCGCGCCGCCGCGGCTCCAGCTCCGACGGACCGTACGGGCCGTACAACGGCGGACGCTGAGCCGCGGCAGGGGTCAGCGGTCGAGCAGCAGCACGGCCAGATCGTCCGTCAGTTCCTCGCCGTTCAGGGCCCTGACCTCGGTGACCGCCGCGTCCAGCAGCTCCTCGCCCGACAGTCCCTCCTTAATCTGACGGGCGATCATCTCGATCATCCCCTCCTGCCCCAGCCGCCGCGCGCCCTCGCCGACGCGGCCCTCTATCAGCCCGTCCGTGTACATCAGGAGGCTCCAGGCGTCACCGAGCCCCACCTCCAGCCGCGGCCAGCGCGCCCGCGGCAGCAGGCCGAGGGCCGGACCGCCGTCGTCCTGCGGCAGCAGGCAGGGCGGCTCGCCGGGGCGGGCCAGGAGCGGGGCCGGGTGGCCGGCCAGGAAGAGGGCGGCCGAGCGGCCGTCGGACGCGATGTCCAGCGTGCAGAGGGTCGCGAAGATCTCCTCGTCGGCGCGCTCGTGCTCCAGGACCTCCTGGAGGGTGCCGAGCAGTTCCGCGCCGTGCATGCCCGCGAGGGTCAACGCCCGCCAGGCTATGCGCAGTTCGACGCCGAGCGCCGCCTCGTCCGGGCCGTGCCCGCAGACGTCGCCGATCATCGCGTGGACGGTACCGTCGGGCGTCCGGACGGTGTCGTAGAAGTCGCCGCCGAGCAGGGCACGGCTGCGGCCCGGCCGGTAGCGGGCGGCGAACCGCAGGTCGGAACCGGCCAGCAGCGGGTTGGGCAGCAGGCCGCGCTCCAGCCGGGCGTTCTCCTGGGCCCGCAGCCGCGACTCGGTGAGCTGGTGCTGGGCCAGGTCGGCGCGCTTGCGCTCGACGGCGTAGCGGATGGCGCGGCTGAGCACGCGGCCGTCCAGCTCGTCGCGGAAGAGGTAGTCCTGCGCGCCGACCCGGACCGCCTCGGCGGCCCGCTCGGCGTCGTTCTCCGAGGTCAGCGCGAGGACGGCATGGCGCGGGGCGAGCCGCAGCACGCGGCGCAGGGTCTCCAGCTCATCGCAGGGCGCGTCGGGGTCGCCGGCGGCGCCCTCCCCGGCGGCGGGCAGGGCGAGGTCGAGGAGGATGCACTGGACGTCGTGGGTGAGCAGCCGCTCCGCCTCGGTGAGGTTGCGCGCGGTGCGAATGCGGACCGGCTTGCCGGCCACCACGGTCATATCGGCCATCTCGGGCATGGAGAGCGACCCCGCCGGGTCGTCCTCGATGACCAGCAGGGTCAGCCCTCCGTCGGACGGTCCGGCGGCGGGCGCCACCGGGCCGGGTGCGGATACGGGCATCACGTCGGTTTCCTTCCTCCCCCGGCGACCGCCGGGAGGCGCCCCACCCCCGAGGGCGGCGCCGCGTACGACGGCGGCGCCCGACGCGACAGTAGCGGCAGGCCGCGGGCGAACGGAATGGTACGGAGCCACCCGCCTCCGTCATATGCCGTCGCCAACGCCGCTTTTGGGGCGGGCCGGGAGGAAAACGTCATGAGAAACGTCACGTCGCACACGTACGTACGAGAACGGGCCACGCGCTCCCCCGAAGCGCGTACGACGCCCGCTCTGGGGCGCGAACCATGGCCCGGGTGACCTGCGTTACGTGGCCTGCCTCACGTGCTGCCGCTTGTGCGGCGGGAGTTAGGTGACGGAGGTTACGTGATCGCCGTTACGTGACCAGAGTTACAGGCGGAACACATACGGTGGAAGTGACGCCCATTACGAGACGGCGGTCACGCCCGGGCCCCCGCGACAGCAGAACGGGCCACGCCGGAGTGCACAGGGATCACGCCGGAGTGCACAGGTACCGAGGTACGGAGCCGGCGCACCCACGCCGTCTGCCGACGCTCCCGCGCGCCCCCTCGCACTCCCACACCCCACCCCGGGAAGCCTCACGCCCCCGGCCGGACCACCCCGAGGATCGGCATCGAGCCCGCCCCCGCCATCGTCACCTGCCGGCCGGGCCGCGGCGCGTGCACCATCATCCCGTCGCCGACGTACATCGCGACGTGGCTGGCGTCCGAGAAGTAGATGATCAGGTCGCCGGGTCGCATGTCCTTCACGTCGACCTTGGGCAGCTGCCGCCACTGCTCCTGCGAGGTGCGCGGTATCCCACGCCCGGCCGTCGCCCAGGCGCGCGAGGTGAGGCCGGAGCAGTCGTAGGTGTCCGGGCCCACGGCCCCCCAGACGTAGTCCTTGCCGATCTGCGCGGTGGCGAACGCGACCGCGCGGCGGCCGGTCTCGGTGGCCGTGCCGGCGTCGTGCAGGGAGACGCCCTTGAGGGCGTCGGAGGAGAGCCACTGCCGCTGCGCCTGGCGGGCCTTCTCCTCCTCGATCTGCCGCAGCCGCTCGCGCTCCTTCTCCTCCAGGCGCGATTCCAGCTTCTTGGCGGCGTCGAGGCGGGCCTCGATCTCCTTCTTGGCCTCGTCCTTCTTCTTCCGCTCGGCCTTGAGCCGCTTCCACCGCTCGTCGGCGGCCTTGACGTACTTCTCCAGCTCCGCCTTGGCCGATTCCGTCTCGGTCAGCAGCCGCCGGGTGGCGTCCTGCCCGCGACGGGTGCCGTCGATCGCGTCGAGGAACTCCTCGGGCGAGCGGGCCAGGAACAGCCGCGTGGACGGCGCCAGGCCGCCGGTGCGGTACTGGACGCGGGCGAGCTCGCCGACGCGGTCCTTGAGGTCGCGCACCCGCTCCTCGGCGGCGGACACCTGCTTGGTGAGGTCGCCGACGTTCTTCTCCTGGAGCCGGGTCTGCTCGTCCGCCGCGTTGTACGCGTCCGTGGCCGACTCGGCCTTGCGGTAGAGGGTCTCCACCTCCTGGTGGACCTCCTCCAGGCTCTTCCGGGGCGGCGTCGGGTCGGCCCAGGCGGCCTGCGGGAACGCGGCACCGGCGGACGCGGCGGCGCAGACGACGGCCGTCGCGACGACCACTCTGCGAAGCCCGGGCACCGCCCTGCGAAGCCCGGACACCCCGCGGAGCCCGGACATCCCGCTGAGCTCCGGCACTCCACGGAATCCCGGCGACCCGTCCCCGGGTCTGCTCACCCGGGCGCCCCCCGCGACGTCCCTGCCCACGTCACCAACGGCTCCGCCGTTCCGCCCCACCGGATACCTCCGCGACTCGAACGCCACGTCCTCACATGCCGCAACGCGCGGAACGGATCGTGTCACGGGGGCGGGAGAACCGACAGAGATCTGCGTCACAGTTGTCCGGAATCCCGTTCTGGCTCAATTCGATCGCTTCCACCGCCCTGACGGCCGAGGTTCACCCCTCGTTCACCTCACTCCTTCGGCGGCTTCACCTGATCTGCTTAATTTCGGCCCTAGAACAGGGGCTGCGCGGCCACCACCCGTGTGTGGCCGCTCCGCGCGAACGACCGGAAACCGCAGAATCCCGACACCGCACCACCCACTTCTCGCACGCCGCCCCAGCGGCGGCTCCCGGAAGGAACACCAGAAAGTGAAGCTTCAGCGCAAGAACCGGCTCCGGGCCGTCGCCTTCGGCGCCATCGCCGTCTCCGGCGCCCTGGTCCTCACGGCGTGCGGCTCGGACGACAACAGCGACGGCGGCCAGGGGGGCAACGGCACCTCCAAGACCGCCTCCAACGTCAAGTGCGAGGGCAAGGGCCAGCTCCTGGCCTCCGGCTCGTCCGCGCAGAAGAACGCGATGGACCTCTGGGTCAAGAACTTCATGGCCGCCTGCAAGGACATCCAGATCAACTACAAGGCCACCGGTTCCGGCGCCGGCATCCAGGAGTTCCTGCAGGGCAAGACCGCCTTCGCGGGCTCCGACTCGCCGCTGAAGCCGGAGGAGGTCGCCAAGTCCAAGGACGTCGTCAAGGGCGGCCAGGGCATCAACCTGCCCATGGTGGGCGGCCCCATCGCCATCGGCTACAACCTGCCGGGCGTGGACAACCTGATCCTCGACGCCGACACCCTCGCCAAGATCTTCGACGGCAAGATCGAGAAGTGGAACGACGAGGCGATCGCCAAGCTCAACAAGGACGCCAAGCTCCCGGACACCAAGATCCAGGCGTTCCACCGCTCGGACGAGTCGGGCACCACCGACAACTTCACCAAGTACCTCAAGGCCGCCGCCGGCAACTCCTGGCCGTACGCACCCGCCAAGGCCTGGGCCCCCAAGGGCGGCCAGGCGGCGGACGGTTCGGCCGGCGTCTCCTCGCAGGTCAAGCAGGTCCAGGGCGCCATCTCGTACTTCGAGCTGTCCTACGCCACGGCGAACAGCATCAAGACGGTGAAGCTCAACACCGGCGCCTCGGCCCCGGTCGAGGCCAGCCCCGACAACGCGTCCAAGGCCATCGCCGAGGCCAAGATCACCGGCACCGGCAAGGACCTGGCGCTCAAGCTCAACTACACCACCAAGGCCGAGGGCGCCTACCCGCTCACCCTGGTGACCTACGAGATCGTCGGCGACAAGGGCAACAAGGCCGACACGCTGCCGGCCGCCAAGTCCTTCCTGACCTACATCGCGAGCGAGGACGGCCAGTCCGTGCTCAAGCAGCTCGGCTACGCCCCGCTGCCGGCCGAGATCGCCAAGAAGGTCCGCGAGAACGTCGCGAGCCTCTCCTGAACCACCGTGCGACCGCTCCCCGCGGGCGTTCGCACGTTCCGGTGCACCGCCGCGCCACGGGCCGGACGCACAGCGCGCCCGGCCCCGCAGACCGGAGAATTCCGTGAATGACATGGACATAGCCAACTCGGCACCGGCCGACCGGCCACCCGGCCCGGCCTCCCCCGACCTCACGGCGGCCCAGCCCGCCCCCGCGCAGGGGATCAGGACCAGGAAGTCGAAGACCACCGTCCGCCCCGGCGACCGGATCTTCCTCGGGCTCTCCCGGGGTTCCGGCATCCTCCTCCTGGTGATCATGGCCGCCATCGCGGTCTTCCTCACCGTCCGCGCGACCCACGCGCTCTCCCAGGACGAGGGCAACTTCCTCACCACGTTCGAGTGGAGCGCCAACACCGACCCGCCGGTCTTCGGCATCGCGGTCCTCGCCTTCGGCACCGTGGTCAGCTCGCTGATCGCGATGCTCCTCGCCGTCCCCGTGGCCGTCGGCATCGCGCTGTTCATCTCGCACTACGCGCCGCGCAGGCTGGCCGCGCCGCTGTCGTACGTCATCGACCTGCTGGCCGCCGTGCCGTCGATCGTGTACGGCCTGTGGGGCGCCCTGTTCCTCGTCCCGCACCTCGGCGGGCTCTACGGCTGGTTCGACACGTACTTCGGCTGGACCGGCGTCCTCGCCTACCACGACGGCGCCGCGCGCTCGCTGTTCACCATCGGCATACTGCTGGCGATCATGATCCTGCCGATCGTCACCAGCGTCAGCCGCGAGGTCTTCCGCCAGGCGCCGAAGATGCACGAGGAGGCCGCGCTGGCGCTCGGCGCCACCCGCTGGGAGGTCATCCGGATGGCCGTCCTCCCCTTCGGCCGCTCCGGCGTCATCAGCGCCTCGATGCTCGGCCTCGGCCGCGCCCTCGGCGAGACGATGGCCGTCGCGACCGTCCTGTCCCCCAGCTTCCTGATCTCCACGAGCCTCCTCGACCCGGGCGGCGGCACCTTCGCCCAGAACATCGCGAGCAGCTTCAAGGAGTCCGGCGAGACCGGCAAGGACGCGCTCATCGCCTCCGGCCTCGTCCTGTTCGTCCTGACCCTGCTGGTCAACGGCGCGGCCCGGATGATCATCGCCCGCCGCAAGGAGTTCTCGTGAGCGACGTGACCACGACCCGTCCCACGGCAGCCGACGCCGCACCCCTGCCCGCCGCCGCCCTGCACCAGCCCCGGCTGCCGCGCTGGACCCCGGCGGCCCTGGCCGCCCTCGCCCTCGCCGCCGGCTGCGGGATCGGCCTCGGCGCCGGGATGGACAGCACGGTGCAGTGGGGCCTGATCGCCGCGGTGCTGTACGTCGGCCTCACCTACGGGCTCACGGCCCGGGTCGAGGGCCGCCGGCAGGCCAAGGACCGGCTCGCCACCAGCCTGGTGTGGATGTGCTTCCTGATCGCGGTCGTCCCGCTGGTCTCCCTCATCTGGGAGACCGTCGCCCGCGGCTCCAAGGTCCTCGACGGCGGCTTCCTGTCGCACTCCATGGCCGGCGTGCTCACCATCCAGCCCGGCGGCGGCGTCTACCACGCGATCATCGGCACCCTGGAGCAGGTCGGCATCGCCACCGCCATCGCGGCGCCGGTGGGCCTGCTCACCGCCATCTACCTGGTGGAGTACGGGCGCGGGCGGCTCGCACGGGCCGTGACGTTCTTCGTGGACGTGATGACCGGCGTCCCGTCGATCGTCGCCGGCCTGTTCATCCTCAGCTTCTGGATCATCATGCTGGACAACGGGTACTCCGGCTTCGCCGGCTCGATGGCCCTGGCGATCCTGATGATGCCCGTGGTGGTCCGCTCCACCGAGGAGATGCTCAAGCTCGTCCCCAACGAGCTCCGCGAGGCCTCCCTCGCCCTGGGCGTCCCCAAGTGGCGGACCATCCTCAAGGTCGTCCTGCCGACGGCCATCGGCGGCATCGCCACCGGCGTCATGCTCGCCGTCGCCCGCGTCGCCGGCGAGTCCGCGCCCATCGTGCTGCTGGTCTTCGGCTCCCAGGCGATCAACAACAACCCGTTCGAAGGGGCGCAGTCCTCGCTGCCGTACTACATCTACGAGCAGTGGGCGGCCGGCAACGACGCCAGCTACGACCGCGCCTGGGCGGCGGCCCTCGTCCTGATCGCCTTCGTCATGATCCTCAACCTGGTGGCCCGGGGCATCGCCCGCTGGAAGGCCCCCAAAGCCGGTCGCTGACCGCTCCCCGCGTAAGAAAGCAGAAGTGATCCCATGGCCAAGCGCATCGACGTCAGCGGCCTCTCCGCCTTCTACGGCGCCCACAAGGCCATCGACGACATCTCGATGACCGTCGAACCCCGCTCCGTGACCGCCTTCATCGGCCCCTCCGGCTGCGGCAAGTCCACCTTCCTGCGCACCCTGAACCGGATGCACGAGGTCACCCCGGGCGGCCGCGTCGAGGGCAAGGTGATGCTCGACGACGAGAACCTCTACGGCTCCGGCGTCGACCCCGTCTCCGTGCGCCGCACGGTCGGCATGGTCTTCCAGCGGCCGAACCCCTTCCCGACCATGTCCATCTACGAGAACGTCGCCGCCGGCATCCGCCTCAACGGCGGCCGTATCCGCAAGTCCGAGCTGGACGGGGTCGTCGAGAAGTCCCTCAAGGGCGCCAACCTCTGGAAAGAGGTCAAGGACCGGCTCGACAAGCCCGGCGCCGGCCTCTCCGGCGGCCAGCAGCAGCGCCTCTGCATCGCCCGCGCCATCGCCGTCGAGCCGCAGGTCCTGCTGATGGACGAGCCCTGCTCGGCCCTCGACCCGATCTCCACCCTCGCCATCGAGGACCTCATCGGCGAGCTGAAGGAACGCTTCACGATCGTCATCGTCACCCACAACATGCAGCAGGCGGCGCGCGTCTCCGACCGCACGGCCTTCTTCAACCTGGCGGGGGTGGGCCAGCCCGGCAAGCTGGTCGAGATCGACGACACGGAGCGGATCTTCTCGAACCCGTCGGTGCAGGCTACGGAGGACTACATCTCGGGGCGCTTCGGGTAGGCCCTGCGGGCGGCTGTGCCCCGGTCCCTCCCCCAGAGGGGGCACCCCCAACGGGCTGAAGTGTGCGCTCGGGCGCGATATCCAGCCCGTCCGGCGTTTGAGGACGAGCGGCGAAGCCGCGACAAGGGGGTCTGGGGCGCAGCCCCAGGAAACGGCGAAAGGGAGGGACCGGGGCACCCCCACCGACTCGCCCCGCGGCGCTGCATGGCGGTGCCGCCGCGGAGCGAAAAAGGCCCGCCCCCTGTTCATACCAGGGGGCGGGCCCGATCCGTTCAGGAGAAGATCCGAGCGGGTCACCCGAAAGCGAGCTGGACGCACCAGTAACTGACCGCGGCGACGATCGCCGCGGCGGGCATCGTGATGAACCACCCCATCACGATGTTCTTCGCGACCCCCCACCGCACGGCCCGCGACCCCTTGGTGGACCCGACACCCATGATCGCGGAAGTGATCACATGCGTCGTGGAGATCGGCGCGTGGAACATGAACGACGCCGTGTACATCACCGACGCCGCCGTCGTCTCGGCGGCGAACCCCTGCGGCGGGTCCAGCTCGATGATGCGGCGCCCGAGCGTCCGCATGATGCGCCAGCCACCCGCGTACGTACCCAGCGAGAGCGTGATCGCACAGGCCAGCTTGACCCAGAGCGGAATCGCGGCGTCCTTGTCCTGGACGTCCCCGATGACCAGGGCCATCACCACGATGCCCATGGTCTTCTGGGCGTCCTGGAGACCGTGGCCGAGCGCCATGCCCGCCGCGGAGACGGTCTGGGCGATCCGGAAGCCCCGCTTGGCCTTGTGCGGGTTGGCCTTCCGGAACATCCACATGATCACGACCATCACCAGATAGCCGATGATCAGACCGACGAACGGCGAGAGGAACATCGGGATGATGACCTTCTCGACGACGCCCGACCAGATGACGGTCGTCCCGCCCGCGAGCGCCGCGCCCACCATGCCGCCGAACAGGGCGTGCGAGGAGGACGACGGCAGGCCGAAGTACCAGGTCACCATGTTCCAGACGACCGCGCCGACCAGCGCGGCGAAGAGGATGCCCATCCCCTTGTCGCCCACCGGCGTCTCGATCAGCCCCTTGCTGACGGTCTTGGCGACCCCGCTGCCCAGGAAGGCACCGGCAAGGTTCATGACCGCCGCCATCGCCAGGGCCGCGCGCGGGGTCAGCGCCCGCGTGGAGACCGAGGTCGCGATGGCGTTCGCGGAGTCGTGGAAGCCGTTGGTATAGGTGAATCCGAGCGCGACCGCGATGGTCACGACAAGTGCGAACGTATCCACCGGAGGTCAGGACTCCTTGACCGCGATGGTCTCGACCGTGTTCGCGACGTGCTCGAACGCGTCCGCCGCCTCTTCCAGCACATCCACGATCTGCTTCAGCTTGAGCACCTCGATGGCGTCGTACTTGCCGTTGAAGAGGTGGGCGAGCAGCTTGCGGTGGATCTGGTCGGCCTGGTTCTCCAGGCGGTTGACCTCGATCCAGTACTCGGTGAGGTTGGTCATCGTGCGCAGGTTCGGCATCGCCTCGGCGGTGAGCTCGGCGGCTCGCGCGAGGACCTCGATCTGCTGCTCGACGCCCTTCGGCAGTTCCTCGACCTGGTAGAGGACGACCAGGTCGACCGCCTCTTCCATGAAGTCCATGATGTCGTCGAGCGAGGACGCGAGGGCGTAGATGTCCTCGCGGTCGAACGGCGTGATGAACGAGGAGTTCAGCTGGTGGAAGATCGCGTGGGTCGCGTCGTCCCCGGCGTGCTCCGCTGCCCTCATCCGCTCGGCGATCTCGGCCCGGGCGGACGGCTCCGCGCCGAGCAGTTCCATCAGGAGCTTGGAGCCCGTGACGATGTTGTCCGCGGACGCGGCGAACATGTCGTAGAAGCTCGTCTCCCTGGGGGTCAGACGAAAGCGCACGTGGGATCCTCGGGGTGCAGCGGATTCGGTCTCGTTGATGCTAGGCGCATCATCCGGCCACAGCTAACTGGCATTCCCTCAGTGTCGCCCATCGGGCAGAGTGCACACCAAGCCGGTACCACCCTCTCCACGGCCGTATGCCGGGGATTTCGCTACCATATACCCGGCAGGGGTATACGCATGGGGTATAAGCCGGGCAGCAACACGGAACGCGCCGCGCCCCCGCCCCGAACGGACGGCGACGCGCCGGCCGACGGCGCGGAACGCGCGGGACAACGGAGGACGCCATGACCACGACGGGAACCACAGCGGCCGGCACCGGCGAACCGGCCGCGGCGTCCTGCCACGGCGCGCCCGCCGCCGCCTCCGCGCCCGGGGCGGCCGGAAGCGACAATGCTCACAGCACCACCGGGCCGCACCACGGGCCCCACGGCTACAGCCACCAGAAGGACCAGCACCTCAAGCGGCTGCGCAGGATCGAGGGCCAGATCAGGGGCCTCCAGCGCATGGTCGAGGAGGATGTCTACTGCATCGACATACTCACCCAGGTCTCCGCGGGCACCAAGGCGCTGCAGTCCTTCGCCCTCCAGCTGCTCCAGGAGCACCTGCGGCACTGCGTCGCCGACGCGGCGGTCAAGGGCGGCGACGAGATCGACGCCAAGGTCGCCGAGGCGACGGCGGCCATCGCGCGGCTGCTGCGGTCCTGAGACGCCGGTTCGAACCGTTCAAGGCCGGTTCGAGCCGGTTCGAAACCGGTTCAAGCCGAGGAACGGGCCCCGGGGGCCCCGCTCAGGCGTCCGCGTCGCCCGGCGGCGCCGGACGGCGGGGGTGGGACCGTACGACTCTCAGCACCTCGTCGATCCGGTCCTGGCTCAGCCGGTCCTCGGCCGCGCCCGTGGCGGCGATCATCAACTCGCCGTAGAGGTCGATCTCGACGAGGGCCACGGGATCCGGACCGGGCGACGAACCGCGCCGCGAAACCACGTGATTCACCTCCTCGGGCCTTGCGTGTCGGTACAGGCGTACTGGCCGCCGGCCGGGCACCCGGCCGGGCGTCTTACGAGGGTCCGGTTTCCAGATTAGTGATCGGTACACACGCCGCGCATGGCACAGAAGGACCATTTCCATGGCCAGGCGGGCCCGACTCCGCTATTTGCGGGGGGACGCGACCGTCCCCGCATAAATATCGCCGGACGCCGGGAGGCGGATGTCGGGCGTGGATCCGTACGAGGTGAGTTCGACCGTGGAGACCACGGTCATCGGCGCTCCGGCGCCGGGAGCCGGTCCGCCGGCCCGTGACGGAGCGGTCGCGGGGGCGGACGAGACGGCGGCGGCCTCCGCGACCGTACGCGCCCCGGCCCCGGACGGCGTACGAGCCGCGGCAGCACCGGCCTCCCCTCCCCCGCCCGCCTCGCCCGCCTCCCCCTCCTCCGCGACGCTGAACCGGTAGCGCAGGACGCGCGGCCGGCCCGCGTCGTCGAGGAAGGCGTCGAAGGCCACGGTCCCCGAGGAGAACCCTTTCGCCGCCGCGGCCAGCGCCGACCGGTCGCGGGCGGGCGCCCGGCGCGCCGCCTCGGCCAAGTCGATCTTCCCCCAGTAGTGCCGCACGGGGACGCCGTCCACGCCCTCGTCCCGCGCGGAACTCACCTCGCGCGCGCCACCGAGGAGTTCGACCGCCGCCAGCGGGTCCGTCGCGCCGCTGGTCAGCAGGTCGCCGTCGGGGAGAGCGGCCGTCTCCAGGCGCACCCACTTGTCCTCGGGGACGCCCGCGCCCCGGTTCTTCATGTACAGCGCACCGGGCGTGAACACCTCGGTGATCGGCCGGTGCTCGGCGTCCCCGCGGGCGTCCTCGGGCACCAGCACCGTCAGCCTGCCGACGGGCCGGGCGAAGTCGTAGTCGCCGGCGCCCCGGATCATCAGCCGCGTCCCGCCGCTCTCCGTCTCCATGGAGGTGTGGACGCGGGCGCCGCCGGCGCGGACCAGGGCCTCCCGCGCGCCGCGCAGCGCCTCGGCCACCCCTCCCGGCAGGCGCGCGTCGGTCGTCCGCACCACCTGCCGCACGCCCCCGCTTCCACCGCCGAGCGCGGCCCGCGGCTCCTCGGCCGGCTCCGGCTCGTCGCAGCCGGTCACCAGCAGCCCGAGGGCGAGGCCGCCCGCCACCGCCGTGGCCACCGCGGCCCTGCGTCCGTGCCCCTGCACCGCCATGACCGTCAGCTCCCTGCCGCGCGCTGGTGGAACCCGTTCTCTTCCAACGACCGCGTCCGGGCCGCCGTCACGGTCCCGGGGAGGCGGCGACCGCGCCCCGGCGGGCCGGTAGCGTGGTGGTGTGTCCGAGACGCACTCCGTACCGCACCCGGTCCCCGCCGCCGAACACCGCGTCACCACCGGCGAACGCGGCTCCTTCTGCACGGCCCGCTGCACCTGCGGCTGGCTCGGCCCGGCCCGCCGGGCCCGCTCCCTCGCCCGCCACGACGCCGACGAGCACCTGGCGCACGTGGGCCACTAGCCACCCTCTCGTCAGGTCTCATCAGAGTCTTCAGGTCTCATCAAGATCCTCGGGTCTCATCAGGATCCTCAGGTCTCATCAGGGTCGCCCCCGGGCGGAACCGTTCCCCCCATCCTGATCATCTGTTCCTAACGTCGGACGGGTATCAGGGCACACGGGAACAACGGGGGCGAACGCACCATGGACAGGCGCACACTGCTGACGGCCGCGACGGGACTGACGGCGGCGGCCTGGGCCGCGCCCGGCCTCACCGGCGGCACGGCGACCGCGGCGCCGGTGACCGCCGGGGCCGCCGCGGCCCGCACCACCGGCCGCACCACCGCCCGTAGCGCCAAGGTCCAGGCGTCCGACTGGACGGCGCTGGGCAAGGGCCTCAAAGGCGGCCTCATCCGCCCCGGCGACGCCGACTACTCCACCGCCCGGCAGCTGTACAACACCCGCTACGACGGGCAGCGCCCGGCCGGCGTCGCCTACGTGGGCGGCACCGCGGACATCGCCGCCTGCCTGTCCTTCGCCCGCCGCTTCTCCATACCGGTGTCCATACGCAACGGCGGGCACAGCTACGCGGGTTGGTCGGGCGGAGACGGACGGCTCGTGCTCGACGTCTCGCGGCTGAAGACGATCCGCACCCCCACCTCGTCCTCCGCCGTCATCGGCGCCGGCGCCAAGCTCATCGACGTCTACACCGGCCTGGCGGCGAGCGGCGTCACCATCCCCGCGGGCTCCTGCCCCACGGTCGGCGTCTCCGGCCTGACCCTCGGCGGCGGCCACGGCGTCCTCTCCCGGGCGTACGGCCTGACCTGCGACAGCCTCACCGGCGCCACCCTCGTCACCGCCGACGGCAAGACCGTCGAGTGCGACGCCAAGCGCAACCCCGACCTCTTCTGGGCCCTGCGCGGCGCCGGCAACGGCAACTTCGGCGTCGTCACCGAACTCCGCTTCCGCACCCGCCGCGTGGGCGACGGCGTGACGGGCTACGTCTCCTGGCCGTGGGCCAAGGCCGCCGACGTCATCCGCGCCTGGCAGGAGTGGGGGCCGACCCAGCCGGACGAGATCTGGTCCGCCTGCGACCTGTCCGTCACCCCCGGCCGCACCCCGCGCATCGCCGTCGCCGCCTTCTCCCTCGGCACCAAGAGCGGCCTCGCCAACGCGCTCGACAAGCTGGCCGCCAAGGTCGGCGGCGGCAAGGCGAGCATCTCGGTGCGCAGCCGCTCGTACCTGGACAGCATGCGCCGCTACGCCGGCTGCGCCGACCTGACGCTCCCCCAGTCCCACCTGCCGGGCCGCACCCCCGGCCGGGACAAGGCCGGCAAGCTCGGCCGCGAGACGTACGCCGCCCGCTCGGACTTCTACGACCGCTCGCTGACCACGGCCGGCATCCGCACCCTGCTCGACCAGACCGAGCGGTTCGGCCGCAAGGGCGGGGGCGGCGGCGGGTCGATCCAGCTGACGGCGCTCGGCGGCGCGGTCAACCGCGTCAAGCCGCTCGACACGGCGTTCGTGCACCGGCGGTCGCGGTTCCTGGCCCAGTACCTCACCTCGTGGGGGGCGTCGGCCTCCGGCGGACCGCAGGTCGCCTGGCTGGACGGCGTCCACGCGGCCATGCGCCGGTACGCGTCCGGCGCCGCCTACCAGAACTACGCGGACGCCGGGCTGAAGGACTGGCGCCGGGCCTACTACGGGGACGCGGCGGACCGGCTGACGAAACTGAAGCGGCAGTACGACCCGCAGCGGGTGTTCGACTTCGCGCAGGCGCTGTAGGAAGTGAGCGGCCCGGCCTCCTGTCCTTCGGGAGGCCGGGCCGCTCACTTCCACTGTCCGCGCCGCCTACGCGGCCAACCCCTTGTCGTGCCGCTGAGGCTGACGCCCCGTGACTCCACCACCGTCCGGCTCCTCGGCCAAGGCCACCGGCGCGGGCGCGCTCCGCGACCGGACGAGCCATCCGGCCCGCGTGGCGGCGACCCGCCCGGCCAGCGGCGTCAGCAGCATCATCGCCAGCGGGGCGAGCAGCAGCACGACGGCGGTGCCGAGGGCGAGGCCGCCGATCACGTCCGTGGGGTAGTGCACGCCCATGAAGACGCGGCAGAAGCCCTCGAGGAAGGCGAGCCCGATACCGACCAGCCCGTACCGGCGGTGCGCCACGAACAGGCCCACGCCCAACGCCATGGTGAGCGTGGCGTGGTCGCTGACGAACGAGAAGTCCGTCTTGCCCTTGACCAGCACGTCGAGCCCCTGATGCTCCAGGAACGGGCGGGGGCGCCGGACGAAGCCGCGGATCGGCACGTTGACGAGCAGCGCCAAGCCGGCCGCCAGGGGCGCCCACAGCAGCGCGGCCACCCCGGCCGGGGCGTCCGGGCCGCGGCGCACGCTCCACCACGCACACACCATCAGAACACCGAGCCCGAGCACGATTCCGTACTCGCCAACGAACTCCATCGTGCGGTCGAGCCAGCCCGGGGCGTCCTTGGCCAGCCCGTTGATGTCGTAGAGCAGGCCGACGTCGGGGCCCGACGAGCCTCCCTTGGCCTCCGCCAGGGGATGGACCGCCTCGTGTCCGGGCATGTGGTGCCCCCTTATCTGTCGCCTGTAGCTCGGTGCAGCTGCCAAACCCCCGTGGTCCGTGCGCCCATGGTGAGGCGCGGCTCGCCCACCCCCATGGAACGCGCCTCTCCGACCCGGCGTTCCGCTCTCCACCCAATGATCACCAGGACGTTATCCAAGGGTGACCAGGGACGGAGCAGGAGGCCCAGGGTTCACACGCCGTTCGGCCTGGGCAACGCTTTCGCCCCCGCATCCGTCACGCGCGTGGCACCGATGTAATCCGGGGTATCGATTTTGTCGAACCGGTTCACGGCACCCGTGTGCGGCGCGTTGATCATGTAACCGCCGCCCACGTACAGCCCCACGTGATGGATCGAACGCGGGTCGTTCAGGTTGTGCGCGAAGAAGACGAGATCCCCCGGCATCAGCTCGTCCCGCTTCGGGTGCGCCCCGGCGTTCCACTGGTCGTTCGCGACGCGCGGCAGCTCGATCCCGACGGACGCGTACGCCGCCTTCGTCAACCCGGAGCAGTCGAACCGCCCCCCGTCCTCCTTCGTCCCGTCCCCGCCCCACAGGTACGGCTTCCCCAACTGCGCCTGAGCGAAGTAGATCGCCCCGGCCGCCTGCTGCGAGGGGGCCACGCGGCCTACGGGGCGTGCGAAGCTCTTCTCGAGATCACGGATGGATTTGACGTAGCCCTGGGTCTCGGTGATGGCGGGGACGCCGCCGGACTGGATCACCCGGTAGGGGCCCGCGTTGTACGCGGCGAGCATGTTGTTGGTGGCGTCGCCCCCCACGCCTTTGACGTCCTTGGCCAAAGCACAGTCATACGTGGCTGCGGAGGCGATGGCATCCGCCGGCTCCCATATGTCCGGTCTGCCGTCACCACTGCCGTCGACGCCGTAGCGGGCCCACGTCTCGGGGATGAACTGAGCCAGTCCGAGCGCCCCCGCGGGACTCTTCGCGTCCGGCTTCCAGTTGCTCTCGGTGTAGAGCTGCGCCGCCAGCAGGGCGGGGGTGATGGCCTCGCACAGGTTGCCCCACTTCTCCAGGAACGGCTGGTACGCGACGGGGACCGCGCCTTTCGCGAGCCCCACCGCACCGCGTGCCCCGCTCCCGATGCTCGAGGCCACGCTGAACATCGCGAAGAAGAGCAGCCCGAGGAGGCTCAGGCACATTCCGATGCCGACGCCGACGCCCACCCACCACTTGCGCACCCCGCGATTCTCCCCCACTGGCCCGTCATGTACCCGTAGTTCAGGGGAGGATCAGGGGAAGCCACAAGGTGGCTCAGGGGCGCCCCCGAGGGCATTCCCGCGCATTTGCCGCCTTGAGGCCGCGCGCCCCGCTCCGGCGGCCGCGAATACCCCGGCGCGGCCGCCTTTCCAGCACCGGAGTCACTCGACGAGGAAGCCGCCGCACGCGAAGCTCTTGTACTGCTGCGGGCCCCTGACGTGGAGGAAGTTCACCGTCCAACCACCCGGGTCGTTGGTGACCGGAACCCGTGTCGCCTCGGTCTTCCCCCGCACCGTCCTGCCGAAGTCATCGGGAAACGTCAGGTACACCCACTTCTGCGGGTCGTCGCCGAAGAGGTTCACCGGCTTGCTGGTGTACCCGAGATCGAGGTTTCCGATGTTTCCCTGGTGCGGGTTCGGCTTACCGGTCTCTTCGTCGATCCAGTGGGGCGATTTGACGGCCACCGAGACGTAGTACGGCTTCTCGAACTTGCCGATCAGGTACTTGAGGCGGAATCCGATCCTCACCTTCCCCGGAGGCGTGTCCCCGTCCGGATTCTGCGGATCGGAGATGGAGGTCTGGAGGTTGTCGAGACCTTCCTCGGGCGGCTCGGTGCACTGGCCCTCGAAGGACAGACCGCCTTCCTTGTGCTGCCAGGAGCCTCGATAGCTGTCCGCCTGCTCCACGTACGCGGGCGGCACCTTCGGTCCGCCGCCGCCCGACACCCCGGGAGTCGCCCGGCCGGTGCCCTGCGCCACGACTTCGGGCTCCTTGCCGTCATCGCCGCCGTCCGGCCGCAGCACGCCGTACGCCGCGACGCCACCGACCACCGCCGAGGCGACGGCCGCCGCCGCGTAGGCCGACCACCGGCGCGGACGCCTCGGCGGCCCGGCCGGCTGCGGCGGCACGTACGTCGGCGTGTACGCGCCCCCCGGAGCCCCCGCGG
The DNA here is from genome assembly GCF_020037025.1 of Streptomyces huiliensis. Taxonomy (GTDB): domain Bacteria; phylum Actinomycetota; class Actinomycetes; order Streptomycetales; family Streptomycetaceae; genus Streptomyces; species Streptomyces huiliensis. The sequence goes on along the minus strand of NZ_JAIQLH010000031.1, from coordinate 13,310 downwards.
CCCCCAAGGGCCGCTCGGGTATCAGGCCGGCCGCCAGCGCCGCCGGGACGTCCTCCGGGGCGCTCTCCCCGAGAGCGGCGACCGCGCGGTACACCGGATCGTCGACGAGGGAGGACCTGACAGCACAGCGCTCAATGACTTCGGAGAGGGCGGGACGCGCGGCCGGGTCGGCGGCCGTGCAGGCGCGGACGAGGTCGGCCAGCCGCGGTTCGAGTCCGGCCGCGTCGACCTCGCCGTGTACGACGCGGTAGACGACGGACTCCAGGGACCCCTCGCCGTACGGAGGACGGCCCGTCGCCGCACAGGCCATGGTCGCGCCGAGGGCGAACACGTCGGCGGCGAACGACACTTCGTTCCGCGTGATGACCTCGGGCGCGGTGTAACCGGGGGTACCGGGCGCGATGCCGGTCCGGGTGAGGGCCGTCTGCTCGGCGCCCCGGGCAATGCCGAAATCGATCAGCTTCGGACCGACCGGCGACAGGATGATGTTGTGCGGCTTGAGGTCGCGATGGGTGATCCCATGCCCGTGCACCTGCGCGAGCGCCTCCGCGAGGGCGGCGAAGAGCCGGAAGCAGGTCTCCGGCGGCAGCGGCCCCCGCTCGCCGGTGGCCCGCGTCAGCGTGGGGCCCGGCACGTACTCGGTGGCGAGCCAGTACGGCACCGTCTCCAACGAAGCGTCCACCAGGTTGGCCGTGTACGCGCTGCGGACCGCCCCGACCGTCGCCACCTCGCGCCGGAAGCGCGCCGACGCCTCGCCGGACTGGGCGAAGTCCTCCCGGATCACCTTGATCGCCAACTGCCGCCCGCCGGGCGACCTGCCCAGGTACACCTGGCCCATGCCGCCGCTGCCGAGCCGGGCGAGGAGCGTGTGCGGGCCGATGGCCGGGGGATCGTGAGGGCGCAGGGGTTCCACGGCCGAGACTCTGCCACAGGGCCGGGCGATTTCGAACGGGGAGGGGTGGGGCGGGAGTTAACGGAGCGAGTCACTCCGGTTGGGGGGCCGACCGGACGCCCCCGAGCGCCCGACCCGCCCTCGGGACGACCTCTCCGCTCGTGACCGGATCGTTCCGCCCCCAGGCCCGATCAAGCCTTCAGCAGGCCCCCTCCCGCCCCGCAGGATGAAGGCATGAACAGCGCACTCATCGTGATCGACGTCCAGGAATCCTTCCGCCAGCGGGCCAACTGGGCCGCCACCGACAACCCCGACATCGTCGAGAACGTCAACCGCCTGGTGGCGGCCCAGCGGGCCAAGGGCGAGCTGGTCGTCTGGATCCTGCACTCCGAGCCGGGCAGTGGCAGCGTCTTCGACCCCGAGCTCGGCTTCAACCGGCCGATCGAGGGGCTGGAGCCGGCGGCCGGCGAGCCCGTCCTCGTCAAGTCCTCGCACAACGCCTTCACCACCACCAACCTCCAGCAGCTCCTCACCCAGCAGGGCGTCCGCGAGGTCCTGATCAGCGGAATCCGCACCGAGCAGTGCTGCGAGACGACCGCCCGCGTCGCCTCCGACCTGGGCTACGACGTGACGTTCGTGACCGACGCGACCGCCACCCACCCCATCGAGCACTGGGACGCCCCGAAGGGCCGCACCCTGGAGGAGATCCTCGCGGACCCGCGTACGCTGACCACCGACGCGATCGTGGCCCGCACCGAGTACGCCCTGGCGGGCCGCTTCGCGCGGATCGCCACCGTCGACGAGGTGACCAAGGAGCTGACCGGATCGTGACGCGCGTCGTCTTCCTTCTCGTGCCCCGGCTCCACCTGCTGGACCTCGCGGGCCCCGCCCAGGTCTTCTCCACGGCCGACGACCTCGGGCACCCCTACGGGATCACGTACGTGAGCGAGCGGGAAGACGTCCCCACGGCACAGGGCATCACCCTGCGCGCCGGCACCGACTGGCCCGTGCTGACGCCCGACGACCTGGTCGTGGTCCCCGGATGGCGCACCCGCGCCCTCCGGGAGCCCGTGGGCATCCCCGGGCCGCTGCTCGACCGGCTCGTCGCCCACCACGACGCCGGCGGGACGGTGGCCAGCATCTGCGCCGGCGCGGACGCCCTCGGCCGGGCCGGCCTCCTCGACGGCCGGCGCTGCACCACCCACCACGACGTCCAGGACCAACTGGCGCGGCGCTACCCCAAGGCGCACGTGGTGCGCGACGTGCTGTACGTCACCGACGGGCGGATCATCACCTCGGCGGGGATCGCCAGCGGCATCGACCTCGCCCTCCACCTCGTCGCCCTCCGCCACGGCGCGGCGAGCGCGGCGCGGGTCGCCCGGGAGATGGTCGTCTTCGCCCGGCGGAACGGCGACGACCAGCAGCACAGCGCGATGCTGCGGCACCGCGCGCACCTCAGCGACGCCGTCCACCACGCGCAGGACCTCATCGACTCCCGCTACACCTCCGTCCTGCGCCTCTCCGACCTCGCCTCCGCCGTCGGCCTCAGCGAACGCTCCCTCACCCGCCACTTCACCCACGCGACCGGACTGACGCCCCTGCGCTACCAGCAGGAACTGCGGCTCGAACACGCCGAACACCTCATAGCCCAGGGCTCGACCGTGGAATCGGCCGCGCGGGCCGTCGGCTTCCAGGACGCCCGGATGCTGCGCCGGCTCAGGGGCAGGACGCAGCCCGGCCCGGGGCCGGCGCCGGCATCGGCACCCGCGCGCACAGCGGTGCCGGCTCCCGCTTAGGCCGGCCCACCGGCCGGGGCGTCAGTCGTCGTCCCCGCCGTCGCGGTCATCGCGGTCGCCCTCGGCGTCCTGCGCGTCGTCGGCGCTCGTGCGTCCGCCGTGGCCGCCGTGCCGCGCCGAACCCTGCCCGGACTTCCCCGCCTTCTCCCGCTTCTCCTTACGGTCCCCGCCGGTCTTGTCCGTTCCCGGGACCGGCCGACCGCCTCCCTGCGGCAGTCCGGGAGTGGCCGCGGGCGTCACGCGCCGCGCGCCGCCCGCGTCACCGGTGTCACCAGCGCCACCGGTGTCACCGGCGTCGCGCTGGAGCCCCTCGCTCATCTCTCCCGTGCGGCCGCCGTCCGGGCGGCCCCCGCTGCCGTCGTCGCCGTCGGAGGCGAACAGGGACGCCCCGATGACCGCCGCCACGGCGAACGCCACCACCCCCGCCGCCGCTCCGGCCAGCGCCTTGGGACTGCGCAGCCCCCGGCCCGGCCCCTTGCCACGGCCGCCGTCGGCCCGTCGCCGCCCGGACACGGCCGGGGTCGTGCGCGTCGCCGGCGAGCCCGGCAGGGCGTACGTCGTCACGCTCTCCTGGTGCGGCGGCGCCAGGTGGCCCGCCGACGCGAACGGGGTGCCCACGGGACCGTTGGACGGCATCGGAGGTACGCCCCCGGCCGGCGCGGAAGGGAAGGCCGCCGGCGCCGCAGCATGAGCGCCGACGGGAGGCGCCGTGGCAGGAGGCGTCATGGCAGAAGGTGCCGGCACGGGCGGTGCCATGGCGGGTGCGAACGGCTGCCGGTCGCCGCGCCAGGCCCCGCTCGCGAACCAGTCGGCCACCTCCTGCGCCGAAGGCCGCGCCTCCGGCTCCTTGGCGAGCATGCGGAGGAGGTAGTCGTCCAGGGCGCCCGACACCTCGGCCCGGTGCTCTCGCGGCGGCACCGGCGGGGTGTCGACGTGGAGGTAGAGGAGCGCGGTGGGGCTCTCGGCCCAGAACGGCGGCTGCCCGACCAGCAAGTGGTAGAGAACGCACCCCAGCGCGTAGACGTCCGACGCGGGCCCGGCCACGCGCCCCAGCGCACGCTCGGGAGCGAGATAGGTGCTCGTGCCGACGATCTGCCCGGCCCGGGTCAGCCCGGCCGACGTCTCGTCTACGAAGCGGGCGATGCCGAAGTCGCCGATCTTCACCGTGCCGCTGCGGTCCAGCATGAGGTTGCCCGGCTTCACGTCGCGGTGGACCACCCCCTGCTGGTGGGCCGCCGCCAGCCCGGCCGCGGCCTGCGCGGCGACGTCGGCGACCCCGGCCGGCGACAGCGGTCCGCGGGCGGCCAGCTGCTGGGCCAGGCTGGGACCGTTCACCAGCTCCATCACCAGGTAGAAGCGGCCGTCCCAAGAACCGAAGTCGTAGACCGAGACCACTTGAGGGTGATTCAGGCGAGCCGCCGTCTGGGCCTCCAGCCGGAAGCGCTGGGCGGCGGAGTCGTCGCCGTCGTCGCCCAGGAGCAGCTTGACCGCGACCTGACGCCCCAGCACCTCGTCCTGCCCGCACCAGACTTCGCCCATACCGCCACGGCCGAGCATCTCCCCCAGCCGGTAGCGTTCGGCAACCAGCACCCCAACCACCCTTGAACTCGACGCACCCCACGGCCCAGGCGATGAGTGCGATGAACGCGATGAACCGGCCCCGCCACCGCCCTCCGCGGCGCGTGCGAGAACGGCCCCCACAGCCTACCGACCACACCAACGGATCCCCGAACATCCGTACACCCCCTGCCCTCACGCCCATTGCCCGCCGTGGGCATGCGTGATACACAGAGTCACCATAGGGCTACCCACTGACAACGGCCGGCGGACCGCGCGGCCACGGCGGCCGGATCTGCCGTCGGCATATGCGGGCTCCGTCAAAAAATGCCGCCAAATCGACATGCAAGTGCGGCATCGTCGGCGAAGATAGGTACCGACCTTTGCCGTGCGGCAGAGGCGGCGCAACTACCCTCTAGGGGCGGTGAGTTACGAATGTTCTTGGCAGCCGGAAAAGGCGACATCAACACCATTATCGGTGGAATCGCCCCGAACTGGGGGCCGTTCGGCAGCCTGGGCCGGGAGGCCCGGGTGATGATCGAGGTCATCATGGCCGTATCGATCCTGCTCTGCCTCGCCATCGCGATCTGGGGCGCGGCGAAGCAGCGCATCGGCGCGACGGCGCTCCGCGACACCTTCAGCGCGGAGCAGGGCAAGGGCCTCATCGTCGCGGGGCTGACCGGTGTGTTCATCATCGGCTCGCTCGGCACGCTCTTCACGATCGTCTACGGCATGGCCGTGTGACCCGATGGTCCGCCGGACCCGGCCGCCCCGGCCGGCGGACCACCGGCGCGCTCCGGCCCGGACGGCCCTACCCACCGCCCCCCGGCGCGCCCGTACGGTGCCACCACCCCGCGCGAACCCGCTCACCCGCGAGTCCCCCCACCCAAGGCTGCTTCCTGATGCCCCCTCACTCCCTCAGGCCCTCCCCCCGGAAACCGCCCGCACCGCTACCGTCGTCTCATGGCGGCACGCCCGCGACGACGCATGAGGGAGCAGGCACGCGATGAGTCTCGGTGACGACGGCTACCGAAGCGGTCAGGGCTCCGGCGGCGACCACGGGGGTTACGGCGGGTACGACGCCGACGACCACCACCTCACCCGCACCCGGCTCCCCGAGGGCGAGGTCGACCCCTACGCCCCCCAACGCCGCCCGGTCCGCCCCAGCCGCAACCTCATCACCATCGTCGCGGTGGTCGTCCTCCTCATCGCCGCCATCGCCTTCGCCAACCGCGGCGGCGGCGATTCGTCGTCGGACAGCGACGACGGAAACGCGGCGAAGGGCGGCGGCAGCAGCGCGACGGCGCCGTCGGGGGTGAAGCCGGTGGAGGGGAAGAGCGGGGGGATCGCCTCCGGGTTCGGGCACGACGAGCAGGGCGCCCAGTCGGCAGCGGCCAACTTCGCCGTGGCACTCGGTTCGACGGACATGTTCAACGTGGACAAACGCCACGACATCGTGAAGACCGTCATGGCGCCTTCCTCGGTGGACAAGTACCAGAGAACACTGGACAGCGCCTATTCCACGGCCTTCTTCAAGAACCTCGGGCTCAATGACGACGGCACGACCCCGAAGGGCTACACCTTCGTCTCCCGCACGGTCCCCGTCGGCACCAAGGTCACCAAGGCCGGCGACGACAACCCGACGGTCGAAGTCTGGTGCACAGGGCTCGTAGGGCTTGCAGGGCAAGGCTCCACCAAGCCGGTGGCCAACAGCTGGTTCACCATAAGCATGCAGCTGAGCTGGACGGGCGGCGACTGGAAGGTCGCCGAGCACTCGCAGACCCCAGGGCCGGCCCCGGTCAATGGAGATGATCCGGCATCCGGTGCGGATGCCATCGCCAACGCCGTGAAGGGGTACGGAGGGTTCACCTATGCCAGGTAGGCGCACTCGACGTGCCCTCTCGTTCACATCCGTCTGCGTAGCAGTGCAGACGACCGCTGTCCTCCTCTCGGCCCGGGCCTTCGCCGCTCCCGCCCCCCCCACTCCCACCCCGGGGGGCAGCACCACGCCCTCCCCCGGGGGCTCCGGCACGCCTTCCCCGGGCTCGTCCACGACGCCGTCGCCGAGCGGCAGCCCCTCACCGGGGCGCACGAACGACCCCTGTGACCTGATCCACGGCCCCGCCCGCCAATACTGCCAATCCCCCACCGACAAAGCCCCCAAAGGCCCCCCCGACACCGCCAACGCCATAGACCCCGCCGCCGCCCTCGCCAAGGGCTGTGCCGAGGCCGCGCAGTGGACGGTGGAGAAGCTGTCGGAAGCCGTGAAGAACACGAGCAACGTGGACTTCACGAACGGCACCTTCCTCCGCCAGTACGCCGTCGTCTTCGCCGCGTCGACGATCCTGACGCTCGTCCTCTGGCTCCTGGCAGTCGCCAAGCGCGCCGTGCGCGGAGTGCCGTTCACGGAGGCGGTGACGGAAGCGGTGGGGTTCCTGTGGCTGACGGTGCTGGCCTCAGCCTTCACGCCGCTGATCCTCTACACCGTCGTCCAGGCCACGGACGCCGTGACGGAGGCCATCGCGTCCGGCACCGGAGCGAAGAACGAGCAGTTCTTCAACTCGTTCTCGCAAGCCCTCAAGAAGGGCGACGGCATCGGCGGCGGCCCGATCATGCTGATCGTCGTCTCCCTCGTCTCCGTCCTCGCCGCCGGCGTGCTCTGGCTGGAGCTGGTGATCAGGGCGGCCCTGCTCTACGCGGGCGCGCTGCTCGGCACGGCGGTCTACTCGGGGCTCGTCGACAAGAACATGTGGGGCCACGTCCGCCGCTGGGCGGGCATCATGATCGCGGTGATCCTGGTGAAGCCGATCATCGTGATCGTGCTGGCCCTCGCCGGAGCGCTCTCCTCCGGGCAGGGCCCGAAGGAACTCTCCGCCGTCGTGTCCGGCCTGGCGATCATCATCCTCGCCATCTTCTCCAGCGCGATGATCTACCGCTTCGTCCCCGGCTTCGGCGACGAGATCATCAGCAGCCGCAACGCCAGCAAGGACGCCGCGTCCCGTCAGGCGGCGGCCGTGATCTCCTCCCCCGCCAGCCTGGTCAAGCAGGGCATCACCACCCACAGCGCCCGCGGCAGCGGAGGCGGGGGCGGAGGCGGCGTCCAGCCCGCCCGTCCCGCGAACCCCGTCTCCGGCGGCGTCGCCGCCCACAGCGCCCGCCGCCCCCCGACCGGAGGCGGCGGCGCACCCGGCGGCGGCACCCCAGGCGGAGCCACCCCGGCACCGCGGCCACAGAGCACGCGGGCACAGAACAACGGCAATACCTCTGGAGGTGAGCGGAGTTGACGATCGAGGCGCAGTCCCCGCCGGTCGCGGCCCGCCGTACGTATCTGATCGGCCGGGCCCGCCCCAACGCGGTCGTCGGCAAGAACCGGGAGACCGGCGAGATCGGACTGATCATCGCGGGGGCCTTCCTCGGCATGATGTGCGGCCTGCTGGTGCCCATCCTGCCGCTGCGGATCCTCACGCTCACCGGCTTCCCCGCCCTCGCGCTCGCCGCCGTCTACGTGCCCTACAAGCAGCGCACCTTCTACAAGTGGTTCGAGATCAACCGCAGCTACAAGCGCACCGTGCGCCGCGGCGTCACCTACCGCTCCGCCGCCGTCGAGGCCGGCACCCGGCTCGACGGACGCGAGGTGGAGGTCGGCCCGCCGCCCGGCATCGGCCGGATCAACTGGCTCTCGGCCCCCTTCGGCCCCGACGAGATCGCCGTCCTCCTCCACGCCGACCGCCGCACCGTCACCGCCGCGATCGAGATCGAGGGCCCCGGCGTCGGCCTGCGCGACTCCGAAGACCAGGAAGCCCTGGTCGAACGGTTCGGCACGCTGCTCAAGCACGTCGCCAACGGCGACGGCTACGTCACCCGCCTCCAGATGCTGGCGCGCACGCTTCCCGCCGACCCCGACGCGCACGCCAAGGACGTCGAGCGGCGCGGCGACCACAAGTCCCCGGAGTGGCTCAAGGAGTCCTACGAGCAGCTGCAGTCCATGGTCTCGACCTCCTCCGAGCAGCACCGCGCCTACCTCGTCGCCTGCATGCACTACACCCGCGAGCTCTCCGCCGAGGCCCAGGCCATCGCCCGCGCCTCCCGGCACGGCGGCGGCAAGCGGAAGCTGGACCGGGACGGCGGCCTCGCCGTCGTCATGGCCCGCGAGCTGACGGACATCTGCGCCCGGCTCGCCGAGGCCGACATCCGCGTCCGCCAGCCCCTCGGCCAGAGCCGGCTGTCGTCCCTCGTCCACTCCATGTACGACCCCGACCACCCGATCGACCACATCCAGGCCATGACCCAGCGCAACGCCTGGCCCGCCGAGCTCGACGCCATGCAGCCCACCTACCTGCAGGCGAAGACCCGCGAGTCGTCGACGCGCGAGCCGTGGTGCCACGCCACCGCGTGGGTCAAGGAGTGGCCGATGACCCCGGTGGGCGTCAACTTCCTCGCCCCGCTGCTCGTCCACACCCCGGACGTCATCCGCACCGTCGCCGTCTGCATGGACCTTGAGCCCACGGACGTCGCCATCGAGCGGATGCTGACCGAGAAGACGAACGACGACGCCGACGCCTCCCGCGCTGCCAAGATGAACCGCGTCGTCGACCCGCGCGACGTCGCCCACCACTCCCGCGTCGACCAGCGCGGCGAGGACCTGGCCAGCGGCGCCGCCGGCGTCAACCTGGTCGGCTACATCACCGTCTCGTCCCGCTCCCCCGAGGAACTGGCCCGCGACAAGCGGACCATAAGAGCGTCGGCCGGCAAGAGCTACCTCAAGCTGGAGTGGTGCGACCGCGAGCACCACCGCGCCTTCGTCAACACGCTGCCGTTCGCGACCGGCATCCGGCGTTGACCGGCACATGACCGTCAGACGCCGCAGACGACGCTAGACCTAGGGGCGACCGCCGTGCTCGATCCGCTCTCCGCCATCACCAACGCCTTCACCAGCTTCCTCTTCGGGAAGGTGGAGACGACCCGCCTGCCCGTCCGCACCTCCACCGGGCAGGCGCAGGCCGTCTACCTGCCCACCGCGGCGCCCGGCCTGGGCGACTCGGGCGTGATCATCGGGCGCGAGGTGTACTCCGGCAAGGGCTACATCTACGACCCGTTCCAGCTGTACGGCCAGCAACTGCCCGCGCCGCACTGGCTGGTCCTCGGCGAGTCCGGCAACGGCAAGTCGGCGCTGGAGAAGACGTACGTCCTGCGGCAGCTCCGGTTCCGCGACCGGCAGGTCGTCGTCCTCGACGCCCAGGGCGAGGACGGCGTCGGCGAGTGGAACCTCATCGCCCAGCAGCTCGGCATAACCCCGATCCGGCTCGACCCCATGGCCGCCCTCGACGGCGGCATCCGGCTCAACCCGCTCGACCCGTCCATCACCACCACCGGCCAGCTCGCCCTGCTGCGCACCATCATCGAAGTCGCCATGGGCCGCGGCCTCGACGAACGCTCCGGCTTCGCGCTCAAGGTCGCCCACGCCTACGTCAACGAATCGGTGACCGACCGGCAACCGGTGCTGACGGACATCGTCGAACAACTCCGCCACCCGGAAGCCGAGTCCGCGGAGTCCATGAACGTCGACATAGACGACGTACGAGCCTGGGGCCTGGACGTCGCGCTCGTCCTCGACCGCCTGGTCGACGGCGACCTCCGCGGCATGTTCGACGGGCCCACGACGGCCGGCATCGACCTCGACGCCCCCCTGATCGTCTTCGACCTCTCCCACATCGACCGCAACTCCATCGCCATGCCCATCCTCATGGCGATCGTCGGCGTCTGGCTCGAACACACCTGGATCCGCCCGGACCGCAAGAAGCGCATCTTCCTCGTCGAGGAAGCCTGGCACATCATCAACTCCCCCTTCGTCGCCCAGCTCTTCCAACGGCTGCTGAAGTTCGGCCGCCGGCTCGGCCTGTCGTTCGTCGCCGTGGTGCACCACCTCTCCGACGTGGTCGACGGGGCGGCCGCCAAAGAAGCGGCGGCCATCCTCAAAATGGCGTCGACTCGGACGATCTACGCCCAGAAGACCGACGAGGCCCGCGCCACCGGACGGGTGCTCGGCCTGCCGCGCTGGGCCATGGAGATCATCCCGACCCTGACCCCGGGCATCGCCGTCTGGGACGTCAACGGCAACGTCCAGGTCGTCAAACACCTGATCACGGACGCCGAACGCCCCCTCGTCTACACCGACCGCGCCATGACCGAGGACGGCGTCCTCGACCGCGACCCGGCCGCCGAACGGGCGGTGGCGGAACGGGCGACGGCGGCGATGGAGCGGTATCCGGACGAGGACGAGGTATACGGCACGACGCCCCGGTCGACGCCCCGGTCGACGGTGGCCTGACCGTGGCGCACGGTACGCGGCCCCCGGGGGAGCGGGGCACGGGCGGGGTACCGGACGGCCTGCTGGTCGGCACGTTCGCCTTCCTGCTGGGCGTGACGCTGCTGCTGTGGTCGGCGACGGGCCTGGCCGGCTTCTTCGCGCACGGAGACTGGCCGGCGGCCGTCAACCTCACGCATACGCCCGCCGCCCTGCGGCACCTGATGTCCGACCCGCGCGACCTCCCCACCGCCTGGCCCGACACCCCGCCGGACGAACTGTCGGGCTACGGGCTGTTCTGGGGCTTCGCGATCAGCGAGGCGCTCGTGGCCGTCGTCCTGCTGGTCTTCGCGCTCGGCACCCTGGCCCGGTGGCGCCGCGTCCGGCGGGCGCGGCGGGAGGCGGCGGTACGGGCGACCGCGGAACGCATGGCTGCGGAACGCGTGGCCGCGGAACGGACGGCGGAAGCGACCGTGCCGGACCCCACGGCGACCGAACCGCCGCTCCCCACCCCTGCGGCCACCGAAGCACCCCTGACGGCAGCGCGGCTCCCGCAGGAGCCCCTCAGCGCGACGCCGCCCGAGCCGGCCGCCCCTGCCGAAGCCGCCCCGCCCACGCCCGCCGCTCCCCCCACGCCGACCACTCCCCCGACGCCCGCTGCCAGACCCCAGCGCCTCGTCTACGGCACCGACCGCCGCTCCATAGCCGCCCGGGCGATCCTGGAGGCGGCCGGACCGGTGCTGGTCACCACCAGCGACCCCGAACTGTGGGCGGACACGAAGGACTCCCGCGCGAAGCTCGGCCCGGTCCGCGTCTTCGACCCGGGGCACCTCCTCGACACCCCCGACCGGCTCCGCTGGAACCCGGCGGCCGACTGCGAGTCGCGCGTCACGGCCGCCGCCCGCGCACAAGCCCTCCTCGCGCCCGTCCGCCCGCTGAGCTCGCTGGACTCGGTGACCGCGGAGACGGCCGAGACGCTGCTTCGCTGCTGGCTGCACGCGGCGGCCGTGGACGGCCGCCCGTTCCGGCAGGTGCACCGCTGGGCCCAGGGCACCTCGGCACACGAGCCCGTACGGATCCTCCGCACCAACCCAAAGGCCGCGGGCGGCGCGGCGGGTGAGCTGGAGTCCGCGTTGACCGGTCACCCGGAACGACGAGACATGGCGCAAGAGTTGACGGCCCGTGCGCTCAATGCGCTGTCATCAGTCCACATTCGCGATGCGTGCAATCCAAATCGGTCGGATGTGCTCGCGCTGGAATCATTCGTCGCCGAGATGGGAACGCTCTACGTGGTGGGTGAGGCGATTGAGGATCCCCGCACCCGCCCGGGTGCGATGCCCTTGCTGACCGCACTCACCGCGAACGTGGTCGAGCGCGGCCGGGGCGTGGCCGAACGGTCACCTTCCGGTCGGCTCGACCCACCACTCACCCTGGTGCTTGAGGACGTCGCGGCCGTCGCCCCGCTGCCCGCCCTCCCCGACCTCCTGGAGGACGGCGCCGGCCTGGGCCTCCCCACTCTCGCCCTGATGCGCTCCGAGGAACAGGCCCGCACCCGCTGGCCCCGCCACGCCCTCACCCACTGAGCGGCGCACGCCTCCAGCCGGCCGGACCCGAAGGAATGGCCGGATCTTCCCCCTCAGGGACAACGGCGGATGTTTCCCGTTCCACGGGGGCGGGCAGAGCGCGCTAGATGACGGTCGTGACGGATCTGCGTGTGTGCGTGACGGCGGGCCGGCAGCAGGCAGCCGCCATATTCCCTCCGGAGCTGCGGGCGGGACTCGCGCGGTGGGCGACGCCGGTCGGGTCCCTGGCGGACGCGGACGTCGTCGTCACGGGCTGGGGGACGTCTCTCGTTCTGGACGAGGAGACCCTCACGGCGGCACCCCGCCTGCGGGCGCTGGTGCACGCGGGAGGCTCGGTGCGACGGATCGTCACGCCGGCGGTGTGGGAACGGGGACTCGCCGTCTCCTCGGCCGCCGACGTCAACGCCGGCCCGGTGGCCGAGTTCGCCTACGCCCAGATCGCCTTGGCGGCGAAGAGGGCCCTCGGTGCGATGGCGGGCTACCGGCCGGGGAAGTGGCCGGTGTTCAGGGAGCGGGAGGGCGCGGACGGGCGGACCGTGGGGGTCGTGGGCGCGTCCCGGATCGGCCGGCGTGTCCTCTCCCGGCTGCGCGACGCCGAGGCGGGCTACCGGGTCCTGCTGTACGACCCGTACGTCTCCGCGGCGGACGCGTGGCGGTTGGGGGCCGAGCCCGCCGATATCCACACCCTGTGCACATCCAGTTCGATCGTCACGCTCCACGCGCCCGAACTTCCGGAGACCCGGCACCTGCTGAGCGCCGAACGCCTTGCCCTGCTGCCGGACGGCGCCACGGTCGTCAACACCGCGCGAGGCTCGCTCATCGACACGGACGCCCTGGTACGGGAGTGTGCCGCGGGCCGCCTGGACGCCTTCCTCGACGTGACGGACCCCGAACCCCTGCCCGCCGGCCACCCGTTGTTCTCCCTGCCGAACGTCTTCCTCACGCCGCACATCGCCGGCTGCCAGGGCGACGAGGTTCGCCGGCTGGGCGTCTTCGCGGTGGACGAGGTGGGGCGGCTGGCGCGGGGTGAACCGCTGGTGGGCGCGGTGCAGCGGGAGGAATGGGCGCGGATGGCGTGACGGGAAAAGCGATGCCGCGGAAACGCAAAAAAGCCGTGGGCCGGATCGTTTTCCAACGATCCAGCCCACGGCTTTATCAAATTTAGTTCGGCGGCGTCC
>NZ_JAIQLH010000309.1 GCF_020037025.1 Streptomyces huiliensis | reverse complement strand
GAGGTCGCGCAGGGCGGCCGCGCCGGGGCTGGTGCCCAGCAGGGTGATCTGCGCGCGGGTGTTGGCCACGACCCGGGCGCCCACCGGGTGCCGTTCGGCGTGGTAGCTGTCCAGCAGGCCCTCGGGCGCCCAGCCGGCGACCTCGGCGGCCAGCTTCCAGCCGAGGTTGAACGCGTCTTGCACACCGAGGTTGAGGCCCTGGCCGCCGGTCGGCGGGTGGATGTGGGCGGCGTCGCCGGCCAGCAGCACCCGGCCGGCGCGGTAGCGCTCGGCCTGCCGGGTGGCGTCGCCGAAGCGGGAGAGCCAGCGCGGCGAGTGCACACCGAAGTCGGTGCCCGCCACCTCCCGCAGCCGCTCCTTGAACTCGTCCAGGGTCGGCGGCTTGATCCGGTCCTCCGACACGCTCGCGGCGGGCACGATGACGCGGAACGTCCCGTCCCCGTTGGGGACCGTCCCGAACCGCAGCTGCGTCTTCTGGACCTCCGCGACGACGGCGGCGACCTTCTCCGGGTCGTCGGCGATCTCCATGTCGCCCAGCAGCGTCTCGACCGTCGCGGGCTCGCCCGGGAAGCCGATGCCGGCCAGCTTGCGCACGGTGCTGCGGCCGCCGTCGCAGCCGACGAGGTAGCGGGAGCGCAGCCGCGTGCCTCCCCCGCCGGCTACGCCCTCATTGGCGGGGGTGCCCCCACTGGCCAGTTCGACGGTCACCCCGTCCTCGTCCTGCTCGAGACCGACGACCTCGGAGCCGCGCCGGATCTCGGTGCCGAGCTCCCGCGCGTGCTCCTCCAGCAGCCGCTCGGTGACCGGCTGCAGGGTCGAGAGGCCGTACGGGTGGCCCGTGTCCAGCCCCTTCGGCCAGGGCTTGGCGATGCCACCGAAGAGGCCGCCGACCTGGAACTTCTCGCTGACCGCGAGGAACCGGTCGAGCAGGCCGCGCTGGTCCATCAGCTCGACGCTGCGGGTGTGCAGGCCGCGCCCGCGGGACTCCTTGGTCGGCTCGGCCAGCCGCTCCAGCACGACCACACCCACGCCGTGCAGCCGCAGTTCGGCGGCCAGCATCAGCCCGGTCGGCCCGCCACCGACCACGATTACGTCGAACATCCCCACGCCCATTTCCTCGTCTGCCGTACACCCGGCCGCGACGCGCCCCGGCGGCCCCGGCCGCGGAACGGCGTGCTCGCCGTTTCCGCAGCTCAGTGGCTTAGATCGCAGATTCTGCGGCATGACCGGGGCCTTGCCGCAAGGCCCCCTGTGGGCTATAAATTAAGAGTGGCGAGGAGCGCGGATCTCCTCGTCTTTCTCTTTCCCACCCCGGGTCTTTCTCTTTCCCACCCCGGCCCAACGGGCGCCCCGGCCCAACCACCGTCCCGTTGACGGCGGCCCCGGCAAGCGCGCGGCCTACACAGGGGACGCCTTCTCGGGGAGGCTGACGGAAGGGTCGCCGGACGACCCGGCGGACCCGATCAGGCCCGTAGGGGAGGAGAGTCGCCGTGACCCGCACGCCCCCACCCGCACGCGACGCCGCCGCCTGGCGCAAGTCCAGCCACAGCGATCCCGTCGGGGCCGCGTGCGTCGAGGCGTCCGACCGCTTCGCCGACAGAGTGCTCATACGGGACAGCAAGAATCCCGGCCGAGCGATTCTCATCTTCCCCCTCGCTTCGTGGCACGCCTTCACCACCGCCCTGTCCCGGCCGGAACGCCTCCGCGACAGGGTCTTCCCCAGGGGCGACGGCGACTGACGCGTTCGACCCGGTGGGCCCGGCCGCGCTCTCGCCGTCTCACCGTGGAGGCGCGTGGACGAACTGCGGCAACGGGCGGGTAGCCGTGGAAGCCCACCAGGACACTGGTGGCGCAGTACGCGCCGGTCGACCGGATGGCCACCCGGTCACCGGCGGCCAGGCTATCGCGGAAGCCGTCCGCCCGGTCGGCCCCGCTCGGTACCTCCGGGCCGGTCGGGACGTGGGCCCGGCCCGCGTGTCCGACACGCGACGGGCTCAGACCGCCGCCGCCCGGGCCTCCGCCGTGTCCCGGCGGCCGTCGCCGAGCGCCGCGAAAGCCTCCCGGACCGCTTCCAGCGCGGCCAGGCGGTCGGCGTCCGTCGCGTGGGCCGGCCCGTAGGTGACGACGGGCGGGAGCGCCTCGTAGCCGACGAACTCCAGCATGCCGCGGCGGATGTGGTACAGGAAGTCGTCCATCGCCCCGAACGAGCCGCCCCGGTCGAAGGACTCCGCGGAGCCTCCGGTCGTCACGAGGACGACGGCCCGCTTGCCGTGCAGCGCGCCCCGGTCGAAGACGCCGTGGTCGCCGCCGAAGACCGCGCCCATGGCGAAGACGCGGTCGACCCAGCCCTTGAGGATCGCCGGCACCGAGAACCACCACAGCGGAAACGACAGCACCAGCAGGTCGGCGTCGAGCACCGCGTCCAGGTGGGCGCGCACCTCGACGGGCAGGGTGCCTTCCCTGACGGCCTTCCGCTGCTCGGCCTGCGGCTTGAAGTGCCCTTCCACAGGCCCGAATTCATGCCGGTCGAGGACCGGCGCCCACCCGTCGGCATAGAGGTCCACGATCCGCACGGAGTGGCCGGAGCGCCGCAACTCCTCGGCGGCGACCCGCATCTGGGCCGTACTGAAGGAGTCCGGCTCGGGGTGGGCGTGCACGATCAGGGCGGACTTGGTCGATGTCGTCGCATCCATGCCACGATCGTATCGCAATATTCCGATGTGTCGATGCGGTAGTCGCGACGCGGCGTCCTTCGAAAGGTCAGAGATGGTCACCGATCGCGTCCGACAGCCGCCGCAGCCGCCCCTCGTCCCGCCGGTAGTGCGTCCACTTGCCCACCCGCGTGGAACGGACCAACCCCGCCCGCTCCAGGGCCGCCATGTACGAGGAGACGGTCGACTGCGCGAGCCCGCTCTTGGCCTGGATGTGGCTGACGCACACGCCGACGGTCCGGCGGTCCGCGATCGGCTCGTACTCCGCGAACTCCCGCTCCGGCTCCCTGAGCCACCGCATGATCTGCAGCCGCACCGGATTGGCCAGCGCCTTGAACGCCTCCACCATCTCCTCGGCCCGCACCGCCGCCTCGTCACCCACCGGCGCCCCGCCTTCCTTCGGATTCCACTCGTTTCGGGACACCACGGTATCCGGGCGCCCCCGCCGCTCCGGCCGGCGCTTGCCGATCACGGCTAATACCATTAGCTTTGCGGCTAACGACATAAACCACCGGGGGAACCGTGACCGATTCCATGACCGAGTACCTGACCCTGCGCGGCAAGCGGATCGCCTACGACGCCACCGGCGACGGACCGCTCGTCGTCCTCGCGCACGGGATGGGGGACAACCGGGACGGTGTCGAGCCCGCCCGCCTCGCCGCCCTGGAGGCGGACCTGCGCCGGCCCGGCCGGATGGCCGTGGTGGCGCGGATGGGCATGTCGGCGCCCACCGACGCCGGAGCCCGGCTCGCCGACGTCCGCTGCCCGGTCCTGATCGTCCAGGGCACCCTGGACCCCGACTGGCCCGACCCCCGGGCCGAAGGCGAGGGCATCGTCGCCGAACTCCCCGCCGACATCGGCCGGTTGGAGTTGATCGAGGGCGCCGGGCACTATCCGCACGTCGAGTGCCCCGACCGCGTCACCGCCGCCGTGCTCGCCTTCCTCGGCCTCGGGGAGGGCGTCCGTGCCTAGGGCCGCCCTCTCCCCCGACGCCGTCGTCGACATCGCCCTCGCGCTCGTCGACGAGGGCTCCCCCACCGCCCTGACGCTGTCCGCCGTGGCGGGCCGGGCGGGGGTCGCCACCCCTTCGCTCTACAAGCACGTCCGCAACCTGGCCGAGCTGCGCGACCTGATGTCGGCCCGGATCCTGGACGACCTCACGGACGAGGTCGGCGCGGCCGTGCTCGGCCGCTCGGCGGACGAGGCGATCCGCGCGCTGATGCTCGCCTGGCGCGACTGGGCGCTGCGCCACCCGCACCGGTACGCGGTGCTCGTCCAGCGCCCGGAGCCCCGGACGGCCGAGGCCGGGGAGCGCCTGCTCGGCATCGTCTTCGCCGCGCTCCGCGCCTACGGCCTTGAGGAGTCGGCGGCCGTCCACGCGACCCGCTGCCTGCGCGCCGCGCTCCACGGCTTCGCCGTACTGGAGGCCGAGGGCGCCTTCGGCCTCCCCGAGCGGCTGGAGGAGAGCTTCGACCTGCTGATCCACATGGTGATCAGCGGCCTGCGGACTCCTCGGTGACACCGGGGCCGCCGGCGTCCGAGCGAAACGCCCCCAGGATCCGCTGTGCCGCCAGCGTCGCCGTCAACGTGCCGTCGCGCAGGCCCCGTTCGACGTCCGGAGTCACCGCGCGCACCCCCGCGTGCGCGTGCAGCTCGCCGAGGAGCTGGTCGCGGACCATGCCCCACGCCCACTCCACCTGCTGCTCGCTGCGCCGCCGGGCCAGTTCGCCCGTCGCCTCCAGGACGCGGCGGTGCTGCTCCAGGCGGTCCCACAGTACGTCCAGGCCGGTGTTCTCGCGGGCGCTGCACGTGAGGACGGGCGGGTTCCAGGCGGCGTCGGGGGAGCGCAACAGCCGCAGGGCACCGGCGAGTTCGCGGGCGGCGGACTTCGCGTCGCGTTCGTGCGGGCCGTCGGCCTTGTTGACGGCGACGAGGTCGGCGAGTTCGAGGACGCCCTTCTTGATGCCCTGGAGCTGGTCGCCGGTGCGGGCGAGGGTGAGCATCAGGAAGGTGTCGACCATGCCGGCGACGGCGGTCTCGGACTGGCCGACGCCGACGGTCTCCACGAGCACCACGTCGTAACCGGCCGCCTCCATCACCACGATCGTCTCGCGCGTCGCCTTGGCCACACCGCCGAGCGTCCCCGCCGTCGGGGACGGCCGGACGAACGCGGCCGGGTCGACGGCCAGCCGCTCCATGCGCGTCTTGTCGCCGAGGATGCTGCCGCCCGTGCGCGTCGAGGACGGGTCGACGGCGAGCACGGCGACCCGGTGGCCCAACCCCGTGAGCATCGTGCCGAGGGCGTCGATGAACGTCGACTTGCCGACCCCGGGCACGCCCGTGACGCCGATCCGCCGCGCCGCGCCCGCGTGCGGCAGCAACTGCACCAGCATCCGCTGGGCGAGTTCCCGGTGGTCGGCGCGGGTGGACTCGACGAGGGTGACGGCGCGGGCGATGGCCGCCCGCTTCCCGTCCAGGACGCCCTTGACGACCGCGTCCAGGTCGATCGCGCGCGCCATCAGCCGGCCGCCCGGCTCACAGCTCGTGGCCGAGGGCCCCGGCGAGGGTCCCCAGCAGGTCGTAGGCGGCGTCGGGGATGACCGTGCCGGGCGGGAAGACGGCGGTCGCGCCCATCTCCAGCAGCGTCGGCACGTCCTGCGGGGGAATCACCCCGCCGACGACGACCATGATGTCCTCGCGCCCCTCCTCGGCCAGGCACTCGCGCAGGGCGGGCACCAGCGTCAGGTGCCCCGCGGCCAGCGAGGAGACGCCGACGACGTGCACGTCGGCCTCGACAGCCTGCCGGGCGACCTCCGCCGGGGTCTGGAAGAGCGGGCCGACGTCCACGTCGAAGCCCAGGTCGGCGAAGGCGGTCGCGATCACCTTCTGGCCGCGGTCGTGCCCGTCCTGGCCCATCTTGGCGACCAGGATGCGGGGCCGGCGGCCCTCCTCCCGCTCGAACGCCTCGACGAGCGCGCGGGTGCGCTCCACGCCGGACGACGGTCCGGCCTCCTGCCTGTACACACCGGAGATGGTACGGATGCGGCCGGCGTGACGCCCGTACACCTTCTCCAGGGCGTCGGAGATCTCGCCGACGGTGGCCTTGGCGCGGGCCGCGTCCACGGCGAGCTCCAGCAGGTTGCCGTCGCCGCCGGCGGCCCGGGTGAGCGCGTCCAGCGCGTCCTGACAGGCGCGTTCGTCCCGCTCCTCGCGCAGCCGCCGCAGCTTCTCGATCTGCTGGGCGCGGACGGAGGAGTTGTCGACCTTGAGGACCTCGATCTGCTCGTCGCTGTCCACGCGGTACTTGTTGACGCCGATGACCGGCTGCCGGCCGGAGTCGATGCGGGCCTGGGTGCGGGCCGCCGCCTCCTCGACGCGCAGCTTGGGGATGCCGGCGTCGATGGCCTGGGCCATGCCGCCGGCCGCCTCGACCTCCTGGATGTGCTGCCAGGCCCGGCGCGCGAGGTCGTGCGTCAGCCGCTCGACGTACGCGCTGCCGCCCCACGGGTCGATCACCCGGCAGGTGCCGGACTCCTGTTGCAGGAGAAGCTGAGTGTTGCGGGCGATGCGCGCGGAGAAGTCCGTCGGCAGGGCGAGGGCCTCGTCCAGGGCGTTGGTGTGCAGCGACTGCGTGTGGCCCTGGGTGGCGGCCATCGCCTCGACGCAGGTGCGCGTGACGTTGTTGAAGACGTCCTGCGCGGTCAGCGACCAGCCGGAGGTCTGCGAATGGGTGCGCAGTGAGAGGGACTTGGGGCTCTTGGGGTCGAACTGCTTCACCAGCCGCGCCCAGAGCAGCCGGGCCGCCCGCATCTTGGCGATCTCCATGAAGAAGTTCATGCCGATCGCCCAGAAGAACGAGAGCCGGGGCGCGAACGCGTCCACGTCCAGCCCCGCGCCCATCCCGGCCCGCAGGTACTCGACGCCGTCGGCGAGGGTGTACGCGAGCTCCAGGTCGGCCGTCGCGCCCGCTTCCTGGATGTGGTAGCCGGAGATGGAGATGGAGTTGTACCGCGGCATCCGCTGCGAGGTGTACGCGAAGATGTCGGAGATGATCCGCATCGACGGCTTCGGCGGATAGATGTAGGTGTTGCGGACCATGAACTCCTTGAGGATGTCGTTCTGGATGGTCCCGGCCAGCTTCTCGGGCGGTACGCCCTGCTCCTCCGCGGCGACGATGTAGAGCGCGAGGACGGGCAGCACGGCGCCGTTCATCGTCATCGACACGCTCATCTTGTCCAGCGGGATGCCGTCGAACAGCTGCCGCATGTCGTAGATCGAGTCGATGGCGACGCCCGCCATGCCGACGTCACCGGTGACGCGCGGGTGGTCGCTGTCGTAACCGCGGTGCGTCGGCAGGTCGAAGGCGACGGACAGTCCCTTCTGGCCGGCCGCGAGGTTGCGGCGGTAGAAGGCGTTGGACTCCTCGGCGGTGGAGAAGCCGGCGTACTGCCGGATGGTCCACGGCTGGTTGACGTACATCGTCGGGTACGGGCCGCGCAGGTAGGGCGCGATGCCCGGGTACGTCCCGAGGAAGTCCAGCCCCTGGAGGTCCTCGGCGGTGTAGAGGGGCTTGACGCCGATGCCCTCCGGGGTCTCCCACAGCAGGTCGTCGGCGCTGCGGCCGGTGCTCTCCTTCAGGGCCGCCCGCCACTGTCCGGCGTCGGCGGGGGTCTGCGCCCCCGGTCCGTCCGGTGCGAGGTCGATGCGGGAGAAGTCGGGGATGCTCATCACGCCACTCCGAGGTGGTCGAGGACGGAGGAGAGGAGGGCGACCGCGTCGCCGCCGGCGGAGACGTAGGTGTCGACGCCCGCGCGCTGCCAGTCGTCGCGCCGGTCGCCCGGGCGGCCCGCGAGGAACACCCGGGTCGCGCCCGCCGACTTGAGGGCGCGGGCGACGTCCTCGGCCTGCTCGGCGTAGAGCGCGTCGGAGGAGCAGAGGCAGGCGACGGTGGCGCCGCTGCGGCGGAACGCGTCGGCGGCGGTGTCCGCGTCGACGGTGACGGGGTCGTGGACGGGCTCGACGCCGCCCGCCTGGAAGAGGTTGGCCGCGAAGCCGGCCCGCGCGGTGTGCGCGGCGGCCGGGCCGAGGGCCGCGAGGAAGACGCGCGGCCGGGCGCCGGTGGCGGCGGC
>NZ_JAIQLH010000308.1 GCF_020037025.1 Streptomyces huiliensis | reverse complement strand
GGCGGCCCCCTCGACGGCAGCGCCGTCGCCGGGCGGCGACCGGCGGCCGGGCCACGGGCACGGCCACGGCGGCGGCCTGCGGGACCTGCCGGTGCCCACGGTCGTCGGACACCGCGGCGGCAGCGGATACCGGCCCGAGCACACCCTCGGCTCCTACCGGTTCGCCCTGGAGAACGGCGCGGACGTCATCGAGCAGGACGTCGTCCCCACCAAGGACGGCCATCTCGTCTGTCGCCACGAGAACGACATCACGGGCACCACCGACGTCTCCTCCCGTCCCGAGTTCGCCTCCCGCAAGACCACCAAGACGGTCGACGGCGAATCCCACACCGGCTGGTTCACCGAGGACTTCACCCTCGCCGAGCTGAAGACCCTGCGTGCGAAGGAACGCCTGCCCCAGGTCCGGCAGCACAACACCCTCTACGACGGCCACTGGACCGTGCCCACCTTCGAGGAGGTCCTCAAGTGGGCCGACGAGGAGGGGCGCAAGCGCGGCCGCCGTATCTGGCTGCACGTCGAGACCAAGCACCCCACCTACTTCCGCAAGCTCGGCCTGAGCCTGGAGGAGCGGCTCGCGAAGCTGCTGCGCCGGTACGGCCGCGCGGGCCGGAACTCGTATACGTTCCTGCAGTCCTTCGAGCCGAGCAGCCTCCAGCGGCTGGGCCGGCTCGGCATCGACTGCCCGAAGGTGCTGCTGCTGGACGACCTGCCCACCCGCCCCTGGGACTTCGTCGAGGCCAAGGACCCGCGCACGGTCGCGGACCTCGTCACGCCCAAGGGCCTGAAGTGGATCTCCGGCTTCGCCGAGGGCATCGGCCCGTGGCTCAACCTCATCATCCCCCGGGACAAGAACGAGCGGCTCACAAAGCCCACCACGCTCGTCCGTGACGCGCACGCGGCCGGTCTCGTCCTGCATCCCTACACCATGCGCAACGAGAACAGCTTCCTGCCCGCCGACTTCCGGCGCGGGAGCGACCCGAACGCGTACGGCGACGCCATCGGCGCCTTCAAGGCGTACTACGCGACGGGGATCGACGGCATCTTCTCCGACAACTGCGACACGGCGATCGTGGCGAGGGAGGAGTTCCTGAAGGGCCGCAAGGGCTGAGTCCCTCGCTACCCAGGGAATCCCGACGGATTCCACACGGACGAGTGACGCCCGTGGGGGTCGGCAACCGGCGGGACGCGGGCCCACGTCCCGCCGGGCATGACACCGAACGACCTCGTCACCTCGCTCCGGCCGCTGCTGGCCGCCGAATGCGCCGCCGAGGCGCCGGCGGCCGGCATCGACGCGGCCGACCTCGAACAGGCCGTCTGGGTCCGACTGCTGAGCGACCGGTACGACGGCAGTCCCGCCGGCCGGCGGAAGGGCCGCCGCCCGCGCCGCCCCGAGCCGCCCGCCCTCCGGTTACGCGCCGTCGTCCGCGCCGAGGCCCGCGCCGCGGGCCGCCTCGCCCGCCGCGAGGTGCCCTACGACCCGGTGGCCGCCGAACCGGCCGACCACGCCGGCGCGCTCGACTCCGGTGTCGAACGGGCCGTCCTGGCCGCCGAATCCCGCCGCGAACTCCGCGCCGCGGTCCGCCGCCTCCCCGGCCGCTGCCCCGGTCTGATGCGCGCCCTTCTCTCCTCCGGAGACCCGACCTACCGAGAAATCGCAGGGGAGTTGGGTATCTCACAAGGATCTTTGGGGCCGATCCGTTCCCGTTGCCTGGGATGCCTGCGCAGAATGCTGACGGCGGCGATTGCGGCTCCTGGACCTTGGGGAAAGGAGCGGTAGACAACAGGCGCCACGGAGGCGACGTGTACCGCGGCGGCTCCTGTCAGACGGAACGTACGGGACTGACCAGGGGAGGCATGCGCACATGGGTATGAGCGTGACCATCGCGGCGGCGACCGAGGACGACGCCGAACAGATCCTGAAGCTCCAGTACCTCTGCTACCAGGGGGAGGCCGAGCTCTACGGGGACTACTCCCTCGACCCTCTGACGCAGACTCTCGGTGAGCTGCGTGCCGAACTGGCGGCGGGGTGCGTGCTGGTCGCCCGGCTCGGCGATGAGGTCGTCGGGTCCGTGCGCGGTGCCGTTGACTCCTCGTCCGGTACGGCGTCCATCAGCGGTCTCATCGTCCACCCGCGGCTGCGGCGGCACGGCCTGGGCGGCCGGCTCCTCGCCGCCGTGGAGGAGCGGCTCGCCACGGACGGCTCGGCCCGGCGCTTCCGGCTTGCCGTCGGGCGGCGGAGCGAGCTGACGCTGCGGCTGTGCCGGAAGCGGGGGTACGAGGCGGTGGGGACGGAAGTGGTCAGCCGTACGCTGACGGTGGTGAGGCTGGAGAAGTCGGCTGAGGTGGGGGAGCTGGCCGCGGCCGGGTGAGGGTTGCCCCGGACCCGCCCCTTCGCCGTTTCCTGGGGCTGCGCCCCAGACCCCTTTGTCCTCAAACGCCGGACGGGCTGGATTCAGCCCGTCCGGCGTTTGAGGACA